>JANSXG010000090.1 GCA_024743075.1 bacterium | reverse complement strand
GCGTGCGATCTCGTTGCGCAGTTCGCGCCGCGGCACGACCCGATCGACGATGCCGGCCTTCAGCAGAAACTCGGCGGTCTGGAATCCCTCGGGCAGTTCCTGCCGGATGGTCTGCTGGATCACGCGTGCGCCGGCGAAACCGATGCGAGCCTTGGGTTCGGCGAGGTGGATGTCGCCGAGCATCGCGAAGGACGCGGTGACGCCGCCGTAGGTCGGGTCGGTCAGGACGCTGATGAACAGGCCCCCGGCGTCGTCGAATTTCGCGAGGGCGGCGGACGTTTTGGCCATCTGCATAAGGCTGAGCGTCGACTCCTGCATGCGGGCGCCGCCCGAGCCGGAGACGATGATCAGCGGCAGGTCGTTCTCAAGCGCGTGTTCGATCGCGCGGGTGAGCTTCTCACCGACGACCGAGGACAGCGAGCCCATGAAAAAGTCGGTGTCGAGCACCGCGAGCATGACGGCACGGCCTTTGATGAAGGCGTGCCCGGCCTGGCAGCCCTCGAGCTGGCCGGTCTTGGCCTGTTCCTTCTTAAGGCGGTCCTTATACGGAACGATGTCCGTGAACTTCAGCGGGTCGATGGTGGTGAGGTTGGTGAACATCGGCTCGAAGGAGCCGTCGTCGACGAGCTGCCGGACGCGCTGCGCGCCGCCGACCCGGAAGTGGTGCTCGCATTCCGGGCAGACCTTGAGGTTCGACTCCATCTGCTTCCGGTAGATCATGCTGGAGCACGCAGGGCAGCGGAGCCAGAGCCCTTCGGGGACTCTGCCGGTGGTGGGGGATTTCAGTTCGTTCCATGTCTTTGGAGCGGCCTGAGTCATGCGCTTGCCTTGGTCTGTCCGAGCAGGCCCTGGAGGTCGCCCGGGTTGATGGTGAACAGTTCGACGGTTGAGCCTTCGTCGGGTTTCGGCCAGAACGGTTCCGCTGGCGCGGACGATTCGACGCCGGTCAACGACATCATGACACGCCGGACGAGCTCGTACTCGATCGGGCGGAGAACGATCGCGACCCGCTTCTTCGGGTGCTTGTCGGCGGCGCGGGCGATGGCCGCGAGGACGCGGGTCTGGACCGTGGAAAGAGCCTCGCCCTCGGGCGGGTTGATCGAGCCGGGGTCGGACTGCCACTGGCTGAAATTCTTGGGATGGCGCTCGGTGAGTTCTTCGCGGCGCAGGCCTTCCCAGAGGCCGAGCGACATCGCGCTGAACTCGGGAATCGCCTTCGTGCG
Organism: bacterium; assembly: GCA_024743075.1. GTDB lineage: Bacteria > Planctomycetota > Phycisphaerae > Phycisphaerales > UBA1924 > JANSXG01. The sequence goes on along the minus strand of JANSXG010000090.1, from coordinate 12,994 downwards.
TGCCTTTGAAGGGCCAGCGAGGATCGAGGCGGTCTCGGTCGATGCCTCGTCCGAAGCGTGGAGGACGAGGCCGGGCTTCGGCAGGGCGTCTTCGTCGCTGGCAAGGCGCTCGCCCAGCCCGCTGGCCCAGGCGCGACCTTGTTCAGAAAGCGGCAGGTCGGCGCTCCCCTGCAGCCGACCGACAGCGTCCCACTCGGTCTGGGCGCAGCGGATCAGCAGGAGGCGAAATGTGCTGGTCTTGGCCATGTGAGGAGGAGGTCGCGGTCTCGCGTTAGGTCCGGGTCGGACCGGATTGAGGCAAAGGGTACCAGCGCATCGGCAGACGATCCAAGGTCCATCCAGTCTTGGTCGTTGATTGTGTACGGATTCTGAAAGGTATATGCGATGTTATCGGGCGTCGTATCGGACGTTTTTGGCTGTATCAGCCCCGAATCGAGGCCACGACCCCCGCGCGTTTGCCGGGCTCAACAGAGAAAATCGCCGAAGCCGCGACAAGGACGTCGATGCCGGCTGCCCGAATGATCGATGCGTTGTCGGGCTTGACCCCACCATCGATCTGGAGGCGTTGGTCCTCGCGGAGTTTTGGCTTGATTGCCGCGGCTTTGTCCAGCGTCTCGGCGATGAACGCCTGTCCACTGAAACCGGGGTTGACGGACATGATCAGAACCAGATCGACGGCCTCGATGAGGTCAAGCCGCTCGAGCAGGTGGTCGATCGGCGTCGGCGGGTTGATGGCGATGCCGGCGGTCATGCCGGCGTCGTGGCACGCCCGGGTGACCTCGAGGGGGTCGTAGCCCTCGCCGTCTCCGCTCAGGGGTGACATGCCGGTCCCCGCCCGCGGGTCGAGCACGGGTTCGATGTGGAAGGTCAGATGGTTCGCACCCGCTTCGGCGAAGGGTTCCACATACTGAACCGGGTCGGTGACCATCACATGGACGTCGAAAAACGCCTTGGGCAGCGCATCCCGGAGCGATCTCACGAGGGCTGGGCCCATCGTGAGATTCGGTACGAAATGGCCGTCCATGACATCGATGTGGAGCAGGTCGGCGCCCGCTCCATCGGGCGCTGCGTCGAGCACATGGCGACAGTCTTCGCCGAGGGATGCGAAATCGGCGGAGAGAATGGATGGGGCGACGAGCGGCGAATCCGGGCGAACGGTGAACAGGTTGGTCTGCTTCGGCATGGTGCGAATGTAGCCGGTCAGCGCGAAGCGGGCTGGCGACAGTGCTCGACCAGCGCCCGGAAGATCGCGTCGCCGAGGGCATCATGGCGGGTGCGCTCCGGGTGCCACTGGACCCCGAGGTAGAACGCGCGATCGGGCAGATCGACCGCCTCGATGACGCCGTCCTCAGCGCGAGCGACGACCCGGAGGCGCCCGGGGTCGCTGACGGACTGTCGGTGCCAGCTCGTGACCTCTCCCGCGGCGATTGGTGCGGGATCGATCTCCGGGATGATTCGGTGGACATGGTCGTCGTAGTGCGCCGCGTGGGAAGGCACGGTGTCGCTCATCCACTGATTGAGCGTGCCGCCGGCGTGGAGAGCCATGAGTTGCATGCCCAGGCAGACGCCGAGGACCGGGGTCCGTGCCCGTTGGTCAAGGGCGTTCAGCAGCGCCTCCTCGAAGGCCTGACGGTCCGGGTGTTCGCGGGTGACACGCGGGTCGGTCGGCTGGCCGTAGCGCTCCGTTGCGGGGTCGAAGCCCCCGGTGAGCACGAAGCCGTCGCAGAGGTCGAGATAGCGGGCGACGGCGCGGTCGCGGTCTTCGGGGCGGGGGACGGGGAGGTGGATCGGTGTGGCACCGGCGCGGAACACGGCGTCGGCGTAGGCGCGGCGGATGCGAGTGTTCGGCTCATCCACCAGCGTCGTGATCCCGATGACGGGCGAAGAAACGGGCATAACACCTTGAATCGGCGATGTGGTTGATTTGACACGAACCGGCGTGCATCGGGTTTGACGCTGTCGGTCGGCTCGGCGAGAATCTGCAGATGGAAGACTACGCAGCGACGCTCGATCCGCTCCACGCCCATCCCATGCAGCACAAGTTCCTCGGCGAGGCCGTCACGTTCGACGATGTCCTGCTCGTCCCGCGTCACAGCACGGTGACCCCCGGGACTGTCAACGTCGCGACCCAACTCACGCGCGGCATCCGGCTGAACATCCCGCTGGTCTCGGCACCGATGGACACCGTGACAGAGTCCTCGCTGGCGATCGCTCTTGCCCAGGAGGGCGGCATCGGCATCATCCACAAGAACATGCCGCCCGAGGCGCAGGCGCTCGAGGTCAGCAAGGTCAAGCGATCCGAGAACGGCGTGATCACCGACCCGATCACGCTCGGCCCGGACAACACCATCGCCGAGGCACGCCAGGCGATGTACGAGCACAACGTCAGCGGCTTCCCGGTTGTGGAGGGCGGCGACCTCGGGTTGCGGACCGGCGGCAAGGTCGTCGGCATCCTGACCGAGCGCGACCTCAAGTACATCGACTCGGGTTCGCAGCTCGTCCGCGATGTGATGACCAAGGACAACCTCGTGACCGCTCCGCCCACGACGACGCTCGCGGATGCCGGTCGCCTGCTGCACAAGGCCAAGGTCGAGAAGCTGATCCTCGTTGATGATGACTTCAACCTGGCTGGATTGATCACGATGCGCGACCTCGATCAGGTCGAGCGATTTCCTCGTGCCTGTCGCGACAGCCGCGGACGCCTGCGCTGCGGTGCGGCAGTGGGGGTCTTCCAGTTTGACCGCCTCGAAGCACTTATCGCTGCCGAGGTCGACGTCGTCACCGTGGACACCGCGCACGGGCATTCCGAGAATGTGCTCGAGACAGTCCGTCAGGTCAAGGCGAAGTGGCCGGACCTGCAGGTGATCGCCGGCAACATAGCGACGGCCGAGGCAGCGCGGGCGTTGATCGACGCCGGCGCGGACGCCGTGAAGGTCGGCATCGGTCCGGGCTCGATCTGCACGACGCGGGTGGTCACGGGCGTTGGCGTGCCGCAGATCACGGCGGTGATGAACGCGGTGAGCGTGTGCAAAGACGCCGGAGTGCCGGTGATCGCCGACGGCGGTATCCGCCAGTCGGGCGACATCGCCAAGGCCATCGCGGCGGGCGCGAACACAGTGATGATGGGCTCGCTCTTCGCGGGCCTGGACGAGGCCCCGGGCGAGCTGGTGATCAGCCAGGGACGCCGGTTCAAGACGTACCGGGGCATGGGCTCGGAGGGCGCGATGTTCGCGGGTTCCGCGGATCGCTACGGCCAGTCGGACAAGATCACCGAGGCCAATCGGCGCGGCGATCTGGCGCAGATCAAGTTTGTGCCGGAGGGCGTCGAGGGCTTGGTGTCGTATCGCGGGCGGCTGTCCGACTACGTCTACCAACTCGTCGGCGGCCTGCGTTCAGCGATGGGTTACTGCGGCTGCGAGACGGTCGACGCGTTCCGGCAGCACGCCCAGTTCGTTCGGATCACCTCGGCTTCGATGGTGGAGAGCCACCCGCACGACATCCGCATCACCAAAGAGTCTCCGAACTACTCGGCCGACGTCACCCGCCTCTAAGCCTCTGAGGAAGCACCGATGGGTCTGCTCACGAAGTCCAAGCATCGCAAGACACCGACCGAGGTGTTCCACTCGAACCACTACCTGCGCCACACCGCCCGGCGCCTCGAGCACCTCGCGTCGCTCGGGCTCGATCTGGTGAACAAGCGGGTGTTCGAGCCGGGCGCGGGAATCGGCGATCACACGCAGTTCTATCTCGACCGTGGCTGCAGCGTGCACGCATCGGAGCCGCGCGAGGAGAACCTGAGCGTGATGCGCGAGCGGTTCGCCGGCGATGGCCGTGTGACGCTCGAAGCGATCGATCTGGAGCATCCGCCGGCGGGTTCGCCCTCCGGCTACGACATCGTGCACTGCTACGGGCTGCTCTATCACCTGTCCGACCCGACCGAAGCGATCCGGTACCTGGCCGGCTGCGCCGGCGAGATGATGCTGGTCGAACTGTGCGTGAGTTTCGGCGAGAACGAGGCGCTGAACACAGTGGAAGAGACGCAGGCCCACGCGTCGCAGGCGGTCAGCGGCTACGGCTGTCGCCCGACCCGTCCGTGGGTTGAAGCGCGGCTGCGTGAGCACTTCGAGCACGTCTACTACCCGCTGACACAGCCGGCGCACCCGGAGTTTCCGCTGGACTGGGAAAGCTCCCCGCCTTCGGCTTCCGATGAGAACAAGAAGGCGCTGAGTCGCGCCGTGTTCGTCGCCTCCCGCGGGCCGATCGACAATTCACTTCTGTCACCGAAGCGCCCGCGCACGCAGCGACTGGTCTGAGGGCTCAGCTATGGAACGCCGGAACATCTCCAGCGGGAGCATCTGGGAGCAGCGGGTCGGCTACAGCCGCGTTGTCCGCAAGGGCAACCACGTTTTCGCCGCCGGCACGCTGGCGGTCGACGAAAACGGCGAGGTCCTTCACGCTCACTCGCCGTACCTCCAGACGATCGCGGCGCTTGAGAAGATCGAGCGCGCGATGAAGCAGGTCGGGTCTTCACGCGGAGACGTCGTTCGGACGAGGATGTACATCCTGCACCTGCGTGATCAAGACGAGGTCGGACGCGGGCACCGCGAGTTCTTTGGCGATGTCGCCCCGGTCGCCACGATGATCGAGATCAAGGGGCTCGCGGCTCCGAACGCGCTCGTCGAAGTCGAACTCGAGGCGATTGTCGACCCGGAATGATCCGGCGGTTCAGGTGTTGAACAGGAAGTGCACGACATCGCCGTCGCGCATGATGTATTCCTTGCCCTCGACTCGCATACGCCCGGCTTCGCGGATGGCCTTTTCGCTTTTGAGCTCGACCAGATCGTTCACGCTGTAGGTTTCGGCGCGGATGAAGCCACGCTGGAAGTCGGTGTGGATCACGCCCGCCGCCTGCGGTGCGGTCGCGCCGGTCGGGATGGTCCAGGCACGGACCTCCTTCTCGCCGGCGGTGTAGTACGACTGCAGGCCGAGCAGTTCGTAGATGGCGCGGGCAACCTTGTGCAGCGCCGGTTCGTCGAGACCGAGGTCTGCGAGCATTTCGTCTCGATCGGCCTCGTCCAGTTCAGCGAGCTCGGACTCGATCTTTGCGCAGACCGGAACGACCTGCATGCCTTCCTTCGCGGCGTGCTCGCGGACCTGCTGCGCCAGCGGCCCTTCTCCCAAAACGTCCGAATCGTCCACGTTCGCGATGTAGAGCACCCGTTTGGCGCTGAGCATGCCCAGGCTCTTCAGGGCCCGGCGCTCGTCGGCGGTCTCGAAGGCGTTCTGTTCCACGAGCACACGCGCCGGGCGGCCTTCGGCCAGCACCGGCTGCAGCTTCTTCAGCACGGACAGGCGGATGATCGCCTCGGGGTCTTTGCCTTTCACCGCGCGCTCGGCCTTGGGCAGGGCACTCTCGACGGTTTCGAGGTCGGCCAGCAGCAGTTCGGTGTCAATGGTCTCGATGTCGCTGATCGGATCGACCTTGCCCGAGACGTGGGTGATGTCCTCGCCGCCGGGTGCCTTCTCGAAGCACCGGACGACGTGGCAGATCGCGTCCACCTCGCGGATGTGGCTGAGAAACTTGTTGCCCATGCCCTCGCCCTTGCTCGCGCCGGCGACGATGCCGGCGATGTCCACGAGGCGCAGCGCGGCGTAGATCAACTTCTGGGGCGGGATGTAGCTGGCGATCACCTTCAACCGGGGGTCGGGCACGTTGACGATGCCGACGTTCGGCTCGATCGTCGCAAACGGGTAGTTCGCGGCGAGCGCGCCCGCCGCGGTGAGAGCGTTGAACAGCGTCGATTTGCCCACATTGGGGAGGCCAACAATTCCAGCTTCGGTCGCCATGGCGGCCTGTTCTCCAGAGATCGGATGCGTTTAAGGGGAGCCCGGTCTGCCTCAGGCGGAAGCGCGGGCCGGGCATCGTACCGAGAACGACGCATCGAAACCGGTGTTTCCGCGGTCGGCACTCGGGAAAACCGACCGTTTCGTAGGGGAGTCGGGCCCCGTCCCGGCCAGACACTCATGTTCGGGAAACCTACCGTCCGATGTCGCGACGCCGTATCGCGGCAGAAAGGACGTCTGAAGGGTCATGCGAGAGGAGTTCCAGTTACTGACGCCGTTCGTGGCCGCTGCGGTGCTCGGGGTTCTGTGGATCGCCGAGGCGATCGTGCCATCGATCTGGCCGCACGGCGAACAGCGGGTGCCGTGGAGTCTTCGGTTGCGCAACCTGTTTCTGGCGGTGCCGAACGGGGTCATCGCGGGCCTGTTCGCCGGGCTTACGTTGCTGGTCACGCAATGGACCGGGCGCGTGGACTTCGGGGTGATCAACTGGGTGGCGCCGCTCGTGCCGAGCGGGGCGTGGGGAGCGGTGGTGCTGGCGATCGTGGCGTTCTGCCTGCTCGATTTCTGGCACTACGCCTTTCACGTGATGGCCCACAAGGTCCCGCTGCTCTGGCGGTTCCACGTCCTCCATCACAACGCGGACAAGTTCGAGGCGACCGTCGCGATGCGCTTTCACTTCTGCGAGGTCGCGGTCCAGTGCCTGCTTTCGCTCCCGGTCTACGCGATCCTCGGCGTGTCGATTGAGCACGTGCTGCTCTACAACCTCGTCCTGCTCCCGGTCGCGATGTTCCACCACGCCGATGTCGGCCTGCCGGTCTGGGTGGATCGCGTGATGCGCGTGTTCATCGTTACACCACACATGCACGTGATCCATCACTCTCAATGGGAGCCGGAGACGGACTCAAATTTCTCGGCGGTGCTGTCGATCTGGGATCGGCTGTTCCGCTCCTACCGTTGGCGAGACGACCCCGCCACGGTCGAGATCGGCATTGAGGGGTACTCCGAGGAGCAGGTGCGTTCGGTCCGTGAGATGCTCATGACGGGGCTGGAGCAGCCAGAATCCGCTCCCGGTCGCTTCCCGGATCCGCAGGCGCTGCCAAAGCAGCTGCGCGTGAGAGACCGGAAGTGGTGGAGAAGCAGGCAGCGACGGGTGCGGCGCGTCGAGGCGTAGGTCAGGTCGATTCGAGTGGCTGCCAGCGATCCTCATCGCGCACCGCGTGGTCGAGCACCCGATCGAACGCCCGGTGGTGCATTTCGATCACGCCGAACCGCTGCGTGTGATCGTTCTTCATTTGCACATCCAGAACCGTGTAGCCGCAATCCTGAAGGTGTCTGCAGAGGCGGATGAGTGCGCAGGACGACGCGTTCGAGCCGTCGAGCGGGTCTGGCTCACCGGTCTCCAGACGCGGACGCGGGTCATGGAACATGGATTCGGCGAAGAAGATCGAGCCGATTGAGAGGCCGTAGACGCCTCCGACCAGGACGAGTTCGCCGGTGCCCGGATCGCGTCGGCAAGCCTCCAGTGAATGCGCGTGGCCAGCGGAGTGCAGGTGTTGGTACATCGCAAAGATGCGGCGGTCGATCCATGGGCGATCCGTGTCGGCGCGGGTCCGAGAGCAGCGTCGGACGACTTCCTCGAATTCGCCGTCTGTTCGGAACTCGAACTGTCCCCGACGGAGCAGTTTGTTGATCTTTCTGGGCACATGGAGTCCGTCTTCCGGCGTGAGCGGGAGCACCGCCCGGAAGCGGGGCATGTACCAGTGCACTTCACCGATCTCACGCTGGGTGTTATCGATGCCGACGGCCTGAGGGTCCTTGCGGGCCAATTCGAGCCATTCGTCTTCGCTCGCGCCGTGCTCGCCGCCGATGAGGTCGAGTTCCAGATGGCTGATGGCCATCGGGAAATACCCTGTGGCAAACGCGTCGAGGTGGCGTTCGACCGTCCATCCCGGCACCGGCTCGCGTGGGTCGAATGGCTTCGAATGCTGACGCATGAACGGAGTGTATCCGCGCGGTGTTGGTGATCGACAGGAAGATCAGCACCGACGGGCTGACTGGCAAGAGCAGTTTGGTTACACTTTGCCTCTTCGCGCGGGTTTCGCCCTTGCGGGAAGAGGGAATCTAGCTCAACGGTAGAGCAGCGGCCTTTTAAGCCGTTGGTTCTGGGTTCGAATCCCAGGGTTCCCATTCGCACAGCAGCGCCGCCAAACGCCGCTTCCTCAGCCCGACGCGGGCCACACGCCAGGAACCGATGCCGAGCACCCCGAAGACGGAATCCGCCCAGACCCTGCTGGTCCTGCACGCCAACGCCAGCAAGGGCAGGCTCCACCTGTGGGCCGAACGTTCATCCCTTCACGGATGCTCCGATGACCGCCCCGAGATTCAGGGCGAGAACCGCCCGCACCCGGCGACGGTTGCGTCTGCGGAACTCCTCGAACTGCTCCGTCCTCTTCTGGGCGAGCACGCCGACGCGAAGCCCGCGTCGCTGACTCTTCGCCTCCCGGAGCACGACGGGCGTCCTTTCCAGTCGCCGCAGCTCGCGCACTGGACCGGCCACGCCACGCGTCAGAGTGAACTGGTCGAGGCGGCCTCTTTTGGCGACTGGGAGATCCAGACCGTAGCCATCGACGCCGACCGCGCGCCCCGCCTCCTCGAACGGCTCTCGGAACTCTCGGTCCGCGATCACGACCGGGCCTTCGATGAAGAAGCCCATCCGAGCATGTCGGCGGGCTCAGCGCACATTGTGCACATCGGCGATTCGGCTCGCTGGTTCCTCAGCGCCGCCCGCCTCGGCGTCGCGCTTCTGGTCGAGCAGCGATTCGTCCCGATGCTCCTGCAGGACGACAGCGGGCAGTTGCAGGCGGCCTGGCGACCGTGGTTCAGCGATGAAGCGACAGCCGAGCGTGTGACGAGATTGCTCCGCTCCATGCCCGCCGTAGCGCGAGCCCAAATCGACGATCTGGAGCACGGAGCCTGGGCGATCACCACCTCGTTCATCGGTTCGATCGTCGATCACGCCTCCCGTCGTGTGCTCCGCGGCGAGGCGATGAGCACATCGCTCGCCGGGAAACGGGCCCAGCCCGGGGATCCGCATGTTGAATGGCTGCGCGGCCTGCTCGACCAGTCCGGCGATGTCAACGCCGCGCCGAGCGATCCGGCAAGGATGTTCCGGAGCGTTCGTCACTGGGTGGGAGGCCTCGAAGACCGAGGCATCTCCGGCGAGTGGCGTTTGCGCCTCTCGCTCCACGAACCGCTGCTCTTTGACGACGCCGACGATCAGGTCTTCGGCACGCCCGGCGACGAAGTGCTCTGGTCGATCACGTTCTCGCTGCAGTCGGTCGAGAACCCAAACGCGATCCTCGAAGCCGAAGACCTCTGGGTGCTGCGTGGCGACTCCTGCACGATCGAGGGGCTGCGACTCGACAACCCGAAGGAACTGATCCTCGCCGAACTCGCCCGGGCCGCTCGCTTGTACAAGCCTCTCGAAGCGGCGCTCAGCGAGTCCGAGCCGACTATCGTCGATCTGCCGACGACCAAGGCCTACGAGTTCCTCCGCGAGGTCGCGCCGCTTCTTGAAGAGCAGGGCTTCGGCGTCGAGCGACCGCTCTGGTGGGATACACCCGCCGCGCGCATAGGCGGTCGCCTTTCCATCCAATCCCCGGAACTCGATCCCGATGGCAACGCCGGCGGCACGCCGGGAGCGGTGGGAGCTGCCCGCCTCGGTCTGAACGCGCTGGTGTCGTACGAGTGGAACCTCGCCATCGGCGACAACCCACTGACGCTCAAGGAGTTTGAGAATCTCGCGAACCAGAAATCGCCGCTCGTGCGCATCAACGGTCAGTGGGTGGAGGTCCGCCCGGAAGACGTGAAAGCCGCCGTCGAGTTCATCCACGCCAACCCGGGCGGGCAGATGAAGATCGGCGACGCTCTGCGTATGGCGTTCGGCGGCGGGATGTCCCAGGCCGGCCTGCCGATCCTCGGGATCGACGCGACAGGCTGGGCCGCCACGCTGCTCAGCGACATGGAGAATCGATCCATGACGCTGCTCGATGTGCCCGAGGGTTTCAAGGGCGAACTGCGTCCGTACCAGCAGAAGGGGCTGTCGTGGCTGGCGTTCCTCGACCAGATGGGGCTCGGTCCCTGTCTGGCCGACGACATGGGTCTCGGCAAGACGATTCAACTCATCGCGCTGCTCGTTCTTGAGAGAAACCAGCACAAGGCCGCGATCGAAGCGGGCCTCAAGGAAGACCCGGTCGGACCGACGCTGCTGGTCGTCCCGATGTCGATCGTCGGCAACTGGATGCGCGAAGCCCGCAAGTTTGCGCCCTCGTTGCGTCTGATGATCCACCACGGCGCCGACCGCGAGACCGGGGAAGAATTCGTCAAGGCCGCCGGCGAACACGACGTGACCATCACGACCTACGCCCTCGCCCACCGCGACCGCGAGATGCTCGGTCAGGTCCACTGGCACCGCGTGGTGCTCGACGAAGCGCAGAACATCAAGAACCCCTCGGCGAAGCAGTCGCAGGCGGTCCGCCAACTCGACGCCCCGCGCCGAATCGCCCTCACCGGTACGCCGCTCGAGAATCGTTTGAGTGAGCTCTGGTCGATCATCGATTTCTGCAACCCCGGCTTCCTCGGAACGCCCGGCGAGTTCCGACGCACGTTCTCCATCCCGGTCGAACGCTACCGCGACAAACAGCGGGCCCAGCAGCTCCGCCAACTCGTTCAGCCGTTCATCCTGCGTCGCCTGAAAACGGACCCGACGGTCATCTCCGACCTGCCCGAGAAGCTCGAGTCCAAGGAGTTCTGTCGCCTCACGACCGAGCAAGCCCAGATGTACGAAGCCACCGTCAAGGAGATGCTCGGCGAGGTCGAACGCGCCGAGGGCATCCGGCGGCGCGGCATCGTGCTCACTACGCTCATCCGCCTCAAGCAGATTTGCAACCACCCGACGCTCCTGCTCAAGGAAACCGACGACGACGAGATCACACTCGCCGAGGGCGTCCCGCAGGCCTCCCGATCGGGCAAGTGCATCCGCCTGCTCGAGATGGTCGATGAGGTCATCTCCGGAGGCGACCAGGCGCTGGTGTTCACCCAGTTCCGCCAGATGGGCCACCTGCTCAGCGCGATGATCCGCCACACGTTCGACCGCGACGTGCTGTTCCTGCACGGCGGCGTGCCCCAGAAGCAGCGTGAGAAGATGGTTGAGCGGTTCCAGAAGGCCGATGGCTCGGCGCCGATCTTCCTTCTGTCGCTCAAGGCCGGTGGCGTGGGTCTGAACCTCACCGCCGCGTCGCATGTGTTCCACTTCGATCGCTGGTGGAACCCCGCCGTCGAGAATCAGGCGACCGACCGCGCGTTCCGCATCGGCCAGAAGAAGACCGTCAACGTGCACAAGTTCATGGTTGGCGGCACGCTCGAAGAGCGCATCGACCAGATGATCGAGTCCAAGGTCGCCCTCGCGCAGGACATCATCGGCGCCGGCGAGGACTGGCTCACCGAACTCTCCACCGCGCAACTCCGCGACGTGCTCCAGCTGCGTCCGGACGCCTACGACGAGCCGCTCTCGGAGTTCGTGCCGAGCGCTGCAGACTTCGAGGACGCCGCCAACTGACGGCTCGAAGACACCCCATGCCCACGAAGAACGACTCCAACCCGAGCGACGACAAGCCCATGAGCGCAATGGAGCGGTACGCCGCCATGCAGAAGCGGGCCAAGGAAGCCGAGACACCGAAGGACGATCTCTCCGCCTACATCCGCAAGCCCGGCGGCAAGCGTGCTTCCACCGAATCCGGGTTCACCCGGCGCACACCGGAACGCGCGGAGTACCCCCGTCGGGTTCGTGCCGGTCTCAAAGTCGGTGCGGATTCATGGCCGCCCGAGGGTCTGTCGCCGTTCGCGGCTCCGTTCGTCGGAGCGATCAACGGGACGTTTTCAGAGGAAGTCCGGGCCGAGGCCTTCCGCGACTACGCGCAGAGGGGCCAGACCCGGGCGTTCAAGATCGAGGTCGGAGCGATCAAGGCCGAAGTGCAGGGGCGTCGGTTCAAAGCGTACGAAGCCAGCATCTCCCTCGAGCAGGTCACGATCGAACAGTGGGAGAAGGTGATCGACGCCCTGGTCTCCGATCCGCTCCTGAACGCCCGCCTGCTGTCAGGCGAGTTCCCGAACGAGATCGACGCGGTCTTCCGACAGCACGGTGCGGCTCTGGCGCCCGCCGAGGGCGAGACCATCTCGGTCACATGCAATTGCAACGAAGCCCAGCCGTGCAAGCACGGCGCCTGCCTCGCGATGCTCCTGACCGAGGCCGTCGATGCAGACCCGTTCATCCTGCTCGACCTGCGGGGCATCGCCCGCGATCAGGTCATCGAGCGACTGCGCCAACGCCGGGCGGTCACCAGTTCGACGACCGGCCTCGTCCCCGCGTTCAGCCCGCCTCCGCCGTCGGAAACCGGGGACGTCGAGGCACCCTTGGAAGCCATGGCCGGGTCGTTCTGGGACGCCGGGCCGGAGCTGCGCGGCCTCGAAATACCCATTCGCAAGCCGGAAATCAGCTACCCGCTCCTCCGTCGCCTCGGTCCGAGCCCGTTCGAGGAGGGCAAATTCCCCCTGGTGGGTCTGCTCGCCACCTGCTACGAGTTGATCAGCGCCGAGGCCCTCCGACTCGAGTCCGAACCCGATAGCGAGTCCGAGACCCCCGACTGATCCTGCTGACGGCCCGCTTGCTGGCGGTCGATCCGTCGTTTCGATACACTCACCGTCCCTCTCCACGAAGTGGAGCCTCCCGTGACGAGTCGGCGTCAAGCCGACGAGGCGCGGGTAAGGGTCGTGCCGACGCGGCTTGGCACGGTCCAGCTCTTGGGAGAGTCAGCCGCGGTCGCCTTCGTCGTTCGAAGGTGAACCGCGCAACGTGGTTCACCCGCCCAGTCTCCATTGGGCACGACATCGGAGGTTTACGCGAGCGGGCAATACCTGTTCGCAATCACCACTGGCCCGTGGTGTAACGGTAGCACAGCTGGTTTTGGTCCAGTCGGTCGGGGTTCGAATCCCTGCGGGCCAGCTTTTCGTCCATTGATCCGGGCGGGGAAGCGCACGATCTGCTTATGAAGTCATTCTCTGCACTCATCCTGGCTGCGGGCAAAGGCACCCG
>JANSXG010000230.1 GCA_024743075.1 bacterium | reverse complement strand
GCGATGGCCTGGTCTCGTTCACGCTTGATGCGGGCGGTGGTGCGTTGGGCAGCGGTCTCGAACTCAGCGTAGAGCTCGTCGAGGCGAGACCGGGCACGACCTCGCAGCATCAGAGCCAGGGCGCCGGTCAGGATGAGACCCAGAATCGCACCGCCGCCGACAAAGGGAGCGAGGTTGTCGGGATTGATGGCGAGTCCGCCGCCGGCGCCGACGAGGGCAAGAATCGTACCGGTGATAATCAGCGCGGAACTCTGAGAGAACCTCGCAGGCTTGCATGCGCTGATGGAATCAGCGACGGACTTCGCGTCGTCGAGCGCCGCCCTCGCGGCTGCGGTTTCCTCACCCGAGCCGGACTCGCTGCTCACCTCGGTCTTCTGGGGATCCTGATCAAAGTCGATCGACTGCGGAGAAATCCGCCGAGCGGCGTCGGGCTCGAAGAGGCCGAACTGGTCGAGGTCCGCGTGAACCCCTTCGATGCTTTCCGCGAGTTCGGTCTCGAGTTTCTTTAATCCGTCAGTTGTGTCGTTCAAGGCCTCACGGGCCTGGCGGATGTCGGACTCGGACACCTCTTCGGCGAGCCAATTCGTTTCCTTGCGCGACTTCTCGATGGCGTTGATCTTGCGGGTCGCCCCCTCACGGAGAGTTGCTTCCTTGGAGCGGTACTCGCGTTCGAGTGCACCGTGCACGGACTGGAAGGAGGCATTCTCCGCTTCGATGGCTTCGGCGTGCGCAGCCCGGGCCGATTCGAGCATCGCGTCGCGATCGGCCTTGGCCTTGGACAGCACCTTGTCGCGTTCGCGCTGCGCGGAGAATGTCGCGCTGTTCCATTGCTCGTCGATCGTGGTCTGGGCCTCGGCTCGCTCGCGCGTCATGCGCCGGGCGAGGTCGACGGCTTCGCGCAGCGAGGACGCCAGGCCGGAGACGGGCGGGGAGGTGGACCGGTTCACGAGCACTCCTGTCTGGCGCGGGAGGTGACCTCGGCCATCTGTTCCATGGCGGCGATCGCGGCCCGGGCGGCTGGCTGGATCGGCTCGATCACCTTGGCCTCAAAGTCGCGCGAGCGACGGTCGTGCCACTGATCGCGTGCCGCGTCCCAACGGACCTCGAAGGCCTTCGTCGCGTCCTGCAGGCGGTGCATGCCGGTTCTCAGACTCATCGGGCTCCTTCCGTGTCGCTGTCAGCGTGAGGCCCAGCCTCCGGATCGTCCAGCGTACCGCCGGAGAACGCCGAAAGCGGCCTGCCCCGCTCGTCCTGAACGGCGATCAGTTCGCCTTCTCGGACCAGCAGGACGGTTGATCGTGGGGCGCTGAGGGCGATCGCGAGTTCCGGGTAGGCCTTTATCGCGTCACCGACGCGGATCGCGACCAACTCCTGCGGCGGCTCCGTCACGTCCGATCGCGAGATCAGCCAGCCGGAATCGCCGAGCGGAGCGTTTGCGGAGCGCATGAGCACCGTAGGCGACGCCAGATCCCAGGAGGCGTCAATGACCACGCGATCCTCGGTGGGCGGAATCTCGGCGACAGACCCGAGCGACCGAGCGACCTGCGCCGGGTCAAACGAGCGGATCTCCATCGCGTCAGCCGCGCCCAGCAAAAGCGCAAGTCGGCGCGAGGAATCTTCGTCCAGAAGCGCCCATCGGACGGCACCTGCCCCGGCGTGCAGGACCTCCACGGAATCGCTGGCCAGCGGGGCACGCGAGCGTAGGCGACGGCTTGGGGCGAGATCCTTCCAGGCCCGCCGGCTCGGCCCTTCCGAGGCGCCGGAAGATGCCACGGTAGGGCGAGAGGCCTGCTGCGGGGCACCGTCCGCGTCACTCGAGATCGAAACGTACTCGTCCAGCGTCCTGGCCATGATCTCAAGATCATGGCGGGCTCTCGGCATTTCGGCGGCAACCATGCGCTGCATAGGGGCGACGCGGCCCTTGTAGAGGGTGTACTGCTTCTCGAGTTCCCGGAACCAACGCTGGCTGTTTCGGAGCTTGATCCGGGCCTCCTCGACCTCGCGCCGGGCCCTGGCGATCGCCTTGCGTTCGTCGACGGTGGACTTGGGGCCCATTGAGTGATCGGTCATCTGGGCGCGCGCCAGGTCGGACTTGGCCCGGGTGAGCATCTCTTCACGCCGGGTAATCTCCTTCTTCCAGTGCGGGATATTGTGCGCGCGGATTCGGTCGATGGTGCGCACGATGTCGGCCTCCGCCATCGAAAGAGCCGCCGCGGCCTCCTCCTCGTAAACGGCCAGAGCACTGCGCAACTCGCCCAGCGCTTCAATTGATCTGACGTTGGCGCCCTGATTCATGTGCGCGTGCGGCTCCGGGAGGGATCAGCGCTGGCGGAGGTACTCTTCGGCACGCTCGGCCTTGCGGAGCAGGAACGGAATGTGGTTGTCCGAAGCGGCGACGAATCGCGACAGGACGCGCATGGTCTCCTCGAACTCCTCGGTGAATTTGGCCTGCTCCTGGTCGCGCCAGGTTTGCGACAGGGCCTGCAAACGCCCGTGGAGCTGGCGCATCTGCTGGTCGAGCTGGCTGTTGAATCGCTTGAGGTCGGTGGCGAAGCGACGGAGTTCATCGGGATCGACGACGGCTTTGGCCATGGGGCGTTCCTTGCTTCAGAGGCAGACGGCGGATGCCGGTCCCTGCAGGGTAGCGTCTGAGGGCGGTTTCGAGCATCGATCAACGATTTTGGGCGGCCGCGCCGGTATCCTCATGGTGACGGATGCACCAACAGCAACGGCCCGGGCGTTCGCTCGACGCCGCCGGAGGGAAGACGAATGAAACTGGGCAAAGTGATTCTGGGCGGGGGCATCGCCCTCGTGGGGCTGGTTGTGCTGGTTGTGATCGTGGCGATCGTCATGATCGACTCGATCGCGAAAACCGGCATCGAGCGGGGCAGCACCTACGCTCTCGGCGTGCCGACCACGCTGGACACCGCAGACGTCAAGGTCTTCGGCGGCGAGTTCGACATGGGCGGGCTGACCGTCTCGAACCCGGAGGGCTTCGACACCCCCCACTTCCTCGCGCTCGGCAACGGCGGCGTGAGCGTGGCGCTCGCCTCTCTCACCAGCGATGTGGTGAGCCTTCCGACGCTGACGCTCGACGGCATCAGCGTCTACCTGCAGCGGGCCGACGGCAAGACCAACTACGGAGCAATCATGGAGAACCTGAAGCGGTTCGAATCCGGCGATCCGAAGCCGGATGTGCCCAAGGCCGAGGGCGGCAAGAAGTTCGCCATCGATCGCGTGCTGATCACGGATGTCACGGTGAACATCGATCTCGCCCCGGTCCCCGGCGGCCTGAGCGAGCTGACCAAGATGGAAGTCAAGGTGCCGCAGATCGAGCTGACCGACCTCGGCAAGGGCGACGCCAAGCCGATGGAGCTGGCTGAGGTCGCGGCGACGATCGTGAAGGCGATTCTCGC
>JANSXG010000036.1 GCA_024743075.1 bacterium | reverse complement strand
CGATCATCCGCTGCACCTGACGCTCTTCGAGCATGTTGCCGAATCGTTTGGCGGAAGCCGAAGCGATCTGGATGAGTTCGATCCGTTGCTGATCCGACGCGGAGAGCGCCGCGTCGACGATCGCGACCTGGGCACGCTGCTCGTTCACATAGCTCAGCACGCGAGCGACGTTCAGTTGGGTCCGGTCGAAGGTGACAGGCAGCGAGCCGATCAGCGAAGAGGCCGAGTCCGCGACGTTCAGGATGGGGTTGCGACCGACAGCCAGGCGTTCGAGCAGGGTCAGCGCACGCTCGGAGTACGCTTCGGCCTCGTCCGGGGTCATGGGAGCGCCGGAGCCGCGAGCAACGACCGCGGCCACCGTAGCCTCGAGCTCAGAGGAGCCGAGACCGTCGCGGGCGATGCGCGTCAGGTCGTCGTTGGCGTAGCGCGGGCCGAAGCGGTTGACGTTCTCGAAGGGCATGAGCGCGATGACCGGCGTGGCCCGGAGGCGGGCCGTGCCACGAACGGACTCGATCAGTTCGATGCCGGGCTCGTCGTCAATATCAGAGATGATCACATCGACGCCGGGGATATCGGCGACGAACTCCATCGCCTCGTTGAGGCTGCCGACCGGTGGGAGCACGATGAACCCCAAGTCGGTCAGCACCGCGTCAAACTGCTGCTGGCGGTCCTCATCACGGGCGATGACAAGGGCGTACTGCGTGCCGGCATCGCTCACGACGCTGGCGAGCGTCGGCACGATCAACTCCGCACCACCGAACGATGTGCGAGGGTCGGCCGCGGCGATGGTCATCGCGGCGTCGTAGCGCACGCGACGGTCCGGGTAACTCAGGGCGTCCACGAGCGGACGCGAGTTGCCGAGACCTCTCCAAAGGGTCGCGCCGCCCGTCGATTCGGCGAGCGCGCCGATCATCAGGCGGGCCATCACCGTGTCGCGGGAGTTCAGTGCCTCGCCGAGGGCGAGCTGGACCGGGGTGGAACCGGCGGCGACCGCGTAGTACTGCGCGTCGCGACGGCTGGAAGCGTACGCCGGGTTGTCATAGCCTTCGGGCTGATCGAGTTCGCGGCTGAAGTTCGCTTCGAGCCAGACCGCGACCGCTTCCGAATCCGAATCGTTCAGGGTCAGAGCCCGCTCGGCCAGACGCATGGCCATGGCCTCGTGATAGACCTCTGTATAGATGGCAGTGGGCTGGAGCCCGAGCGACGGCGAGAACGACCAGAGGAGTTGGTGCGTCTCACCGGGGAAGCTGGTGAGGCTGGGCGACTCGCTCAGGTAGTCACTGGCGAGTTCGCGGTAGAGGGTCGACACCGGCTGGGCGAGCGCGTTGGAGCCGTGGATTCGGCGAATCGCCCGGTCCGCAGCGCTGCGCACCGTGTCGAGGCTCGTGCTTGAGGAGAGGTCCGCGAGGTACGGGATCGCCATGTCGTAGCCGATCGAGCCCAGGACCAGGCAGATCTTCTCCTGAACATTCGGAGAGACACCGGGCAGAGCAGCGACGAGGGGCTTGACCGCGTCACGCCCTATGTCGATCAGGAGGCGCTGGGCTTCGCTCTGGAGCAGACGATCACCGTCCTGCATCAGCGGTGCGAGCAGGGACGGCACGGCGTACTCGCCGGCCTGAATGAGGCGACCACGGGCGAGTTGCTTGGCTCGGGCGTTCCCCGTGAGCAGGGCGATGTTGCGGTCGATCTCATCGATATCCCGCGATCGCGCGCGCCGGCCTTGTTCATACAGCTCGTACAATTCGGCGGCGAGGTCGTCGAGCTCTTCGTACCGGAGAGCCCTAAGGTACGCCGCCTCAAACCGCGACTCGAGCTGGGCAGAATCTTCGACCACGCCGAGAAACTCCTCCGGAGTCAGACCGCGATCGAGCAGGGCTCGGGCGTTGGCGAGCGCGAGTTCAACATTGGCGGTATTGACGAAGAAGTTGAAGTCGTCGAGCAGTTCCGCGTTCGAAGGCGTGCTCTGCGCCGAGGCCGAGGCACTCATGATCAGTGCCATGCTGAGGGTGGCCGCTCCGGCCAGGCGGGCAACGGTAGAAGACGCGTTCACGAACAGGGCCACAGGCTGCTCCTCTTATCGGTGCTGAAACTGTTGAGATCCGCCGCCGCTCAGCGACGAACAGCAATCCGGGGGGGTTCAGTCAGTATGTCCGGGGGCACGGGCCGGCCCGGTGGGGTTTCTATCCGGCGGGGAAAGCCCGCGAGTTCCGCAATCTACGCGGATTCGCTTCGAAGTGTCAATGAGAGCCGGAAGCCGATCGCGGCCGAAAACCGCCCAGATTCCGTCCGTTCGTAGTTCATCGGGGCGGCGAGGATCAACCGGCACAACAGATGGGTTGGGGCGCTACCGGTTTCCTCCCCTCGGATAGGCGTAAATTGCGCACCTTCTCACCTGACGGCGTGAAGCGGCCTCCGGGATGGACCGATGAGCAGGTCTGTGCCGGCGAGTCTGTGATCGACGGCCCTCAGCACCACGCGAGAAGAGAACGGGATCCACGACCATGGGACTGCTCGATAAAGACGTCCTCACGACGGGTGAGGTGGCCAAGATCTGTAACGTCGCTCCCCGGACGGTCAGCAAATGGTTCGATTCGGGCCAGATCAAGGGATATCGGATTCCCGGTTCCAAGGACCGGCGCATCCCGGTTGCGAGCCTGATTCAGTTCATGAAAGACCACGGCATCCCGATGGACGGGGTGCATTCCGGCAAGCCGCGCGTACTCGTCGTCGACGATGAGCGCGAGATCGTCGAAACGCTTCAGCGTGTCCTTGTGGAGCAGGCGGGCTACGAGGTCCGGGTCTCGGTCAACGGTTTCGAGGCAGGCTTCGAATGCGAACGCTTCCGGCCGCACGTGATCCTGCTGGATCTGCACATCGGCGACAGCGATGCATCCTCGGTTGCTCGCTTCGTCCGCAACCAGGACGATCTGGCAATCACCCGGGTCGTCGCGATGAGCGGCAAGCTGACGGACGGACAGGCGATGGCGCTGCGCTCTCAAGGCTTCGACGGCTTCCTCAAGAAGCCGTTTCAGGTCCGCCAGGTCATTCAGGAGATTGAGCGCGCCAACGCCCTGGTCGCCTAACAGCCTGTCGCTTCACAACTTAGACCAAAACACACCAGATCAAACGACCGCACGCCCGCTCGCAAGAGCCCGCGTGCGGTTTTCGTCTGCGCCGAACGTTCTCCGGAGAAAGCCGACGGTCCGGAAACGCCGAGGAAACGGGCCGGTATAGTCGAGACTCGGTCGCGATCAGTGCCTTGATCGGGCCGCTTGTCTGTCCATACCGGAGGTATTCATGCGTTCAACGTCCGTCGCCCGTGCTCTTTCTGCCGCGTCTCTGGCACTCCTGCTCCCGAGCTCGCTTCTGGCGGCATCCGGAAACGTCGACCTTCCTCGGTTCCCGGCGATCAGCCCCGACGGTTCCGAAGTCGTCTTCTCTTGGCGCGGCGACCTCTGGAAAGCGACCCTGCCGAAGCGTAACGGCGGTAACGCCCAAGGCACGCTTCAGGCTGTGCGCCTGACATCCCACCCGATGAACGAGCACCGGAGCACGTGGTCGCCGGACGGCCAGTCGATCGCGTTTGAGTCCGATCGCGACGGCTACACCAATGTGTTTCTTATGAACCCCGACGGGACGAACATCCGTCAGGTCACGCAGTCTGATCGCAGCTTCGGGATCACCGACTTCTCGCACGACGGCACGCGGGTCCTCGGGCACGCCTCACGCGAGGGCGACGTCTACCGCGGACTCCGACCGTACAACGTCTCGATCCACGGCGGTGAGATCACCCGCGTACACGACGCGTTCGGCAGCATGCCCGCGGTCTCGCCGGACGGCAAGCACATCGCGTTCGAACGCGGCGGTTCGGACTGGGACCGGCGCCACTACCGCGGACCGGACGCTCGGGACGTGTGGGTCTACTCCGACCCCGAGCACGGTGGCAACGGCGAGTTCACGCAGATCACGGAATGGACCGGCAACGACGGACAGCCGGCCTGGGCCGATGCCGACACCATCCTATTCCTCAGCGATCGTGAACTCGACACGGTCAACCTCTACACCATCGACCTCGGCCAGCCCGACGCTCGAGCGAAGCGCCTCACGAGTTTTGATGGAATCGATGTGCAGTCGTTCTCGGTCTCCGAGGACGGCTCGGATGTTGTGCTCCACGTCTGGGACACGCTGTACAGCCTGAACCTCTCTCGCACGAACGCGACGCCAGTCGCGCTTCGCATCACGGCTCCGGAGGACGAGCTGACAAACTACGAGATCAAGCAGATCGGTCGCGAGGTCTCCGAGGCCCGACTTTCGCCCGATGGGCAGGTCATGGCGTACATCGCTTACGGCGAAGTGTTCGTGCGCAACGTGGACGACGACAGCCCGACGCGCCGCATCACCAACAACCACGCTCGCGAAACGGATATCGCGTGGTCGCCCGACGGCAATCGGTTGTACTTCGTCTCCGACGCGGACGGGACGCAGAGCATCTACGCGGCAACGGTCACGCTGACCCGCTCGGAGCTGCGCGAGGCGCTCAAGCAGACCCTCGGGGACGAGGGAATCGAGGGCGTCGGTGCTGGTCCCGACGAGCCCGAGGCCGATGAACCCGCTGCAGACGACGGGCCGTCCGGCCCGCTGGCGGGAGACTGGAGCGGGCAGGCGACCGGGGTCGCCCAGATGACCGGTGGCGAGGATGTCATCCCGATGACGCTGCGTTTCACGCGCAGCGACGGGCAGATCACCGTCACCATCGACACGCTCGGCGGCAGCTTCACAAGTTCTGTTGCGGAGTTCGACGCCACGACCGGCTCGATCCGCGCGGAGTTCACGATCGAGGGCGGGCCGACGATCCTGACGGGAACCGTCGAAGGCGATTCCATGAGCGGGAGCTGGGACGCACCGGGAGCGGGCATGAGCGGCTCCTGGACCGCGAGCCGGCAAGCGGTCGCGCAGGCGGCCGAGGCCCCCGAGACCGAGGATTCCGAGAAGCCCGCAGAGTCCGACGAGACCACGGAAGAGACGCCCCCCCACCTCGATCCGAGCCGCTGGCATGATGCGATGCGTTTCGAGATCTCGGCGGTGCTGCAAAGCGAGCACAACGATGCCCGCGTGATGCCGACCCCGGACGGTACACGGCTGACCTTCACCCGCGACATGAGCGATGTGATGATCCACGACCTGGTTACGGGCGAGGAGCGGGTGCTGATCGAAACCTGGGACATGCGCTCCGAGTGGCGTATGTCGCCGTGCGGGCGGTACGTCGCCTACGCGATCAACGACATGGACTTCAACACCGATGTGCACGTGGTTCCGGTCGAAGGCAGCTTTGAGCCCGTGAACATCACGATGCACCCGGACAACGACTACATGCCTCGCTGGTCCCACGACGGGAAGATCCTGTCGTTCGTCTCCGGGCGGAACGACAACCAGAACGATGTATTCCGGGTGTACCTCGATCCCGATCTGACCGCGCTGCGCGGCAAGGACCTGGAGGCCTATTACGAGGCTGCTTCGGATGCCGCGAAGAAGATCAAGCCCGTTGACGCGATCGACTTCGAAGCTTTGCGTGCGAAGCACGAGGCCGGCGAATACGAGCGAGCCGAAGCCGAGGGGGACGAACCGTTCACACACGAGGACCTGAAGACCGCGTACCTCCGTCTCGATCGGATGACCTGGCTCGATGGTTCCGAGTGGAACCTCGAGATGACGCCCGCGGCAGACCACTTCGTCTTCTCCGGTGTCGTCGACGGCTCGTCGGGCATCTGGTCGGTCGACTGGAAGGGGCAGGACCGCAAGCGCCTGACCGGTTCCGGCAGTGTCCAGCAACTCTCGCACGACGGCAAAAAGATCGTCCTCGTCAGCGGCGGACAGGCGCGGTCCGTGAACGCCTCGGGCGGCGGCGACTCGACTCACCCGATCTCCCACGAGATGCGGATCGACCTCGCCGAGCAGTCCAAATGGAAGTTCAAAGACGCTGCGCGAACCCTCGGCATGAGTTTCTACCACGAAGACATGAAGGGCCTCGACTGGGACGCGTTGACCGAGCGCTACGCCGATCTGGCAACCAAGGCTCGCACGGCGGACGAGTTCGCGCATGTCGCGTCGCGACTGCTCGGTGAGTTGAACGGCTCGCACCTCGGCGTCTACCCGTCGGACCGAGTGTCATCGGATGTGCGTGTCTCCAACGGACGCCTCGGCATCGACTACAGCCATCTCGGTGACGCGATCCGCGTCGATCGTGTCCTGCACCAGTCGCCGGTTTCGACGGGCACGATGGCCCTGCATGAAGGTGATCACATCGTGATGGTGGACTTCGTGGATGTCGATCCGCTGACATCCTACGAGGAACTGCTGCGAGGCCGCATCGGCGAGGAAACGGTGATCACGGTTCATCGCCCCCTCGAGTCGTTCGCCGACGATCGCCGTGAGGCGTTGGCGGACCGCGTCGAGGATGGCATGGTCGAGCTCAACCTGCTCGTCACACCGATCTCGTACGGCCAAGAGAGCGGGCTCCGCTACAACCAGTGGCAGCTTGACCGACGTGCGCTCGTGGAAGAGCTCTCGGACGGCCGCATCGGCTACCTGCACATCCGTGGAATGAACATGTCTTCGCTCGAGGAATTCGAGCGCGACCTGTTCGCGGCGGCGTACGGCAAGGACGGGCTCATCGTCGACGTCCGTAACAACGGCGGCGGATCCACCGCCGATCTCGTGCTCTCCTCGATCATGGTTCAGCCACACGCGTACACAGTGGCCCGCAATGCCGACCCGTCCTACACCGACGGATACCCCCGCGACAGACTGTTCATCCAGCGCTACACCAAGCCCATGACGATGATGTGCAACGAGAAGAGCTTCTCAAACGCCGAGATCGTCTCGCACGCCTTTAAGACGCTTGGACGCGGCACCCTCGTCGGCCAGCAGACGTACGGAGGCGTCATCTCGACCGGCGCATTCACACTCGTCGACGGCACACGCGTGCGCCAGCCGTTCCGCGGCTGGTATCTGCTCGACGGCACGGACATGGAGAACAACGGTGCGATGCCCGATGTCGTGATCGAGCAGACGCCAGAGGCCGAGTCGGCTGAGGCGGACGAACAGATCGAGGCCGCCGTGCGCGAGATGCTCGGCCGCCTGTAATCAGAACACTGTTGTTCCCAACCAACTCGCGGGGGCGTCGTCGTGGCGCCCCCGAACCAATCCGGAGATGAGGACAATCATGAAACACGTTTGGACCCCGGCCGCGCTTATCGCGGCATCGGTTCTCAGCGCGACCGCGACGGCTGGTCTCGCGTCAGAGATCCGTCCCGACGCGACGCTTCTGCAGTTCCCCGATGTTTCAAAGACGCACATCGTGTTCGCCTACGCGAACGACCTGTGGCTCGTGCCCCGCGAGGGCGGCACAGCCCGGAAAGTCGCGTCGCCTCCTGGCGCCGAGGTGTTCCCCCGCTTCAGCCCCGACGGCAACTCGCTCGCGTTCATGGGCAACTACGAGGGCGGACGGGATCTCTATCTGATCAAGCTCGACGGCGGAAACCCCGCCGAGACCGCGCAGCGTCTGACCTATCACCCGGCGGGCGAGATGCTCTCGGAGTGGACTCCGGACGGCGAGTCGCTGGTCTTCTCTTCAAGCGGCATGACCGGGATGACCCGTGCGCCGCAGATGTTCACCGTGTCCGCCGACGGCGGGGCGCCCGAGCGGATCCCCGTCCCCTACGGCTCGGCCGGCACGATCAGCCCGGACGGCAAATGGCTCGCGTACACGCCGCAGAACCGTGACATGCGCACGTGGAAGCGGTATCGCGGCGGCATGGCTTCGGACATATGGCTGCTCAACCTTGAGACCTACGAGTCGGTCCGGATGACCGACTTCGACGGCACCGACACCCAGCCGATGTGGTCGCCCGATGGCAAGAGCGTCTACTACCTGTCCGACGCTGGCCCTGAGCACCGCCTGAACATCTGGAAGTACGACATCGCCAGCGGGCAACGCTCGCAGGTCACGAATTCAACCGAGTACGACATCAAGTTCCCTTCGATGGGGCCCGGCCCGCGTGGTCGCGGCGAGATCGTCTACCAGCTCGGCTCAGATCTGGTGCTGCTCGACCTGTCAAACAACCGCACGAAGACCGTCGAGGTCACGATCCCTGGCGATCGGCCCACGCTGCGCCCGCGCTTGATCGACTTCTCGAACTACATGGCAGGCGGATCGGTCTCCGCAACCGGCAAGCAGGTCGTCGTCGAAGCACGCGGCGATATCTGGACCCTTCCCGCCGAAGCCGAGAAGGGCATCGCCCGGAACCTGACCCGCACGAGCGGCATCGCCGAGCGCAACCCGATCTGGTCGCCGGACGGGCGCTGGATCGCCTACGTGTCGGACGAAACAGACGAATACGAGGTCTACATCACGCAGTCGGACGGCAAAGGTGAAACGCGACAGCTGACTTCCGGCGGCTCGAATTGGCGCTATCTCGATTCCTTCTCGCCGGATTCGAAGCACATTGTCTTCACCGACAACTCCGGCGCGGCGTACCTGCTGGATGTGGACACCGGTGAGCACCGGGAGATGTTCAAGGACGAGTGGGCCAACACGCCATCGATCTCCTTCTCGCACGACGGCAAGTGGATCGCGACCGCGCTCGCACTCGACTCCGGCGCCAACGCGGTCTTTCTGTACGACATCGACAACGACGCGTTGCATCAGGTGACCGAAGGCTTCTTCAGCGCTGTGAGCCCCGCGTTCGATCGCAAGGGCGAGTTCCTGTATTTCGTGTCGGCGATGAACTTCGCCCCGGAGTACTCCACGATCGACTCCACCTTTATCTACCCCGACAGTCACCGAATCCTCGCCGTGCCGCTGAACTCTGAAGTCGAGAACCCCATGCTCATGGAACTCGACGAGGAGACCTGGGAGGAAGAGGCCGAGGAGTCCGACGAAGACGGCGAAGCGAACGTTGACGAGGCCGCCGAAGACGCCGCGGCTGACGACGAGTCGGGGAGCGAGGAGCCCGACAGCAACTGGGACACCGAGCACCCACTGTTCGGCAAGTGGAGCGGGACGATGACGGGCTTCGCGGCGATCGGTATGCCCGAAGACACCATCCCGCTCGGTCTGACCTTCCTGATCGACAAGGACGGGAACATCACCGGCACTGCCGAGGTCATGGGCGAGAGCGATAGTTTCGACGGCGAGTTGCGGTTCAACGCGTCGACCGGCGAGTTCTACTCGAAGTCCACTGAGCAGGGAATGACGTCAATTCTCAAGGGCACGGTGAACGGCGACACGCTTTCCGGTACTTGGGAGCTCGTTGAAATGGGCGTCTCAGGAACCTGGTCGGTGACGCGAACCACGCGCGAACTGTCCGACGATGAACTCGGCAGCGCCGGTGCCGACGACTCGGCGGACGAACCGGTTGTCATCGACCTCGAGGGCTTCGAGTCCCGCGCGATAATGCTCCCGGTCCCGCCCGGCGTGTACGGCGGCCTTTCGGTCAACGATCGCAACCAGCTGCTGTTCATGTCGATGGGCGAGCAGGTGCCCGCTATCAAGTTGTTCGACATCTCAGAAGATTCCCCAAGCGTGAAGAACGTGGTGTCGGGTGTCGGCGGGTATTCGATGTCCGGCGACGGCAAGAAGCTCGCGGTGCTGAGCCAGACCGGCCCCGCCGTCGTCAGCGCCGCGCCGGGGCAATCGCTTTCGAAGCCCGTACCGACGAACTCGATGAAGGCCAAGGTCGATCCGCGTGAGGAATGGGAGCAATTGCTCCGCGACGCTTGGCGCATCCAGCGGACCTTCTTCTACGATCCGGGCCTGCACGGCGTGGATTGGCAAGGCGTCTACGATCGCTACGCGGCCATGCTTCCCGACTGCACCACCCGTGAGGATGTCAGTTTCCTGATCCGGGAGATGATCTCAGAGCTCAACGTCGGCCACGCCTACTACTGGGGCGGTGACGGCGAGTCGCAGCCGATGATGAACGTCGGGCTGCTCGGCGCTGACTTCGCCGTCGATAACGATGGAGAGGGCAACGAGGCGTATCGCGTCACGCGCATCTACGAAGGTGCCGCGTGGGACGCCGACGCGCGTGGTCCGCTGAGCCAGCCCGGAGTCGATGTCTCCGTTGGTGACTACGTACTCGCGATCAACGGCATGGAGATCGACACCGACAAGGACATCTACGCGTCGCTCATCGATACCGCCGGAAAGACCACGGTCCTGACGGTGAGCGATCAGCCCTCGTGGGGTTCGGAGAACCAGCGTGAGATCGTGCTCAAGCCGATGTCCTCGGACACGGACCTGAGGTATCGCGACTGGATCGAAACGAACCGTCGCTACGTCGATGAGGTGACCAACGGCAAGGTGGGCTACATCTATGTGCCCAACACCGGCGTCGACGGCCAGAACGACCTGTTCCGCCAGTTCTACGGCCAGATCGACAAAGAGGGCCTGATCATTGACGAGCGCTGGAACGGCGGCGGTCAGATCCCGACGCGTTTCATCGAGCTTCTCAACCGCCCGCGGACCAACTACTGGGCGCGCCGACACGGCAAGGACTGGCCTTGGCCGTACGATTCGCATCAGGGCGCGCAGGTTATGCTGATCAACGGCCTCGCCGGTTCCGGCGGCGACATGTTCCCCTGGCTGTTCCGCGAGAACGGCCTCGGCAAACTTGTCGGCACCCGGACTTGGGGCGGCCTCGTCGGAATCTCCGGCAACCCCTCGCTGATCGACGGCGGCTATACCGCGGTCCCGACCTTCGGCTTCTACGAGAAGGACGGCACCTGGGGTATCGAGGGCCACGGCGTTGACCCGGACATCCAGGTCATCGACGATCCGGCGCTCATGATCGACGACGGCGACCCGTCGACCGTCGAGGACCCGCAGCTCGACGCCGCCATTCAGGTGGTGCTCGAAGAGATCAAGGCGAACCCATACCGCGCACCGAAGCGTCCGACTGGTCCGGACCGAAGTGGCATGGGCATCCCCGAGTCGGATCGCTGATCCGAACCCGCTGACTCGAAGTAGAAAGGGCGTCCCGATCGGGACGCCCTTTTTCGATGCAAGCACTGTTTACTGAAGCGGTCTACTTCACGGTCGGGATGTACGCCGCGAGCAGATCGCGTGCCGCCGCGAGATCACGTTGATCGATCATCTCGGTCACGGTGTGGATGTACCGCGTGCCGCAGACGAGACCGGCGGCGCGGGCGCCGCTCATGGCCTGCTGCAATGCCGCGCCGTCTTGGCCGCCTCGGGCGAGGATCGTTCGCTGGTACTTGATGCGATTCTTCTTGGCCAGCGCCTCGAGTTCGTCGATCATCTCGTGGTCACTGATGAACGAGCCGTCCATCACGTGCAGACCGACGCCGTCTCCTTGCTTCGTGACGCTTTCTTCCTTGGGAACGCCGGGCGTATCGCAGGACAGCGAGACGTCGAGGCCGATGCCGAAGTCAGGTTGGACCGAGTTCGCCGCGACCTTCGCACCACGCAGGCCGACCTCCTCCTGCACCGTGAACGCCACGAAAAGATCGCACGCGTGCGGCTTGCCGGACTCGTGGATCGCCCGCACCGCTTCGATCGCGACCCAACAGGCGAAGCGATTGTCGAGGGCCTTGGAGACCACCTTCTCGCCCATGACTTCCATCGGCTCGTCGAGGACCACCATGTCACCGACGCGAACCGTGCTCTTGACCTTCGAGGCGGTCATGCCGAGGTCGACGAAGAACTCCTTGACCTCCGGCACCTTGGTCCGTTCGTCGGCGGACGAGATGTGAATCGGTCGCCCGCCCGGATTCATGACGCCTTTGAAGTCACCCTTCTGGGTGCAGACGAGCACGCGCCGGCTGAACAGGTTGCGCGTATCGAAGCCACCGGCGGGGTTCAGGCGGATGAAGCCGTTGTCGTCGATGTGCGAGACATAGAAACCGATCTCGTCCATGTGGCTGGCGAGCATGAGCCGGGTCGCGTCGGTCTCGGCCTTCTCGGCATCGACCACCTGCAGGGTTTTCTTGCCCTTGCTGGTGCCCTGCTTTCGAGGCAGTCGACGGCAGATCAGGTTGCCGAGGGAATCCACCCAGGCCTCGTCGAAGAGTTCTTCGACTTCGGAGATGATCAGCTCGCGCACTCGATCCTCTCGCCCCGGGATACCAGGGGTCTCACAGAGTCGTTTGAGCAGGTCCAGGTTCAGTTTCTCGGCCACGAACAGTCTCCTTCGATTTCCGCGCGTCCCAAGCGGACGCGTCGGCGGATGCTGGATAGGATCGGGCCCGAACCAATCGCCGGAGGCCCGCAGAACCCGCATCATGGCACACCTCAGCCCGCTCAACAATCGACACGACGACGCCGGGGCCTCCTTCCTCGAATTCGGCTCCCCGGACTCGCAGCTGCCCGCCGCCCGTGTCGTACAGACATTCGGCGAGATCGAGGCGGAATACGCGGCGATCCGCAAAGGGGTCGCGTTGCTGGATTTCCCGCATCGCGCGGTCGTCCGCGTGACGGGCTCCGACCGGATCGATTTCCTCAATCGCATGCTCACGCAGGAACTCCGCCCCGGCGGCTCGCCATTGCCACCGGGTTCGGTCGTCTCGTCCTTCTGGCTCAACCGCAAGGGCAGGATCGACGCCGATCTGCGTGTCATCGAACTCGGAGACGATGAGTCGGCGCCGGCTGGCATGTACCTTGAGACCGATGTCCTCGCCGCCCCGAACCTTGTGAAGACCCTCGAGGCGTTCGTGTTCAGCGAGGACATCGCCTTTGAGGACATGTCAGAGTCCACCCACCGGCTCGGCCTGCACGGACCCGCGGCGGCCAGGCTCCTCGCCGACCACTCCACGGCAATCCGCTCCGATCTGCCGGCGATCGGGGACATCCGCGACGGCCAGGCGACCGCGATCAACGTAGCCGGCAAACGCGTGGTCGCGTTCCGGTCGGACACCACCGGCGAGATCGGCATCGAACTGACCGTCGCTTCAGACGATCTGATCCCTGTCTTCGACGAACTCGCCCAGTACGCCCGGACCGACCACGGCCACCACAACGACCCTGCCACCGACACCTACCGGCTGCGCCACGCCGGCTGGCACGCGTTCAACATCGCGCGCATCGAAGCCGGCACGCCTCTGTTCCAGATCGATTTCGGATCGACCAATCTCCCTCACGAGTCCTCGCTGCTCAATAGCCGCGTGAACTTCAAGAAGGGCTGCTACCTCGGCCAGGAAGTCGTCGCGCGAATGCAGTCGCTCGGGCACCCGAAGCAGCTCCTCCGCTGCGTCCGGATCAAACAGGCTGACGCGCCGGACGACGAGCGGCACCAGCCGGTCACCGGCTGCGCGATCGTCGCGATTTCGGGCGCTGAGTCCGCACCCGCAGAGGACACCAAACCGATCGGCGGCGTCACCTCGTCCTGCCGTTCGCCCATGCTCGGCGACGACGTCCTGTGCTTCGCCATGGTCAAATGGGGACACCATGCGCCCGGCGGCGCGGTTCTCGTGCAGACCCCTACCGGATGGGTCCCCGGCAGCGTGCAGGACAGTCTCGCCGCGTGGTCGCGACGCTGACGCGCCGCGGCCTGCTCAGTGCTTCTCGAAGAACCCTGGCTTCTCACGCGGGAGCAGTCGGGACTCCCGCATCAGGAACGACCGTGGCGATGACGCCCGGTAAACCGTCCACACCTCCGTCGATGCTGCCGTCGCGCCCGGCTCCAGATCGACGACCGGCCCGTACAACTCGGCCTCGAACAGCCCCAGCCCCGGGTTCAGGTAGATCGCGACGGGTCCCTCACCGAGCGCGCGCAGTTCGCTCCGCTGCTCGACGGTCAGCGGCGTCTTGAGAGAGCGGTGCATCCAGAACCCTTCCGTCTGCAGCCACTCCGGGTTCGGAACCCAAACCGCGATCTCCGCTGGACCATCGGTGTAGACCTTGATGCCGCCATCGAAGGTGGCTTTTCGCAGATCCACGATCGCCCACCCTTGATCGTCGGTCGGGCCGAGGATGCTGCTCAGAAGCTCGACGGCGCCTTCGTCGCTCGAATAAAGCTGCGCGACCTCGCCGTCATCGCGCATCCGGAGCGCGATCCGTGCGTTGGGACGGATCGCGGTATTAATCCAGGTTGCCCGTCGAAGCGTTTCGTCCGAGGTGTTGGTGAGTTGGAACTCGATGCTCGCGCTGTGGGGGCTTGAGAGCCCGATCGATTTTTCCTCTCGGAGGCCCTCGCGAGAAACCGGGTTCTCCGCGACGACGCCCAGCGGCGTTCGTCCGACGATGCGAGATGGCCCGGCGTCGATCGATGGGTCCGGTGGCCAGTCCTGCGATTCACCCGACTCGCTCCGCCACCCGTGCTCACCCCGCTGTGGAGCGATCCAGGAATATCCGCCGCCGAAGAATGTGTACGACCCGTCGGATGCGGGCTCGCGGTCGAGCTCAATGGTGTGAAGTAGGTTCGGACCGTTGTGTACCCCGAAGAAAGTCACGCGATCGAGGTCCGGGCTGTACTCAATCGCCAGTTGGCCGCGGCGCATCCGAATCGCGTCAGGGCGTGTCTTGGCTTCGCCTAGCCCCGGCGAACTGGGGTTCGACGGGATCAGGTACACATCGGTGTCCACCGCGCTGCAGCCGGGCAGCGCCGCGGCGCCGAGCGTCAGGCCGAGGGCAACACTCGCGAATCCGAAACTCAATCGCACAGCCGCACCTTCCCTTCTTCGCCCCGATCAACCCGGGACTCGGACCATCTCCAGTCTATGCCAATCGGCGGGATCGACCCCGTCCCTGCAGGCGAGGTGCGCACCGAGTCGCGGTTCCCACCCCGCGCCCGAGCCGGTAGGATGGTCGCATGATCCAGCCGACCGACGACACCGCCGCCCCGCAGCCCGCCCTGCTCGACGTCAAGGACCTGAAGACCCACTTCCCGGTCCGATCCGGGCTTCTTCAGCGGACCACGGGGTATGTGAAGGCCGTTGACGGCGTGTCCTTCCATGTGAAGCGTGGTGAGACGCTCGGCTTGGTCGGCGAATCCGGCTGCGGGAAGACCACCGTTGGCCGCACCCTGCTCCGGCTGATCCCCGCGACCGGCGGCTCGGTCCGGTTCAACAATGTTGACGTGTTCCACGCGAGCGGAAAATCGCTCAAGAGCCTCCGCCAGCAGATGCAGATCATCTTTCAGGATCCGGCCGGATCTCTGAACCCCCGCATGCGCATCGCATCGATCGTGGGCGAACCGCTGAAGGTGCACGGCCTGGTCACCGACCGCGATGAGCTCCGTCACCGCGTCGAGGAACTGCTCGAAAAGTCAGGGATGCCCAAGCTCGCCGCGGACCGGTACCCGCACGAGTTCTCAGGCGGCCAGCGTCAGCGCATCGGTATCGCCCGAGCCCTCGCGCTCGAACCGAAATTCATCGTCTGCGACGAGCCAACCTCGGCACTCGACGTGTCGATCCAGTCGCAGATCCTCAACCTGCTCGCAGACCTGCGCGACGAACTCGGTCTCAGCTACCTGTTCATCAGCCACGACATGGCGGTGATCCAGCACATCTGCGACCGCGTCGCGGTGATGTACAAGGGCAAGATTGTTGAGGCGGGCACGCGCGAAGAGGTCATCGAGAACCCGCAACACAAGTACACGCAAGCCTTGCTCTCGGCCGTGCCAGAGGCCGATCCAAACCGTGACAAGACGCGGATTGTGTTCGAGGGAATGGCGACCTGATCGAACCGTCGCTCGCCGATCAACCGAACCAGCGGTCGCCCCACATCGCGATGTTCATCATCGGCCAGGACAGGTGCCAGAAGCGCTTGGGGTCCGAGCAGACCGAGGCGATTCCAGCCTCGGTGAACACCTCACGCGCGAATGCGCTCGAGCGCAGACGCTCGGTCTGATCGCTGACCCAATCCTGAAACGGCAGCGGAAAACTCGCCTTTTCCCGGGCAACGACTTCCTCGGGCAGCGTCGCGCGAAACGACTCGCGGAGCACCCGCTTGGTCTCGATCCGATCGCCGTCCATCCGGAACTTCAGGTCCATCGGAAGCGACTCGGCAAGCCGGGTTACAACCGAATCCGCGAATGGTGTCCGTCCCTCGACGCTCGCGAGCATGGTCGAGGTATCGAGGCGCTGGAGCAGCCCGGTGAGGTTTAAACGGCGCTGCAGACGCAGGTGCGCCTTCAGTCCGTACCCCCCCGCTTCCGTCGCGGCGTCGGTCATTTCCTGCTCGTACACGCCGTAGAGCCCGGCGTCATGCTGGAGCGCCGACCACAGTTCATCATGCAGCAACGCGGACTTCATCGCCGGCGGCACCCAGGCGTTCGATTCGAGTTCAAAACGGCCGCCCTGCGAAGGTGATCCACCGGATGCACCGGCGATGTGATTCTGAGCGTTCTGCATCGGCAGGACATAGCCGCCGAGCAACTCGTCTGCGCCCTCCCCCGAAAGCGTGACCACGCAGCCGTCAGCGCGAAGACGCTCGGCGACCGTGTAGATCGCCACCTCGTTGGGCGTACTCAGCGGCATACCGAGACGCTCCACCATATCCGGCCAGCGTTCGCGGAACATTTTGCGATCCACGACCGCACGATCGTGTCTTGTGCCGAGCCATTGCGCGGTCCTCTCAGCGAAGTCCAGATCGCCCTCGGGCTCGTCACCGGTCCGTGTCGCCCCGGCGCAGTAAGTCCGCAGGTCCCGAGCGCCTTCCCGTGCCACACCGGCGATCACGGTGCTGTCGATGCCGCCGGAGAGAAGCGAGCAAAGCGGAACATCTGATCGCAGGTGCCGGCGTACCGATTCCGTCAACGCCGTCGCGAACCACTGCGACCCAACCTCCATGCTGATCGGCTCCGTGATCTCCTCCGGCCCCGACCAGTAGCGGTGCAACTGCACAGACGCCCGTTCCGCCCGAAGGTCGATCTCGGCGTACTCGCCGGGGCGGAGCGAGTAGACGCCGTCGAAGAGCGTCGTGTTGCCGATGACGCTTCGGATCGTGGTCAGGTACGCGCTGATCATCGACAGATTCGCCCGCACGCCGACGCTCGGCAGTCCGAGGATCGGCGCGACCTCCGACGCAAACGCGATCTCTTCGAGCCCGTTCGGGTTCTCACCGATCGCGAAGTACAGCGGCTTGATGCCCAGCGGGTCCCGGGCCAGAAGCAGCTTGTGGTGTTCGCGGTCGTAGAGCGCGATTGCAAACATGCCCCGGAACTGCGAGAGGGCCTTCACCCCGAAGTTCGCCAGACTCAGCAGGACGGTCTCCGTATCGCAGTGCGTGTGCGTCGGCACGCCCGCATCGGACAGCGCCTTGCGCATCTCCGCATCGTTGTAGAGTTCGCCGTTGTAAGCCAGCACAAACCGTTCGCGTCCGTCCGACGCCTCCCCCCAAACCATCGGCTGATGCCCCTGCGGCCCGGGATCGATGACCGACAGCCGCCGGTGCGCGATCGCGACGCTCGGCGTCTCCGAACCGCAGCGCCCTCCCCTCCACAACCCTGCATCGTCCGGACCGCGATGCGTGAGCAAGTCGCGCAGACGCTCGAGCTCACCATCCGGAATCGTGAGCCGCGCGTTGGACATCGTTGCAACACCGAACAAGCCGCACATGCGCGAAGACTACCCGCCATCCGATGATCGCGTCACGACGCCGAACCGCCACAACCCCCGCGGCGGGTCGCCGCCGACTCTTTGCTCCGGAGCATCCCCGATCCGTTCGCCGAGCACCCGCACGGCAGAGCCAAACTCGACTTCAACATCGAATCGCCAGGGGGAACTCTCAAAGACTCGAACCCGACCTCGTGAAAGCCGACAAACGCTCCCGCGACCGCCCGCAACCTCGCCCTCGTACTCCAGATATCGATACCGATGATCGGCGATCCGCACCGCGTCAAACCCAGCCGCCGGCGGGATGCCGTCGGCGAGCGCCCGACCGGTCGCCTCGTCGATCCGCCATGTCACCAGAACCCGTTCATCCGTCGACGCTGGGTTCGCCGGTGCAGTCATCCAGTCCACATGGGCTCCGCCCCCGGGTACATCATGCCGCAGGAGGACGGAACCTCGCCAATCACATTTCTGCCGGCTTTCAGGCACTGGCGGATCCTCTCGCAACCGTCCGACAATAGGACAAGTTCAGGTACACTAACCCCGACCCGCTCGGTCGACCGAGCGATTTGACCGCACGCTCAGGGAGTTCCACGCCCATGCCGTCTTCGTCCATCATTCGATCCCTCGCTCTGACCGTTGGACTTCTGGCCCGGAGCGCCTGCAACCAGCAGCGTCCGGTGTTCGTCGTCGTCCAGTCCGGCGACCAGGCCCTGGAGAACCAGGATTACCAGCTCGCTGCGGCAGAGTATCGCGAAGCAGTCTCTCGCCGGCAGGCCGAGTGGGAGGCTCGTATGGGCCTCACGCGGGCCCTGCTCGGCCTGGGACGGCCCGCCGAGGCTCGCGAGCAGGCTGAACTCGTCTACTCGATCCGTCCCGATGACCCCGCGGTCGTCGAGCTGCTGGCCGAAACCATGCTCGCCTCGGGCGACGCCGCGGGCATGGAGTCGCTGCTCCGCAGTCGAGCCAACGACAGCAACGCCCCCGATGACTGGCTGACCCTCGGCAAACTGCTGGCCCGCGCCGGCGATGCAGACGCAGCCGAAGTTGCTCTTCTCACCGCAGCAACCGCCGATCAGGGCCAGTCGCTGAAATACCAGAAGGCGCTCGCGGATTTCTATCTCGCCGTAGGCGATAATGCCGAAGCTCTGACGCGTTATCGGATGGCTCTCTACATCGATCCGGCGAACGAGCCGACGCGCTCCGCCATCCGCTCGTTGGGGCAAATCCCGGGCCCGACGCTGGCTCTCCCCCCCCGCGAAGCCCGCTGAACGCGATATTCGAGTGAAATCGTGCCAGTTCCGGCCGGTGGTATTTGCCGGACCGGCGAAGTCTTTCTACACTTCATCCGGATAGACGGATGAATACCCTTCAGCAGAACATTTCGGCTTCTGATCGGCTATCCGCGATCGCGGATCAGACCAGGTTGCGCCTCTGCCGGGTGCTTGAAAAGGCGGAACTCAGCGTCGGCGAGGTTGCGCGCGTCTTGCAAATGCCGCAGTCGACGGTCAGCCGCCACCTGAAGACCCTCCGTTCAGCCGACTGGATCAGGTCTCGCGCCGAAGGCACCGCAACGCTCTACCGCTTCATTCTCGATGAATTACCGGAAGCGTCGCGGAGTGTTTGGATGAGCATTCGAGAGGAAGCCGCCCCGCGAGCGGACCTCGATCAGGACGACCGTCGTCTCGAGTCGGTCCTTCACGCGCGTCGGCAGAACAGCCTGTCCTACTTCGGGCGTGTGGCCGGTGAATGGGACGATATACGCACCCAACTCTTCGGAAACGGCTTCACCTCGGCGGGCTTGCTCGCTCTGCTGCCTCCGGATTGGATCGTCGCAGATCTCGGGTGCGGGACGGGCAATGCCGCGGAATTGCTTTCGCGTCACGTCGATCGTGTGATCGCGATCGACCAGTCCGAGCCGATGCTCGAAGCAGCCCGCCTCCGACTGAGCGGGTGCAGCAATGTGGAGTGTCGCGTGGGTGATCTCAGCGACCTGCCGCTCCCCGACCGGTCCGTTGACGCGACGACGTGCGTTCTGGTCCTCCACCACATCGCCGACCCAGGCGAGGCCATCCGCGAGATGGCACGAGTTCTCAAGCCCGGCGGGACCGCACTCGTCCTCGACATGCTTGAGCACACCCACGAGGACTACCGACACACCATGGGCCACACGCACCTCGGCTTCGATCCGAATCGGCTTGGCCGATCGTTCCTCGATGCGGGCTTCCGCTCGTTCCGATCCGTCCAACTCCCCGGCCTCCCGGAGGCCCGCGGTCCCGGCCTCTTCACCCTGACCGCTCGCTTCTGACACAACACCATTCCGATGGGCCCCGAAATGCTCATCTTTCCAAGACCCGAATCTCTCGTTTCCATCACTTGAGGAGTCTAAATGACCACCGCAACCACCCAGCAGTTCATGAACACCGGCCTGCCCCTTCGCGGCACCGATAACTACAAGGTGAAGGATATTTCGCCTGAGGTTGTCCGCTACGGCCGCAAGGAAATCGACATCGCCGAACACGAGATGCCTGGCCTGATGGCCTGTCGCGAGGAGTACGGCCCGAAGCAGCCGCTCAAGAATGCCCGCATCACCGGCTCGCTGCACATGACCATCCAGACCGCGGTCCTGATTGAGACCCTTCAGGACCTCGGCGCCGATGTGCGTTGGGCGTCCTGCAACATTTTTTCAACTCAGGATCACGCCGCCGCGGCCGTCGCCGTCGGTCGCGAGGGCAAGGGCGAGACCCCGGTGTTCGCCTGGAAGGGCGAAACGCTCGAAGAGTACTGGTGGTGCACCCTCCAGGCGTTGACCTTCCCCAAGGACGAGAACGGCAGCCAGGGTCCGTACATTCTCGTCGACGACGGCGGCGACGCCACCCTGCTGATCCTCGAAGGCGCCAAGGCCGAAGCGGCGTTCGAGAAGGACGGAACCCTTCCCGACCCGTCCAAGGGCACTTCGCCCGATGAACGCGTTGTGCTCCAGCTCATCAAGGACAAGCTTCAGGATGATCCGTCGTTCTGGCGCAGCATGATCCCGTACATCAAGGGTGTCTCCGAGGAGACCACCACGGGCGTGCACCGCCTGTACAAGCTCGCAGAGAAGGGCGAACTCCCCTTCCCCGCGATCAATGTCAACGACAGCGTCACCAAGAGCAAGTTCGACAACACCTACGGGTGCCGCCACTCGCTCATCGACGGGCTCAACCGGGCCACCGATGTCATGCTTTCGGGCAAGGCGGCGGTCGTTTGCGGCTTCGGCGACGTCGGCAAGGGTTCGGTTGAATCGCTCGCCGGCCAGAAGTGCCGCGTGAGTGTCACCGAGATCGATCCGATCTGCGCGCTGCAGGCCTGCATGGAGGGCTACGAGGTTGTGCGTCTGGACGACGTCGTCGACAAGATGGACATCTTCATCACGACGACCGGCAACAAGGACATCATCACCGTCGACCACATGCGAAAGATGAAGCACAACGCGATCATCGCGAACATCGGCCACTTCGACAACGAGATCGACACCGCCGGTCTGCTCAAGCTCGTCGAGGAAGGAAAGGTCGAACGGATCACCATCAAGCCACAGGTCGACGAGTTCAAGTTCAAGGCCGATCCGTCCACGGGCACCGAGGAGCACTCGATCATCCTGCTGGCCGAGGGCCGCCTGATGAACCTCGGTTGCGCGACGGGCCACCCGTCGTTCGTGATGTCCGCGTCGTTCACCAACCAGACGATCGCGCAGCTCGAACTGTGGTCGAACGCCGACGCGTACAAGAATCAGGTCTACGTGCTTCCGAAGCACCTGGACGAAAAGGTCGCCCGCCTGCACCTCGACAAATTGGGCGCCAACCTGACCCGCTTGAGCCCGGATCAGGCCTCCTACATCGATGTCCATGTCGACGGCCCGTACAAGCCGGACACCTACCGCTACTAATCTCGATCTGCTGATCGACCACCGGCCCCGCGCGAGAGCGCGGGGCCGGCTTTATGCACGCACGCGATCATTACGCCAAGTCGAAGACGACGTTCAGTTTCGAGTTTTTTCCGCCCAAGACCGAGAAGGCGGCGCAGACGCTCTTCGAGAACATCCGCGAACTCGATGAACTCAAGCCGTCGTTTGTGAGCGTCACATACGGAGCAGGCGGGACGACGCGGAGTATCACACAGGATCTGGTCGCACGGATCCGTACGGAAATCGGCTTCTCGGTCATGCCGCACCTCACGTGCGTCTGCCACACCGAGGCCGAGATCTACGACATTCTGGAACGGTACGCCGCGACGGGCATCAGCAACATCCTGTGCCTCGGCGGCGATCCGCCGCGCGACAAGCCGGGCTACGACCGCTCGCGCGACGCGTTCCTTCGCGCGGCAGACCTCGTGCGCTTCGTGCGAAAGTTCTCGGACAAGGAAGGCGGCCGGAGCATCAGCGATCCGCGTGGGTTCGGCATCGGGGTGGCCGGATTCCCCGAAGGCCACCCCGGGACGCCGAACCGGCTGCAGGAGATGGACTACCTCAAGATGAAGGTCGACGAAGGCGCGGACTTCATCATCACGCAGTTGTTCTTCGACAACCACGATTTCTACGACTTTCGCGATCGGTGCGAACTCGCCGGG
>JANSXG010000064.1 GCA_024743075.1 bacterium | reverse complement strand
TCGAGCACGCGCGCGACGACGAAGTCCACGATGTCCTCGACCGAGCGCGGGTGCAGGTAGAAGCCGGGGTTGGTCGGGCAGATGATCGCGCCCGCGTCGTGCAGCTCGAGCGAGTTCTTGAGGTCGATCCGGTTCAACGGCGCCTCGCGATGGCAGATCACCAGCGGGAACCGCTCCTTGAGCGCCACCGCCGCGGCACGGGTCAGCAGCTGATCCCCCGCGCCCGAGGCGATCTGCCCCAGGGTGTTCGACGAGCAGGGAAGGATGATCATGCCGTCGTGCCGGAACGAGCCGGAGCCGAGCGAGGCGCCCACATCTTTCGCCGGGTGCAGCACCACGCCGTGGTTGCGGGCCTGCTCGCTGGTGGTGCCCTCGGGCAGCCCGCAGAGCATGTCCAGCTGCACACCCTCCATGCCGAGTTCGTCGTGGAGAAGGCGCTTGCCGTAGTTCGTGATGACGATGTGGACCTCGTGGCCCAGTCGGACCAGGGTGGTGCAGAGCTTCTGGGCGTACGCCGCCCCCGACGCGCCGGTGATTCCCACAACGACCCGGCGTCGTTGTTTCGGCTGGCCGCTCTGACCGTCCGGATGGCTGTTCAGACCCGTGCTCATGCGGAACTACTGTAGCCCGCGCCGATCCGGTAGACTGGCCCCTCGCCCGAGTACGGCCATCCGGACTTTCCCCGGACGCCTCGCCGGGCCGGTTCCAGCAACCACGACCAACGCGGAGTCACCATGACGACACGCCAACGCCAATCCGGACAAACCCGCGCCATGCTCGGCGCCGCGATCCTCGGCCTCGCGTCCCTCGCCGGGGCCACCGGCTGCGCGACCTACGCGAACTACCCGCCCATCGGCCAGGACCTCGCGATCAACGACCCGAACGTTGTCCCGCTCCCGGTCCTGATGCGCGTCGCCACGACGCGGGTGCTCCAGCGCGATGCCGCCTCCGGCGACCTGCCCGACAACTGGGTGCTCAACCTGCCCCGCGGCATGACCACCGAACGCGCCCGCTCGGTGCTCGACAACACCATGGCCGACGCCGGCGTCTCCGGCGGCATGCTCGTCGGCGACAGCGGCTACGAGGGCCTGCCCGTCTACTCCATCACGCGTGTCTGGCTGCGGGGCGACAAGGCCACCGTCGATGTCATCCGCCCGGTGACGCTCGACGGCATGCAGCCCACCGAAGAGAACGCCGACGGCGTCGCCTACACCTACCAGAAGGTCACCCTGCGCCTCGAAGGCGGCTTCCGCCCGTGGCGCGTCGTCGGCACGCGCGAGTGGCCTATCGGCCTCGAAGACCGCCCCGAACTCTTCGGCTGGCCCGAGGGCACGCAATCTTCCGCCGCCGTCGATACCGATCCTGAGTTTGAGTCCGAGGGAAACTGATCGCCATGCAACTCGCCCCCCACCAGATCCAGATCGGCCAGCGCGTCCGCATCACCCAGTCCATCGCGTTCGCCAAGGGCGTGGCCAAGACCAGCGTCGAAGGCACGGTCATCCGCTACGGCCAGCAGAAAACCGGCTCCTGGTTCGCGCACGCCAAGGACGACAAGCTCTGGCTCGACCGCCTCGAACTCAAGAAGGACGACGGCGAGATCGTCGTCTGCAACATCGACGGCAACAGCGTGATCGAGTCGGTGGAACCGGCAGCGGGGTAAGCAAGATGATCGTAAAGCTGCGCGAACCGAGCGGTTCACGCGACCGACGCATCAAAGCAGGTGAAGATGCCGAGCGCCAGATGGCGCACTATCTCAAGCGTGCGTTCGGTGATGAACCCGAGATCCTTGTGTTCAATGATCTTCGCCTGTGCCGAAAGGGTGAGGTCGCACAGATCGACCACCTGGTCCTTCATCGGTGGGGTTTGATTCTTATCGAGTCAAAGAGCATCACAGGACGCATTCAAGTCAACGAGCATTTGGAGTTCACCTACCGCTATGGTCGCAAGATCAAAGGTATGCCTTCACCCTTTGAACAGGCCAAGCGACAGGCGCTCCTGCTCCACAAAGTGCTCGTCGAAAACGCTTCTCGACTTCGAGAGCCAGATTGCGCTCAGGATGGCTTCAGGTATTGCCCGGTCTTCGTACGCATTGCCATCGCAGACCACGGCGTCATTGACCGCAGCAAGGCAAACATGCCGGAACTGATGAAAGCCGATCAGGTACCCGACAACGTAAGTGGGGTCATTCGGCAGACGCGCCAGCGGATGATCGAGCGGAAACAGTTCCCGTGGGAACTCACGAGAGCCGAGCTTATGCGTGTCTGCTGCTTCCTCCTCGAACGCCACACGCCGGATACGACCTCGAAAGCGGCAGGATCACAAATCCCTCTCGACTCAGTGAGCCCGCCCAAAGCATCTCACGCGAAGGGCCAGGCTCAGAAGCCAAAGCTCACTCGTCCCTCAAATCTCCCCGTCTTCCTCTGCACCCACTGCCACTCCGAGAACGTCGCAGTGAAGTACGCCTACTCCTACTACCTCGCGTGCGCAGACTGCGAGAAAAACACTCCACTCAAACTCGATTGTGCGACGTGCAACGCAGTCGCCAAACCGCGAAAGCGTGGCAAGGAGTTCTTCGCCGAATGCTCAAACTGCAATGAGTGGCGACTCGTCTTCGTCGCGAAGTGATTCACACCCCGCGCGAGTACGTCACGAACTCCTCGTCCAGCCCCCAACCCTCGCGCTCGTACAGCGCACGGGCGGCGTCGTTGGCCGCCTGTGTCTTCAGGCTCATCTTCGTCGCGCCGGTCCGCTTCGCGAACGCCAGACACTCGTTCATGATCGCCGTCGCGATGCCCCTGCGCCGGTGCTCCGGCGCGACGAAAAGGTCGTTGAGCACCCAGTTGCGCCGCATCGCCGTAGAACTCAGCTTGGGCATCATCTGGGCAAAGCCGACGCCCTTGTGCGTCGGCGTGTCCTCGTAGCGCGCGATCAGGAAAATCGTGTCGTTCAGACGCAGCCGGTCGCTCACGAACGCCCGCGTCTTCGCGGCGTCCGCCTCGACCTTGTAGAACGCCTGATACGCGACGAACAGATCCGTCGCCGCGGCGACATCCACCGGTCGGGCACGCGAGATAATCAGCCGGGCGGGCATGGTGATGGTGTACCACGACGGACGGGGAAATGCGAGAACAAACCGGTCTCAGGCTCCGCGGGCGCCCCGCCTGCTCACCCGGCGCGCCACCTCAAACCACACCTGCCCAAGCAGGATCAGCCCCAGACCGATCAGCCACACCCGCGTCTCCACGAAGAACGCCAGCCCGGCGCACGCCACCAGCCCGCACCACGCCAGCGCGGGGTGGTACAGGCGCACCGCCTTCGCCAGCCGAAGGGCCGAGGCGTTCGTGATCGCGTAGTAGATCAGCACCGTGAACGCGCTGAACGACCACGCCAGTTTCAGATCCCCGATCGCCACGATCGCGCCGATGACGCACGCCACCACGATGATCGCCGCCGCCGGGTTCTTCTTCGCCGTCAGCGCCGCCACGCCCCGCGGCATATCACCGCGCCGCCCCATCGCCAGCAGCACCCGGCTCAGCCCCAGAATCAGATTCAGCAGCACACCGAGCATCGCGGTCACCGCGCCCACCCACAGGAACATCGCCAGCCCCGGCACGCGAGACCCCTGCGCAGCGACCAGCAAAGGAGCCGCATCCTCGGCCGTCACCTTCGCGATGTACCCCGCCTTGAACGGCCCCAGCAACGCGAACGCCGTACCGACATACAGCAGCATGCTCACGATCAGCGTCGCGATCACCGCACGCGGGATCGTCTCTCGCGGCTCAACGACCTCCTCACCGAGCGTCGCGATCCGCCCGTAGCCGGTGTACGCCACGAACATCAGCGCGGTCGCCGAAGCCAGCGCGAGCCCCCACGGCGCGCGATTGCCGCCCGCGTCCTCCGGCGCTTCGAAGAACGGCACCAGCGTGTCCGGCGCACGCCGGATCGCGTCCGGCAGGTTCCCGACGATAAACAGCAGCAGGAAGATCACCGTAGTGGAGACCAGCGCGGTGTTCAGCGTGTTCGTGCGCCGGAGCCCGAACAGCACGAGCGCCGTCATCAGCCCGAGGATCACCAGCGCGAGTCCCCACAGCGGCAGCGACTCCAGCGGTCCGCGCACGAACTCCTTGAGGTACCCCGCGCAGCCCAGCGCCGCCGTCGCCGCCGAAGCCGACTTGGCGATCAGGAACAGCCACCCCGAGGTGAACCCAAGCCGCGCCCCGAGCCCGCCGGGGAAGCATCGCTGCGCATACTCGTAGGTCCCGCCCGACACCGGGTGCGCCGCCGCGAGCTGCGCCGAACTCAACCCGTTGAACGTCGCCACGATCGCCGCGAGCGCGCACGCCAGAATCACCATCGGCCCGGCCACACCGGCCCCGATCCCGATCGACACGAACGCGCCGGTGCCGAGGATCGACCCCAGCCCGACCACGATCGCGCCGGGGAGGCGGAGCTGGCGATCGAGGGATTGAGGGGCCGGCGACTGGACTTGCATGTTGAGAAGCGTACCCGCAGCGCGTGAGAGGAACGCTAACCGTTCACCCCATCACGCCAGTCATCACCGGGCATCGTGCGCAGCATGAACTGATCGAAGAGCGGGACGGTGAAGGCGGTATCCCCGTGGCTCGGGCTGTACACCATGCCCTTCCGGATCAGGTTGTTGCGGATCGGAGCCACCGACTGCACCTCTCGACCGAGTTCTTGGGCGATGCTGCCGGAACGGTGCGGCCCCGGCCCGAGTTCCGCCATCGCTCGCAGGTAACTCTTCTCAGTTGGCGTGGTCCGGTCGAATCGGACTCGAAAGAAACTTTCGTCCAGAGCGGCGACGGCCTGCACCGACGCGACTCGCACGTCCTCCTCTGTGATCGGCGAGTCGTCAGCGACATCCCATGAGTGCTTGCCCCACTCCTGCAGGAAGTATGGATACCCCTCGGTCTCGGAGTAAATGTGACCGAGAGCCTCATCCGTGAAATCTGCCCCTTCCTCCTGCGCCGGCTTGCGCAACGCCAGCGCAGCATCCATCTCACTCAACGGACCGATCGGAACGAACTCGAAAAGGCGCTCGGCGTAAGACTTCGCCTTGCCCATCTGGCCCGCGAGTTGAGGTAGCCCGGCCCCGAGGAGCGTGATAGGCAATCGACGCTGCGAAGCCCGATGCAGCGCGGTGATCAGCGCTGCGAGTTGGTCTTCCTTCACATACTGAAGCTCGTCGATGAACATGGCCAGCGCCGTACCGGCCGAGGCCGCCGCTTCGCCGACCACCTCAAGAAGTGCTTGGAGGTCGTGTTCAAGGTCTCCGTTGTCAGCGAGACCCGGCTCAGGATCGAAGTCGATACCCACCTCGATGTCGCCGTATGTCACTTTGAGCGATCTCGCAAACCCGGCCAGAGCGCGCAAGCCTCGCTGGGCGAGATCCTTGGCAGACTCTGTTCTCGATAGACGGATCAAACCCTGACGCAGTTGCGGAGCCAGCAAAGCAGGCAACGACCGATTTTCCGGTGCTTCCACACGAACAGTCTGAATGCCGAGTTCCTCGGCGTCATCGCGGAGCCGATCGAGCAGCACCGTCTTGCCGACCCCTCGAAGACCGATCAGCATCGTGCTCTTGGAAGGGCGCCTCAACCTGGTCCGCTGCAGCGAGACCATTGCACGGTCTCGAAGATCGTCGCGACCGGCCAGTTCGGGTGGACGTGTACCTGCCCCAGGCGCGTATGGGTTTTTCACCGGGTCCATAGCTAAGTATAGCAAGTTTACCTCAGTTTATCGAGAATCGATAAACCCTGATAACTTTGCTATAGCTCACACCTCGCACGCCCCACTCCGACCGATCCGGCTGCGGTGCAGACCCAGAGCCGCC
The DNA here is from genome assembly GCA_024743075.1 of bacterium. Taxonomy (GTDB): domain Bacteria; phylum Planctomycetota; class Phycisphaerae; order Phycisphaerales; family UBA1924; genus JANSXG01. Next base: position 10,914 of record JANSXG010000064.1, on the reverse strand, counting down.
TCGCGCGTGATCGCCTGCTCCGGCGCGATCGCGCGCTCCGCGTCCATCCCCGCCCGGCGCCGATACACCGCCGCCTGGATGTTGTCCGCCGGATCCGGCTCCACGATCGGGCTGTCGCTCCCGAGCAGAATCATCTCCGCCGGGTCGCGACCCGCGCTCGCCGCGGCGTCGATCAGGTCCTTCAGCGGGAAACTCCGCGCCGCCCGGTGCGGCACCAGGCGCTCGATCGCCTCCATGTCCGTCAGCAAATGGCAGGGCTGCAGGCTCGCGATCACCGCCCGCTTCTTCCCAGCCCGCGCGAAACGCGGCAAATCCGCCTCGTCGATGAACTGCGCGTGCTCGATCCGCAGCGTGAACCCCGGCTCCTCGCCGAACTGCTTCTCGACCACCTCGTACGCATCGAGCAGCGCCCGCACCGCGCCGTCACCGATCGCGTGGGCAGCGATATCAAACCGCTCGTGGTGCGCGCGGCGCATGTACATCTCGATCTGCTCGGGCGTGTAGTTCGGGATCCCCGTCGGGTGCGCCGGGAGCGGATCCGCGAACGGCTCAAGCATCCACGCCGTGCGGCTGTTCAGCGTCCCGTCGATGAACAGCTTCAAGCCACCAAACCGCACCGGCCGGTTCGTGTCCTCGCGCACCGCGTAGCGCATGACCTTCTGCACGCGCTCGAACTCGTCCGGCACCGCGTACATCGTCACGCCGAACCCGTCGAGCTCGCCACGGTCGTCCATCTCCAGAAGCAGCTCCGCCAGCTCCGGCGTCGCTTTCATGTCGTGCACCTCGACGAACCCGCGCGAGCGCAGGTCGTCGATCGCCAGTCGCAGTTGCTCGGACCGCTGCGCACTCGTATCCACCGGCTGCGCCGCGTACATCGCGTTGCACGCGGACTCCAGCAGCACCCCCGTCGGCACGCCCGACCCGTCGCGCACGATCACACCCGCCGGCGGATCGACGGTGCTCGCCTCGATCCCCGCTTCCAGCAGCGCGGGCGTGTTGCCCATCAGCGCGTGGTAGTCGAAGCTCTTGAGCACCGCCGGGCGCCCCGGGCTGGCCTCGTCGAGCTCGGCAAGCGTCGGGTAGCGGCGCTCCGCCAAGCCCTCCGTCCGCAGCCCTCGCGCATCGATCCACACCGGCGCACCCGCGCGGTGCTCCGGCAGCGCCGCGTGCGCCCCGCGCACCCGATCCAGTACGTCGGCCACGCTCGTGCAGTCCGCGAGCTGCACCGCCGCCAGCGCCTTGCCGTGGTTGAGCAGATGAAGATGCGCATCGCGCAGCTCGGTCCAGCCAGTGTTATCAGAATCCGTCATACCCAAAGCGTACCGCTTCACGCCGCTCGAAGGGTCCGAGAACGCCCCGGTACCCCGGCACTTTGTGAAGGATCGCCGCCCCCCTCGAACACGACTAACCCGCCCCCCCGGCCTCCGCCGATCTCGTTGGATACGCGGCTGTTGACGCCGGGGGGCCATCCGGGAATCGCCTTGTCGTGATCGAGAACGTTCAGATCGCCGTGTTCATCGTCACCGCGCTCGGCGCGACCGCGATCGCGTGGCACACGATGAAGCGCCGCGGCTCGAGCACGACCACCGGCTTCGTGCTCCTGCTCGCGACCATAGCCATCATCGGCAGCGGCCTCGTTCTGGCGGTGCGGAGCGGTGAAGCCGTCCGCGAACAGCTCCGTGCCCAGATCGTCGGCTTCGCCCCGACCTACGCCGACGAATTCGAGCGACGAGGCGCATCGTCCATCGACCTCCACACACCCCCCGACGACCCGGTATTCCTCGAACTCATCGAGACCCAGATCCGCTGGCTGCGAACCAACCCCGCCGTCTCCGACATCTACACCTTCCGCGTCGTCGACGGCGAGTGCCGTCTCATCGTCGATTCCGAGACCGACTACAACCGCAACGGCGTCTACCACGGCGAACGCGAGGCCCGCACCCCGATCGGAGAATCCTTCGGCAAAGCCGAGGAACCCGAGCAGCGCGCCATGAACGGCGAATACACCTTCACCAACGAGATCTACACCGACCGCTGGGGCACCTGGGTCAGCGCGTACGCCCCCATCTTCGACGAGGACGGCAATGTCCATTCCGTCCTCGGCGTCGACTTCCCCGCCCACCGCTGGGTCTCCAAAATCGCGACCGCGCAACGCACCGAACTCGGCATCTTCCTCCTCATCCATTTCGTGATCGTCGGAGCAGCCGCCGGCATGCGCATCCGGGGTGAGGCCCTCGACCGCGCCCGCGTCGTAAACCACGACCTCCGCGAAGCCATGCAGCGCGCCGAGCAGGCCAGCACCGCCAAGAGCGAGTTCCTGGCCAACATGAGCCACGAGATCCGCACGCCGATGAACGCCATCCTCGGCTACACCGAAATCCTGCTCGAAAGCGAGGCCGATGCCCAAACCCGCAACGGCCTGCTCATCATCAGGCGAAACGCCTCCCACCTGCTCGCGCTCATCAACGACATCCTCGACCTCTCGCGCATCGAAGCCGGACGCCAGACCTTCCAGCCCGTCTGCTTCGACCTGCGCAGCCTGCTCGACGACATCGACCAGCTGATGCGCGTCCGCATCGAGGAAAAGGGCCTCGAACTGAGGATCGACTGGCCCGACGACGCCCCCGGGTTCGTCGTCACCGATCCCGATCGCGTCCGCCAGATCCTCATCAACCTCGTCGGCAACTCCGCGAAGTTCACCCACGAGGGGCACATCGCCATTCGCGTCCGGTTCAGCGGACCGGTCGCCGACGAGGAAGGACGCCAGGGCTTCCTCGTGATCTCCGTCGAGGACACCGGCATCGGCATGACCCCCGATCAGCTCGAACGCGTGTTCAACCCCTTCGAGCAGGCCGACAACTCCACCACCCGAACCTACGGCGGGACCGGGCGCGGCCTCGCCATCTGCACGCGCCTCGCCGAACGACTCGGCGGGACGATCATGGCCCAGTCCGCCGCCGGCGATGGCTCAACCTTCCACCTGCGCATCCCGACGCTCCAGGCCAACGAGGCCATCCGCGACGAACGCGAGGATGCCCAACCACACGATGCCCCGTCCCCTACCGCCGCCGACCACGCCGCGCCGCTCACCGGCCTGCGCGTCCTCTACGCCGAAGACGGGCCCGACAACCAACGACTGCTCTCCCACCACCTCACCAAGGCGGGCGCCACCGTCGAACTCGTGGAGAACGGCCAACTCGCCGTCGAACGCATCCAGGCCAGCCCCAGCGCGTACGACCTCATTTTCATGGACATGTCCATGCCCGTACTCGATGGCTACGAAGCGACCGCCCAACTCCGCGCCGCGGGCTGCACGCTCCCCATCATCGCTCTCACCGCACACGCGATGGACGGCGACCGCGAACACTGCCTCAACGCGGGCTGCTCCGACTACGCGCCCAAACCCGTGAACAGGGCCACACTCCTCGAACTGTGCAACACCTGGCGCAACCGCGAGCACACCGGCGCACGCCGAGCCGCCTGATCGTCACCCCGCAGGCACACACCTGCCCGACGCCCAGCCCCGCAGCGCCGCGATCCTCTCGCGCATCGTTACCGAGATCGGCGGCGAGCCCTTCAGCGCAAGCGACACCCCCTCCGTGTTCACCTCACCCCCGGCAGCGAACGCCTCGAACAGCGCGCTGATCACCGCCTGCTCGATCTCCGCGCCGCTGTAGCCCTCAGAGTCCGAGACCAACCGGTCCAGATCGAAACCGTTCGGGTCCCGCATGCGCCGTACCAAATGGATCTCGAAGATCCGCCGGCGCGCCTCCTCACCCGGCAGGTCCACAAAGAAGATCTCGTCGAACCGGCCCTTGCGCAGCAGCTCCGGCGGCAGCGCCTCGATGTCGTTCGCCGTCGCCACGAGGAACACCTCAGCCCGGTGCTCCTGCATCCAATTGAGAAGCGTCCCGAACATCCGCTTGGACAACCCGCCGTCGTTGCTCTGCGACGCCGCGCTCGCGAATCCCTTCTCGATCTCGTCGATCCACAGGATCACCGGCGACATCAGTTCCGCCTTGTGCAGCGCATCGCGCAGCCGACGCTCTGACTCGCCCACGTACTGGTTGTACAGCGCACCCGGATCGAGCTTCAGCAGCGGCTGCTGCCACGCCGTCGCGATCGCCTTCGCGCACAGACTCTTGCCCGCCCCCTGCACACCCAGCAGCAGCACACCGCGTGCCGGGTCCAGCCCGAACTCCCTCGCCTCGTCCGTCGTCGAGCCCTTCCGCAGTTCCAGCCACCGCTTGAGATCGCTGAGCCCGCCGATCTCGTCCAGACTCGCCGGCGCCTTCACGAACTCGAGAATGCTCCCGCCGCGCGCCCGCGCGATCAGATGCTGCTTGATCTCGATCAGGCCCGCGATGTCCGACTCGTCGAAACGCCCGTCGTCCAAACTCGCCTCCGTCACCGCGCGCTCGACCTGACGGCGACTCAAACCGCGCAGGTTCTTCACCATCGCCGCGAGCTGCCCGCGCGTCAGCGCGGGCTCCACCGCGCCCTTGGCGTGCAGCCCGCGCACCGTGCGACGGAGGATCGCTTCGATCTCCCGCTCGTCCGGGTAGTGCGGCTCGAAGACCATCGCCTCGTCCGCCACTGCCGCGGGCAACTCGCCACCGTGATCGACCATCACGATCGTTGCCCTGCGCTCCCGCGCCGCACGCACCGCCTCGCGCAGCGCCCTCATCGTCCGCGCATCCCCGAGGTGATCGATCAGGTCGTAGAACACGGTCACACCGTTCGTGTGCAATTCCTGCGCCGTTTTCAGCAGAGCCGCCGCCGGATGCTCGGTGTTCGGAAGCGACCGCTCGTCCTCAAACAGCGCCGGGCACAACCCGCGCGTCGCCGACCACGAATGAAATGTGCGGCTCACCTGCCCCGACAGCTCCGCGGTCAGGAACCTCCGGATGTGGTCCTCATCCTCCGTCGGGATCCAGACCAGCGCGTGGTGCCCGGCCAGCGCATGACGCAACCCCTCGATAAGCCGCTCTCGCGTACCGGACCGATTCTCGTGATTGTTCATGGGCAGAAGAGTACCGTCAATTTAGCCATCTGCTCGCCTCTCGCGATGTTGCTGTCGGATCAGGACGACAAGCGACTATGATGCCACTATGCCGCAAGCCAGCACCACAGAGCCCAAGCCCACCCAGAAGCGCTCCAGAGCCGAAGCGACTGCCATACCGGTTCAGCAAGCATATTCCGGACCAGCGACGTTTCATCGTCTGCATCAGGGCGATGCCCGAGAATTGGGCTGGATCGAAGATGAATCGGTGCACTTGGTGGTGACCTCACCGCCATACTTCAATCTGAAAAAATACAACGATCACCCCGATCAGCTCGGCGACATGGACGACTACGAGACATTCCATGACGAGTTGGATCGGTGCTGGCGTCATTGCTTCCGGACGTTGGTTCCCGGTGGTCGATTGATCTGCAACGTCGGCGACGTCTGTGTGGCGCGACGCAAGAACAACGGACGGCACCTCGTCCTACCGTTGCACGCCGACATCTCCGTTCGAGCCCGCCGGATTGGTTTCGACTATTTGACGCCGATCCTCTGGAACAAGATTGCCAATGCCAACTTCGAAGCCGGAGGGAAGGGTGGAGGTTTCCTTGGCAAACCGTACGAACCGAATGGCATCATCAAAAACGATGTCGAGTACATCCTGATGCTCCGAAAACCCGGCGGCTACCGGAAGCCAACTGATCAACAGCGCGCTGAATCGCGATTGACCAAAGAGGAGCAAGCCTCTTGGTTCCGCCCAATCTGGACCGATCTCACCGGTGCGTCAACCAAGAATCACCCGGCGCCCTACCCGTCGGAACTAGCCTACCGCCTCATTCGGATGTTCTCATTTACAGGCGACACTGTCCTCGATCCGTTCGCGGGCACCGGCTCTACAACAGTCGCCGCAATCAAAGCAAACCGAAACAGCATCGCGAACGAACTTGATGGGGCATACTTTGATCAAGCCACGCGACGCATCCGAGCCGCTGCCGCCCAAGGCCTGCTCGGAATCGAAGAGCCAACAATCGAAGTTGTTTGAATCGTCAGGCCGACGCTTCAAATCCGATGAGATGACCAATCAGTCCGCCTACAAATGAGCGAACGCTCATCGAGGCGTTCGGTTCGCGCCAATTGACTTGCTTGCCTTCGATGTCGCTTAGAATCAAGCAGGCATTCTGATAGAGTCGATCGTGAACCAGTCGCTCCAGCGTCACCTCGTAGCGCTTGGCATAGGAAGCGCCATCAAACATCGGATCCACGTCGAAGTGTGACAGCTTCGGGGCACCCTTTGCCTTCGTCGACGCGTCGCAGTCTTGGAGTAACATCCAGAAACCGACCCACGGCGGTGGAGAATCGTGGAACATCTTCTCCCGATAGGCCACCTTCATGTCGTAACCCGTACCAATCGCCTCTTCACAGCGATTGTTGTAGTTGTTTCCGAACGAGCCGACATGTGACTTCAGCTCGATCACTGCCGCGAGCCGATCCCCGTGCTTTACCACGACATCCCAGTACTTCGTGGGCCTGAAGAATCCTGGCAGCATCGTCGAGGGATCTTGACTCCATGCCTGAACATGCACTGCCATCGACGGGCAGTGACGCTCGACGACAATACGAATCATGTCCACAACGCCGTCAAGATGCTTCCCAGCTGTTACAGACTTCCGGCCCCCTCGATCCGACTTTCCCGACTTGCGGCCCTGCTTCTTTCCTTGCGAGGATCGGACGCCCCAGAACGACTGAACAGCGACATCTACCAGGTCATTGAGGTCATCCAGATCCAGCTTCGGCTTGCTCATCGCGTCGACTCTCCTTGCCACTGAGGACGACAGGGATGATAACAGCGGATCTTCCCTCACCCCGTCGACTGCATCGCCGCCGCGATCGCGTTGATGCTGGCGAACAGCAGCGGTTTGAGCTCCGCTCGCTCGCTCTCCCCCGCTCGCTCGTAGCGCGAGAGCAGTTCGATCTGGGCCAGGTTCAAAACGTCCGTCCACGGGTTCCGGTGCGCGATGCTCGCCGCGATCGCCGGCGAGTGCTCCAGCACCGAGTCCCGGCCCGTCACCATGTTCACCGTCTCGACCGCGCGCTCGTACTCGGCGTGAACCATCGAGAAGATCGCCTCGCCCTCGGGCGCGCGCACCGCGTACCGCTGGGCGATCGCCATCCGCGCCCGCGCCAGTTCCTGCGCCGCGTTGTCCATCACCGCCGAGATCGACGCCCGCTCCGCGCACGCCTCCTTCACACGGTTCAGGTCCGTCGTGTCCAGCCCCGCCAGCGCCGTGCCCACGCCGTACCAGCCCGGCACCAGCATCCGCATCTGATTGAAACTGAACACCCACGGAATCGCGCGCAGCGAGTCGAAGGTCAGTTCCCCGCCCTTCGCGCGCGAGATCGGCCGGCTCGCGATCGGCAGCGCCCCGATGTGCGGCACGGGGCTCGCCGCCATCAGCCAGGGCCAGAAGCGCTTGTCGTCGATCAGCTCGCGATACGCGCGCATAGAGGTCCCCGACGCGTCGCGCAGCACGCGCTCCAGTTCCGTATCCATCGGTTTGTCGTCCCGGCTCGCCGTGCCGAGCAGTGAAGCGTGTAGGATCTGCTCGAGGTGACGCTGCGCGATCTCCGGCAGCGCGTAACGGAACGAGATCACCTCGCCCTGCTCGGTGAAGCGGATCCGACCGGTCCGCGCCGCCGCCGGCGCCGCGAGGATCGCCCGTCCGGCACGGCCCCCGCCCCGACCGATCGTCCCGCCGCGCCCGTGGAAGAACCGCAGGTCCACGCCGCACTCGCGCACCGCCTCGGCCACGTCACGCTGCGCCGAGAGCAGCGACACGTTCGCCATCAGGAACCCGCCATCCTTGTTCGAGTCCGAGTACCCGAGCATCACCTCTTGCAGCGGCAGTTCGGTCCGCGTCGGCATCGCGTCGAGGAACTGGCGATACAGGGGATCGCTCAGCAGCTCACGCATCAGGCCCGGTGCCCGCTGCAGGTCGTCGATCGTCTCGAACAACGGCACCAGCCGCAGCATGCTCACCGGCTGGTCGCGTTCGGAGCCGGCCGGTCGCACCAGCCCCTCCTCCTTCATGAGCAGCATCAGTTCGAGCATGTCGCTCAGGTCGTGCGTCATCGAGATGATGTACGACCGCACCGAAGCCGGGTCCCGCTCCAGCGCCACGCGCACCGTGCGCAGCACCGCCAGCAGCTCCGTCGTCTGTTCGCTCAACGGCGCGTGCCACGGGCGCAGCGGCCTCGCCTGCGCAATCTCGCGCCGCAGCAGCTTCAGCTTCGACTCCTCATCCAACCCGCTGTAGTTCTCCTCCACACCCGCCAGCTTGAGCAGTTCACTCAGCGCCGCCTCATGCACCTTGCTGTGCTGGCGGATGTCCAGCGTTGCCAGATGCAGACCGAACACCCGCGCCCGCACGATCGCGTCCGCCAGCGGCCCTTCCTCCGCCACCCGGCCCAGGCCGGCGTGGTGCAGCGAACGACGGATCAGGTCCAGATCGTCCAGCAGCATGCTCGTCGTGTACGACCCGTCGCGATTGATCCGCCCGCGCATCTGCATCAGCCGGATCCGCAGGGGTTCGCGACGCCGGTGCTCCAGTTCATCCTTGTCGGCGATCCACTCCTCGCCGTCACGCTCGATCGCATCGGTCAGTTCGCCCAGCACCGGAGCCCGGCGCTCGCTCACGCTCAGCTGCTGCTCGATCCGCTCCAGTTCCGCGTTCCACAGACCCGCGGCGGCACACCGGTGCATCCCCAGCGTCCGCTCGGTCACCTCGTGCGTCACCTTCGGGTTGCCGTCCCGGTCGCCGCCGATCCACGACCGGTAGCGGATCAGCGCCGGCAGCTCCGCCAGCGCGATCGCCTCGCCCTCTTCGCCGAACGCCGCACGCGCCGCCGAGGCCAGATCACGCATCAGCCGGGGCACCGCCTCCCAGATCGAACTCGTGAGGAAGTACAACCCGTTGCGGACCTCGTCGGGAACTTCCAGACGCTTCGCGCGCACCTCGTCGGTCACCAGAAGCAGCGTCACCATCCGCGACACGCGCTCTTCCAGCGCCGCCCGTTCGCTCGCCAGCAGATCGTCGCGCCGCAGGCGCACGAGCGCCCGAGCGATGTCCAGCTGCTTGTTCATGATGCTCCGACGCCGGCTCTCGGTCGGGTGGGCCGTCAGCGTCGGCTGCACATCGATCTTGCGCAACACCTCTCGCGCCAGGCGCTCGGGCTCCCAGCCGTCCGACGCCAGCGAACGCATCGCCGCCTCCACCGACTCGGGTCGCGGCGACTCCGGCGTCGCCCGGCGTTCCCGATCCCGGTTGATCTGCGCGATCGTGAGCTGCTCGGCCTTGTTGTACAGGTGGAACCGCGCGGTCGTCAGGCGAAGCACGCCGGCGATCTGGTCGAGGTCCAGCGAGGCGACGATCGAAGCCGCATCGTCCCACGCCGGGTCGCCGAGGCGACCGTCCGCCGATCGACAGATCGCCTCGATCCTCGACGCGACCTCGTCGGCCTCACCCAGCCCGACGCGTCGCGCGCCATCGCGCAGCGCCGCCTCGAGCAGTTTCTGATCGGCTTCCAGCATGTCCAGGCTTCTTTCTCAGCTCGCGAGCAATCGCTCGACGAGTGTCTCTAAGGTTTCGATCTCCGACGGTGTCTCCTCGGGCTCCGGGAACGGCACGCGCACCACGCCGTGGCGCAGTCGCACGTAGAGCCCGCCGGGGTCCACACCGACACAGAGCGCGCCGTCCGTCGCGTCCGCGCCCGTCAGTTCCGCCGTCGCCCGCGCGAGCTCGTCACGCCGGGCATTGATCGCCTTGCAGGTCTTCGGCTCAAGGTCCGCTACCGGATTCGGTGCCATGAACGCCTCCCCGTCGAACACCCACGGCCCGTGCTTGGCCGAATCGATCCAGAACGCCGCCCAGCGCGTGTGCTCGGGGAACTCGCTCTCGCCCATGTGGAACGCCATCCACCGGTCCGTCGATGCCGACTCCTCGATCTCCTCGCACGAGAGCAGCAGCTGCAGCGCGTCGTCGGTCTCTTCGGGGACGAACAACGCGTGCTGGCTGGCGAAAAAGGTCGCCGCCGGCACCGAGGCGATCAGGCGCCCCGAGCCGTGCTCGGTGACAAAGTGGATGCCCGCGTGCTGATCGTCCATGAACAGGACGCCCTCGCGATACGCGCTCAGCACCGACCGCGCGTGCTCGAGCGCATCGTGCTCGGCCCGGTCGTGGCCCTCGCTGAACTCCTGCTCGCGCTTCTCTTCGTGTTCGGCCATCGCGGAAGAACCTCCCCATCAATGCCAATCGCCCGGCCGGACCGACCCGGGAGAGCGGTGCGGAATTATCGCCCGAGCATGTCCCGCTTGTCGAAGAGCGTGCCGCACGAAGGGCAACGCCCGCTGATGCCCTCGCCCAGCATCGTCCCGCACGAAGCGCAGGGCAAACGCACCAGCGCGGGATCGTAGTCCGGCTCAGGCGCGTTCATCGCGTTTACCCTCGTACCACGCTGCACCGGTTCGATGCCGTAGCACGCATCCAATATCTCCGGCCCGTGCTGCTCGACCAGCCGGTCGACCACGTCCACCGGCTCGCCGCACGATGGGCACTGTTCCAGTGATGCGTCGAGGGGCAACGCGCTCTCGCACGCCGGACAGGTCACGACGATCCCCGTCCCGGCCAGCGCACCGAGGTCCGGGCGCGACGCGTCCTCCCAGCCCTCGTCCGGCTCCACCAGTTGCCCCTGCAACTCCTCGATCATCTCGCGCGCGGTCTCGATGTCCTGTTTATGGAGCACGGCCAGGTCGTAGCCGAACCACGGGAGGCGTCCGCCCTCGACGCCGATCGCCGCCTGCGTGTGGTGCCCCACCACGGCGCAGTTGATCCCCTGCTCGCGCAGCGCGGTCG
>JANSXG010000236.1 GCA_024743075.1 bacterium | reverse complement strand
TCTCCGAGGTTGGGCTCCACGTCGTGATCTACGGCGAAAGGGGTGTTGGCAAGACTTCGATTGCAAATGTGATCAGTCCAGTCTTGGACCTCTTCGACGGCGCAGATCCAAGCAATCCTCGAACTCGCCGGATCGTTATTCGGACCAACGCGAATGGAGAAGACGATTTCTCGTCTCTCTGGCGTCGAGCACTGGATGAGGTCCAATTCAACTTGGAGCGTAAGACAATCGGCTTTGAGCCAGACAGTCAGGTGGATCGCCAGAGCATCCGCGGGGCGATGGGCTTGGGAGATCAATTGTCAATCGACGAGGTCCGACGCGTCCTCGCTCAACTCAAGGGCTCCGTCTTTGTCTTCGACGAATTCGATCGAATGCCACGCGCGGCAATCAAGCCGTTCACAGACCTTATAAAGGCACTGTCTGACTACTCGATCGACTGCACAATCATTCTTGTCGGAGTATCCGAGACGATTGACGATCTTTTGGCAGATCATGAGTCGATTAGCCGAGCAATTGTACAGGTTCACATGCCTCGAATGGAACCGAAGGAGTTGCGTGAGATCCTTGAGAAGGCCCAGCAGGCCTTGGGTGTTCAGTTTGACGATCTCTCATCCAAGCGCATAGTTCAACTATCACAGGGGCTTCCGCATTACACGCACCTCTTGGGGCAGAATTCAGTCCGCGCGGCGTGCGATAAAGAGGCATTGCAGATCAAGGCTGACCATGTCACGACCGCCTGCGTTCAGGCTGTTCGGTTTGCGACGCAAGGAGTAATGTCAAAGTACTCGAACGCGGTTCATAGTTCCCACCCTGGTGCGCTTTACGAAAGCGTATTGACGGCGTGCGCGTTGGCGGCGTTCTGCAGCAAGGACGAGCAAGGCTTCTTTCAGGCCGCTGAGGTCGTCGGTCCACTGGGTGCCATACTCAATCGTGAAGTCAAGATTGCGACGTTCAACAGACACCTAGCAGACCTCTGCAATGATGAGCATCGCGCTCGTGTACTTGAGCGTCGCGGGGAACCAAGATCGTACCGTTACCGGTTTCGCGACCCCCTCATGACACCCTACGTGTTGATCAAGGCGGTCTCCGGGGGCACGATGACCGAGAGCCAATTCGAAGCAATTGTGGAGAACGCGTGACCTGCTCGCGCCGATGCGTTCAACGTCTATTGGTCAGCAGTGCGATCGCGCTGAGCAACTGCATCACGCTTGCTTTGTGGCAGTGACTCGAAGAGTTCTTGGCTCTGCTTCGGGAGTTCGATGAGCGATTCGACTACACGATTCAGCAGGGGAAACAGTACCGCGACTGTTTCCGGGTCGTCGGCGTCGATCTCACCAGGGTGCACGCACTCGTTTCCAATGATCCTGACCGCATCCATAACCCGAATTACCGGTGTTGGAAGCCCTCGCCGTTTTAGCTCCGCGATGTTCTGGTTGATCCCATTGTTCTTTCCAGTTAGCTGCATACAGAGTCTGTCAACAGCGAGCCGTAGAAGCGCTCCAGCTGCTCGCGGTGATCGTGAAGAGATGGCTGCTGCCTCGAGATAAAGCACGGCGATCTCATCAGGCATTTCAGGATTCGGATGGGGTGCTGGTGTGCTTGGAGGGTAGACCAAAACGTTGTCATCCCAAACCGCAGACTTCGAACAAGAGGCGCACCGTGATACCGCCAGCGTCGTTCCTACCATCGCGTCGAATTGATTCCTAGCCTTCACAGAGTTCCACGTCTGAGCAGCGAAGACGTTGCAGAACGGGCAGTGAAATTGGCCGGAGTTGTACGTCGGGGCATTAGTGGTCAAGGTGCATCCTTTTGATTCGCTCAAACCAGTGACCTCATCGCAAGCGGTCAGCGCTGACGAAGGGGTCAACACTCTTACGGCGCAGACCCCGTTTTCTCAGTCGCGAGCGGGGGTCTACTGCAGTAACTAAGATAACCTACACGAAACTTGCAAACGGGATTCTGCCTTGTTACCGTGGTTTTTGGTTGGTTTGCAGCGTCATCGGGTCGGCTTGACATCGATGAGGTCACTGGTTCGAATCCAGTATCGCCCACTTACAACCTGCTGGATGCTCAAGATCCCTCGGCGTGTTTCTGGCGTCCGGGGGATTTGGCGTTTTGCGACGAGGTGCTTTCAGCGGGTACGGGCCGGGCGGATGGCGGACAGGGGGCGGGTCAGGGCGTTGAGGTCCCAGAGTTGGGGCGGGTGTTCCAGGCAACTGACGATGAGCCGATCGCCGTCCGGTGTGAACGCCAGAGCCATGATCGAGCCGTCGCCGCGCAGCGTGCAGAGCGGGCGGAGGGTGGCATTGTCGATCAAGCGTACCGCGCCGGCGCGGTCTCCGATGGCGAGCGTGTGACCGGCCGGGTGCATCGCGACCTCGAAGAGGCTCGCTTCGCCGAACGGATCGGAGGTCCGGATCCGGCCGGTGGCGACTTCGAAGACGAGGGCTCGCCCGGCGTCCCCTGCACCGACGACTCGTTCGCCGCTGGGGTGGAATGTGAGCGAACGGACCTGTTGGTCGGAGAACTGCATCGTGCGTCGTACGGAGAGGGTGTCCCGGTCAACGATCACGACCGCTCCGGCGCGCGTCGACAGGGCGAGCAGGAGGCCGTCGGGAGACACTGAGAGATCGGAAACGCGTCCGGCCGGGCTCACCGTGGCGCGTCGAAGAACCGCCCCCAGCGCGGTGTCGATTTCGATCAGGTCCCCCTCCTGTGTGGCGACGATCAGGTTTTCTCCGTGGGCGAGGAAGTGCGCGGCGACGATCGTGTCGTTCGGTCCGAGCGAGACAATGGTCGGTTCCGAGGTATCGGAACCGTCCGTTCGCCGCAACGCGATTGATCGCCCGAGGTCGATCGAAGCGATGATGTGTCCTCGCGGGTGGATGACAGTTCGCGCGACGGAGAAGTCCGAACGGCTTGTCGAAACCCGCTCGGTGTTCGACCCGAGCGGGACGACGCGGACACCGTTCTCACCGGCGGGGAGGAACGCGTAGGCCCCATCGGGTGCGACTGCGAAATCCTGCACTGTTTCCGTGTCGGTCGAGAGGTCGCGTCGCCAACCCGATCCTGGGATCGCCCAGAGGCGGAGGGTTCCCGCGCTGTCGGCGGTCAGGCATCGGTGCCCGTCGCGGGAGACAGCGCTGTGGAGGACCGAGCCGGTGTGGCCGCTGAAGGAAGCGAGCGGTCGCCACATGCG
>JANSXG010000231.1 GCA_024743075.1 bacterium | reverse complement strand
ATGATCATCACCATGAACAGGCGGGTCTCGCTGAACCACGCGTGATCGAGCAACTGATACGAGTGCAGGTACATCAGGCCGAACATCACCACCATCGAGGTCGTGATCATCGCCGCGAATCGGAGATACGGCTTCCCGGAAGAGTGGTCGGTGTCGTGATCGTTGGTCATGACAACTCCTTTCCTCTCGCCGATCCTAGTCCTCCGAACTCAAGGACAGCCGGATACTCACCTCGTGCATCCTGATCGAGGCGCGATCCAATTCCTCTTTCGCCTTGTGGAAGTCGTTGGCGGACACCGACGACCAGTCGCCTTCCGCCGCCTTCACGTACCCCGCGACCCGGTCGATGTGGCCCTTCAGTTCATCGCGGTAGTCCGGCTCCAGTTCATCGCCGATCGCCGCCAGCCGCTCGCCGATCCACTTCAGATCCAGCTTCGAGTTCGCGATCAGGTCCGCGATCCGGTGACGCTCCATGTCCTCGCGTGCGTGCGTAATCGACTCGGCCTCCATCCGGTCCACTTCCTCGCGCGACAGCCCGTGGTTCGGCACGATCTGCAGCGATGCCCGCTTGCCGCTGCGTTTCTCGTGGGCCCGCACGTTCAGCACCCCGTTCGAGTCCACCAGGAACTCGACCTCCAGTTGCGGGATGCCCGCCGGCATCGGCGGGATGCCGCTCAGGTGGAACTCGCCCAGACTGCGGCAGTCCTCGACCATCTCCCGCTCGCCCTGCACGACGTGCAGTTTGATCGAGGTCTGTCCGTCGACCGAGGTCGAGAACATCTCCGTCGCGCGCGTCGGCACGGTCGAGTTCCGCATGATCAGTTTCGCCACCGCGCCGCCGACCGTCTCCACGCCTAGCGACAGCGGGATCACGTCCATCAGCAGCGATGTCGTGTTCAGCCCGGCCAATATCGACGCCTGCACCGACGCGCCGAGCGCCACCACCTCGTCCGGGTTCAGCGCCGTGTACGGCTCGGTTCCGAACAGGTCCGCCACCAACTGGCGCACACGCGGAATCCGCGTCGACCCGCCGACCATTACCACCCGGTCGATCTGTTCCGGCTTGAGTTT
Source organism: bacterium (assembly GCA_024743075.1). GTDB lineage: Bacteria > Planctomycetota > Phycisphaerae > Phycisphaerales > UBA1924 > JANSXG01. The sequence goes on along the minus strand of JANSXG010000231.1, from coordinate 2,322 downwards.
CGCATCGCGCAGCGCCCGCCTGCACGCCCTTTCCACCCGCTCCAGCAGCGGCTCGATCAGTTCGTCGAGGTCTCCGCGCGTCAGTTCGACCCGAAGCGGATCGCCCTCGCCCGCCTTCAACTCGATCGCCGTCGACTCGCTCTCCGACAGCCGGACCTTCGCGTCTTCCGCGAGCCGGCGCAGCTGCGGGAACCGGCGCAGCGCCGCATCGCGCGACGCCCGATCACGCACGCTCGCGTAGTCCGCCTCCACCTTCTCCCCGGCCTCATCTGCCACGCGATCCAGCAGCCAGTTCATGATCGCCTGGTCCACATCGTCGCCGCCGAGGTGCGTGTCGCCCGCCGTCGACAGCACCTGGAAGAAGTCCGTCCGCTCCGCATCCTCCGCATCGCCGGGCACCACGCTCAGGAGCGAGATGTCGAACGTCCCGCCCCCGAGGTCGAAAACCGCGATCGTCTCCGGCTCCGGGTTCGACACGCCGATCCCGTACGCCAGCGCCGCGGCGGTCGGCTCGTTCACGATCCGCACCGCCTCCAGCCCGGCCAGCCGCGCCGCATCGCGCGTGGCCTGACGCTGGGCATCGTCGAAGTACGCCGGCACCGTGATCACCGCCCGCTTCGACCACGACGCGGTATCGATGCCCTCGCTCCGCAGCCCCGCTTCGGCCCGCTCGCGCAGGGCCCGCAGGATCGCCGCCGACACCTCCTGCGGGGCGAGCACCATCCGCTCGTCCGCTCCCGGCGCCGGAGGAAGCCCGACGCGCGCCGTCCGGTTCGGCCCCTCGACCACCTCGTAACTCAGGAACGGCAGGTCCGCCGACGCATCCGCCAGCGACCGGCCCATCAGGCGCTTCACCGAGTGGATTGTCCGACCGGCGAACTCCACCGCCCGCTCACGCGCCTCGGTCCCGACCGCCTCCACGCTCGCGTCGTGGGCGTATCGGACCACCGACGGCAGCATCCGCTCGCCGTCCGGACCCGTCAGGATCCGGGGACCCTTCGCGTCGGCGTAGGCCACCAGCGAGTTCGTCGTGCCCAGATCGATGCCGATGATCGGGTCGGTTTGCGTGGGCGTTTCGGTCTTCGGATCCGTCATGCTGGCAGGGTACGCGCACGCCCCGTCGATGTCCTGCTTCCTGACCGCAAACAGCGGCTTCCGAGCGTCCACAGGGCCCCGGAGAACCGGTATCCTCGGGCCCATGCTCACCAGTCTTGAATGGCTCAACCGGTACCTGGACCCCGCCCGCCCCGTCGGCCTCGACGAGGCCGTCGAACTTCTCGAGGCGTATTCGTTCCCGATCGAGTCCGTCGAGGACGTGCCGGGTGGCGACCACTGCCTTGATGTCGAACTCACCTCCAACCGGGGCGACTGCTTCAGCCACCTCAGTCTGGCCAAGGAGATCGCCGCGTCGTCCGGTCGCTCGGTCGTCCCGCCACCGGCGTGGGAGCCGGGCAGAGCCCCGGCGGTCAACGGCCAGCCACTCGCTGGTTCGTTCACCATTGAGAACGCCGTCCCAACCCTCTGCCCGCGCTTCACCGGCCGGATCATCCGGGGCGTGAAGGTCGGCCCGAGCCCGGACTGGCTGCGCGCCCTGCTCGAAGCGGTGGGGCAGAAGTCGATCAACAACGTTGTGGACGCCTCGAACTTCGTCCTGCTCGAACTCGGCCACCCCAGCCACACCTTCGACCTCGCCACCCTCAAGGGCGACAAGCTTGAGATCCGCCACGCTAGGGCCGGCGAGTCGCTGCTGTGCCTCGACGACAAGACCCACAAGCTCGTCCCGACCGATCTCGTTGTCGCCGACGCCGAGCGCGCCGTCTCGCTGGCCGGCGTCATCGGCGGGCGCGAGACGGGTGTGACCGAACAGACCACCGACCTGCTCGTCGAACTCGCCACCTGGGACCCCGCGACGGTCCGCGCGACCGCGCGTCGGCTGCAGATCTCGACCGATGCCGGGTACCGCTTCGAGCGGACGGTGGATGCCCGCGACCTGCAGCGCGCTTCGGACCGGCTGGTCGAACTCATCGACGATATGGACGAGCTGAAGGAAAGCGTCGACCTCAATACCCGGGTCACAGCCGAGCTGGCCATCGCGCTCGTTGCCATGTGGCAGCTCGAAGCGATCCAGACCGTGGGTGACGGCACCGGCGGTGTCATCACTGCCGCGACCATCGCCGAGGAACAGCGATTCATGGAGTTCACCCTCCCGGAATTGAGCGCGGAGTAAGGGTGTAGGGCATTGGACGAAGATACGGCCATCATCGAGGAGGAGCTGGTTTACGGCGCGCTGAGACGGGAACGGCTCTGGCAGCGCCTGGGACT
>JANSXG010000210.1 GCA_024743075.1 bacterium | reverse complement strand
CACCGCGTCCCTCGCCGCAGCGTTCACGCGCCTCGGCGTCGCTTCGACGATCACCGAGGATCGCGCCGCGATCGACGAAGCAGAACTCCTCGTTCTGCCCGGCGTCGGCTCGTTCGGCGCGGGCATTGCCACACTGGATCGCCTCAACCTGCGTGGAGCGCTGAACGAGCGGGCGGGTTCGGACCGCCCGCTGCTCGCCGTCTGCCTCGGCATGCAGCTGCTCGCCGAGCGCAGCGACGAGACGCCGGGTGTCCGCGGTCTCGAAATCATCCACGGCACCGCGCGACGCTTCCCGCCCGAAGTCACCGTTCCGCAAATGGGCTGGAACGAAATCCAAGCGCCCGCAGACGCCCGCTTCCTTCGATCCGGCTGCGCCTATTTCGCCAACTCTTACCGCCTCACCGAAGCGCCCGCCGGCTGGCGCGTCGCGACAGCCCACTACGCCGGCCCCTTCATCGCCGCGATGGAGCGCGGCGCGACGCTCGCCTGCCAGTTCCACCCCGAACTCTCTGGGTGGTGGGGGCTCCGCCTGCTCGCCCGATGGGCCGGAGTCGAGCCCGCCCAGAACCAGTCGTCCCCGGAAGGATCCGCCTCGTCATGCTGAAGCACCGAATCATCCCGTGCCTCGACATCCGCGACGGACGCGTCGTCAAGGGTGTGCGCTTTCAGGGGCTCCGCGATGCCGGCTGCCCGGTCCAGCAGGCCCGCGCCTACGAAGCCCAAGGCGCCGATGAACTCGTCATCCTCGATGTCTCGGCAACCCCCGAGGCCCGAGGCACCGCCGCCCACACCGTCGAAGCCGTGCGCGCCGAACTGTCCATCCCGCTCTGCGTCGGTGGCGGCGTGCGCACCGCAGACAACGCCGCCACTCTGCTCGACGCCGGCGCCGACAAGGTCGGTGTGAACTCCGCCGCCGTCGCCAACCCCGCCCTCATCACCGAGATCGCCGAGCGTTTCGGAGCCCAGTGCACCGTCGTCGCCATCGACGCCGCACGCCCCAACGCCGACCCGACCGGCACCTGGCAGATCATCACCCGCTCCGGCACGCAGCGCGAACCGCTCGACGCCGTCGCGTGGGCCATCGAGTGTGAACAGCGCGGTGCAGGCGAGATTCTGCTCACCAGCTGGGACCGCGACGGCACCGGCGAGGGCTACGACACCGAACTCGTCGCCGCCCTCACCAGCGTCGTCTCCATCCCCGTCATCGCCTCCGGCGGCGTGTCCACGCTCGACCACCTCGTCCAGGGCATCCGCGCCGGTGCGAGCGCCGTCCTCGCCGCGTCGATCTTCCACGACGGTGTCTACACCATCCAGCAGGCCAAGGCCGCCATGGCCGGAGCCGGACTGGAGGTCCGCCGATGATCATCCCATCCATCGATCTGATGTCCGGGAACGCCGTGCAACTCATCGGCGGCGAGAAGAAAGCCCTCGACGCCGGCGACCCGCGCCCGATCGCGCGTAACTTCGGCCTCGTCGGCGAGATCGCCGTCATCGACCTCGACGCCGCGCTCCGCCAGGGATCCAACGCCGACACCATCCGCGACCTGCTGGCGATCGCCCCCTGTCGCGTCGGCGGCGGCCTCCGCGATGTCCAGACCGCCATCGATTGGCTCGACGCCGGCGCAAGAAAGGTCATCCTCGGCACCGCCGCAACGCCCGAAGTGCTGCGCGAACTCCCCGCCGAACGCACCATCGCCGCCCTCGACGCGCGCGACGGCGAAGTCGTCGTCGACGGCTGGCGCAAGCGCACCGGCCGGCGCATCGAAGACCGCATGAGCGAATTGCGTCCGTACGTTGGCGGCTTCCTTGTCACACTTGTCGAAAACGAGGGGCGCATGACCGGCATTGATGCCGACCGCGTCCGCGCCATCGTCGAAGCCGCCGACGGCGCCCGCGTCACCATCGCCGGCGGCGTCAAGTCCGCCGACGACGTCGCCCTCATCGATTCGCTCGGCGCCGACGCCCAAGTCGGCATGGCCCTCTACACCGGCGTCTTCGACGTCGCCGACGCGCTGATCGCCTGCCTCCGAAGCGATCGCCCCGATGGGCTGTACCCAACCGTCGTCGTCGACGAACGCGATCAGGCACTCGGCCTGTGCTACTCAAGCGATTCCTCGATCAAGCGCGCGATCGAAACCCGCTCCGGCGTCTACTGGTCCCGCTCGCGTGGCGCCGTGTGGGAAAAAGGAGCGACCTCCGGCGCCCGACAGGATCTGCTCGGCATCGACGTCGATTGCGACCGTGACGCGCTCCGCTTCCGCGTCCGCCAAAACGACCCCGGCTTCTGCCACCTTGGCACACGCACCTGCTTCGGCGAGGGCAGGGGCCTCGACGAACTCGCCCGACGCCTCGAGCGCATCGCCTTCGACCCGCCCGCGGGTTCGTACACCGCCAAGTTGTTCGCCAGCCCGGATCTGCTCCGGCGCAAAATCCTCGAAGAAGCCCGCGAACTCGGCGAGGCCACGACCCGCGACCACACCGTCGCCGAAGCCGCTGATCTGCTGTACTTCACGCTCACCAGACTCGCCGCCAGCGGCATCGACCTCGCCGACGTCGAAAGCGAACTCGATCGGCGCGCACTCAAGGTGACCCGGCGATCCGCTGACCCGCGCGAGAAGTCCTTCCAGGAAGCCCACCCCGCAACCGAGCCCGGACTCAACCAGCCATGACCCGCACCTCAGCACCACTCCTGCGTACCCTTTCGCCCGACGAGGTTCCGTCACTTCGGCGCAGCCCGATCGACCGCCAGACCCTCATCGCCGCCGGCGAGATCGTCGACCAGGTCGAGTCCGGCGCCGAACCAGCGCTCCGCGCCATCGCCGAACGCCTCGGCGATCGCAAGCCCGGCGAGCCTCTGGTCATCGAGCGCGACCAGCTCGACGCTGCGCTCGACGCCACTTCGGCCCAAGACCGCGCCGCACTCGAGCGCGCCGCCGCCAGCATCGAACGCTTCGCCCAAGCCCAGCGCAACAGCATCACCGATGTCAGCATCGACTCCGAAACCCCCGGCACACTCGGCCAGCAGGTCATCCCCGTCGACCGTGCCGGCTGCTACGCCCCCGGCGGACGTTTCCCGCTGCCCTCCTCCGTCCTCATGACCGCCATCCCCGCGCGCGTCGCCGGCGTGACCAGCGTCACCGTCGCCTCGCCCCGTCCGGCCCCGGTCACGCTCGCCGCCGCCGCCGTCGCCGGCGCCGACCGACTTCTCGCCGTCGGCGGTGCCCAGGCGATCGCTGCCATGGCCTTCGGAGTGGGTGTCGATCCCGTCGATGTCATTGTCGGCCCCGGCAACCGCTGGGTCACCGCCGCCAAACAGCTCGTCTCCGGCTCGGTCCGCATCGACATGCTCGCCGGCCCCTCCGAACTCGTGGTCATCGCCGACGACACAGCCGACCCTGCCGTGGTCGCCGCCGACCTTCTCGCCCAGGCCGAGCACGACACCGACGCCGCCGCCATCCTCGTCTCGAGCAGTCGATCGCTCATCGATCGCACCAACTCCCAACTCGCGTCCCAACTCGCTGACCTGCCGACCGCCGCGACGGCGCGCGCCGCACTGGACAACGGCTTCGCGGTTCTGACCGACTCGAATGCCGACTCGGCGGAGATCGCCGACCGCCTCGCCCCGGAACACCTGCAGATCATCACCGAAAACGCCCCCGAGCTCGCCGGCTCGATCCGCCACGCCGGCGCGATCTTCATAGGTGCCTACACCGCCGAGGTCTTCGGCGACTACGGCCTCGGGCCCAACCACACCCTCCCGACCGGCGGCACCGCCCGTTCCTTCGCAGGCCTCTCCGTCTTCGACTTCCTGCGCATCCGCACCACGATTGAACTGACCGAGTCGCCCAGCACGCGGACCGTCGAATCGATCGCCCGACTCGCCCGTCTCGAAGGCCTCGAAGCCCACGCGCGGGCCGCCGAAATCCGTCTCCGCTGACGCCTCGTCCCCCCGTTCACGCGGTATACAGTGCCCACATGACCGACCAGAATCCATCAGCATCGGCCTTGCAGATCGAGGATCTGTGCTTCCGCTACCCCGATATGCCCTCCGGCGAGTGGGTTGTGGACATCGCATCGCTCGATCTCGCGCCGGGCGAACAGGTCCTGCTCAAGGGGGGGTCGGGCGCGGGCAAGAGCACACTCCT
>JANSXG010000070.1 GCA_024743075.1 bacterium | reverse complement strand
CCTTCAGGTTGGGCTCGATCCACCACGCGTCGAGGCCGAAGGCGGGCTCGCGGGTTGGGCTGCCCTGGATCTTGCCGGTGGTGATGCCGGAGTCCATGGCGAGGAGCATGCCGGGGATGACCTCGCTCTCGGCCACGACGTTGCCTCGGATTTTGACGCGGTAGGTGTTCGGCTGGAGGGTCATGTTGTCGCGGATGCGGACGGGGGGCATGACGAGCCCGACCTCCGCGGCGATCTGTCTCCGGATCGCGCTGATGCGGTCGAGCAGGTCGCCCCCCTGCTTCGCGTCGACGAGAGAAACAAGGCCGTAGCCCACTTCGAGTTCGAGGGTGTCGACCTTGAGCAGATCTTCGACCTGCGGGGTCTGCGGCGCGGACTGCTCGGCTTCGGCCTCGGCTTCGGCCTTTCGCTGCGCTTCCACGGCGATGGTCTGTTCGCCCTTGTAGACGAAGAACCCGACCGTGGCGAGGATCATCGAGATCGCGATCAGCGGGACGGTCGGGAGCGGGGTCATCGCGAGCAGGAGCAGGAAGCCAGAAGTGATGAAGATCGCGGTCGGGCGCGAGGAGACCTGAGCCATCAGTTCGTTGCCGAGGTTTTGCTTGGAACCGGAACGGGTGACGATGAGCGCCGCGGCGATGGCGATGACGAACGAGGGGATCTGCGATGCGATGCCGTCGCCGATCGTCAGGATGGTGAAGGTCCTGGCGGTCTGGCCGATATCCCAGCCGTCTTTCTCGATCATGCCGACGGCGAAGCCGCCGAGGACGTTGACGACGGTGATGATGATGCCGGCGATGGCGTCGCCGCGGACGAATTTCGAAGCACCGTCCATGGCGCCGAAGAAGTCGGCTTCGCTGGCCACGCGATCTCGCCGGACGCGTGCTTCGCCTTCGCTGATGACTCCGGCGTTAAGGTCGGCGTCGATGGCCATCTGCTTGCCGGGCATGGCGTCGAGGGTGAAGCGCGCGGCGACCTCGGCGATGCGGGTTGCGCCCTTGGTGATCACCACGAACTGCACGACGACGAGGATGATGAAGATGATCACGCCGACGAACAGAGAACCGCCGGCGACGAAGGTGCCGAATGCGCTGATGACCTTGCCGGCAACCCCGACAGCCTCTTCGGGCGTTGACGCGTCGGCCGTGAGGATTAAGCGGGTTGAGGCGATGTTCAGGACGAGTCGGAGCAGTGTTGTCGCGAGAAGGAGCGATGGGAACACGCTGAAATCGAGCGGTTCCTCCATGTACATGGTGGTGAGCAGCATGATGATCGCCACCGCGAGGTTGATGGCGATCATGATGTCCATCGCCAGCGGCGGGAGCGGGACAAGAAGCACGCCGAGCAGCGAGACGAACGCCAGCGGGATGATCAGCGATCGGTACTTCTGGATCGCGTTGACCCAGCGCGGGTTGGGGCGGTCCATCGCGAGGAAGGCCATGGTCAGGCGCTCCCTTCGCGGTCAACCGCGCCTTGCGGCGCGTGGTTCGTGACGGACCGAGTGATGGTCACGAGGCCATCCTTCCGTCGAGGCGGTAGACGTACGCGAGCACCTCGGCGACCGCCTCGAAGTGCTCGGGGTGGATCTGCTGCCCGACATCGACGTTGTGGTACAGGGCGCGGGCGAGGGGCGGGCGTTCGACGATGGGGACACCGGCGGTCGTGGCGATCTGGCGGATGCGCATGGCGAGGTAATCGCCGCCTTTGGCGAGTACGCGCGGGGCGTCCATGTTCTCTTTGTCGTACTTGAGCGCGACGGCGTAATGCGTGGGGTTGGTGACGATTACATCGGCCTTGGGCACATCCATCTGGAGGCGCTGCATGGCGATCTCGCGACCCATGCGGATACGCTTGGCCTTCTGCTCCATGTCGCCTTCCATGGATTTGCGCTCGTCCTTGACCTCGTGCTTGGTCATCTTGAGGTCCTGGGTGCGCTGCCACTTCTGGTAGGCGTAGTCGGCCAGGCCGAGGATCAGCAGCATGAGCAGCGCCCAGATGGCGATGCGGATCAGGATCTCGCCGGCGACGATGACGGACTGGATCACGGTCAGGCTGGGGAGCGACTCGATGAGCTCCTTCTCGAACTGGACCGCGATGAACGCGATACCACCGACGAGCGCGAACTTCAGCAGATCGAGACCGCCCTTGATCAGGCTTCGCTTCGAGAAAAGCCTCTGGAGCCCCTTGATCGGATTGAGCTTGTCGAGTTTCGGCTGCAACGCCTTCGCCGAGAGCAACCAGCCTACCTGGAGGAACTGAGAAAGCCAGCAAACCAGGAGCATGACGCCCATGAACGGAGCGACAACGATGGCGAACTGATATCCGGTGTTGTTCAGGTCGCCGACCAGATCACCGACGAGGAGCGATGACGCGACGGTTTCGGGCGAGAGGTTGTGACGGGTGATCGTGAGTACCCTCATGAGAGTACTCTGCGCGAACACGACCATCAGGACCACGGCGCCGATCATGATGATGGCGGCGGTGAGGTCCTGGCTCTTGCCGACCTGACCTTGCTCGCGCGCGTCGGAGAGGCGCTTGCCGGTCGGTTGTTCCGTCTTTTCGCCCATGTCTTCTGCCATGCGGGACGCGCCTCCTTTCCGTGGCTAGAGGGACCAGACCCAGTCCTGGGCGACCTGCAGACCGGCTTCGATCTCGAAGCCGATCGCTTCGGAGATGAAGTAGATGGAGCCGATGAGCGTGGCCAGGCCGATGACAATTTTGATGGGGAAGCCGAAGCTCATGATGTTGAGTGTCGGCACGGTCTTCATGAGGAAGCCGAGTATCAGCGTCTCGACGAAGATGATCGCGAGCACGGGCATCGCGATGCGGAAGGCGAGTTCGAAGCCGGAAGCGATCAACCCGACGAGCAGGTCGAGCGGCGCGTCGGAGAACACGAAGCCTCCGGGTTCGACATACATAAAGGTCTGTGCGAGCGAGTCGAAGATGATGGTCAGCCCGTCCATCATGAAGAATGTCGCGATCGCGATGATGAAGAGCATCTGGCCGATGTTGTCGCCTTCGATGTCGATGCCGGGATTGACGATCTGGGCGAGGCCGAGGCCCATCTGCTGGCCCATCAGCAGGCCGCCGAGCTGAACGGACATGAGGGGGATGGACGCCAGCAGACCGAGGGAGGCGCCGACGACCATCTCGGTCGCGATCAGCGGCGCAACGGACCAGAACTCGATGGGTTGGCCGATGAGGTGCTCGGTGTTGGATATCGGGTACAGGGCAAGGGCGAGGATCACGACGAGCAGGGCGCGGACCCGGAGCGGGACGGACGCGCTGGACAGCAACGGCGTGAAAATGAACAGGCCGCCGACCCGCGCGAGGACCACGACGAACGCGGGAGCGTGCGGCAGGATGGCTTCGATCAGTGGCACGGCGGAACGTCTCGGCGGGCGGGCTGGGTCAGAAGAGTCGGAACATGTCAACGCAGAACTCGGCGAGCCGCATCACGATCCAGGGCATCAGGATCACGGCGACGATGCACATGACGAAGATCTTGGGAACGAGCGAGAGCGTTTGCTCCTGGATCTGCGTGACGGACTGGAAGATGCTGATGGTCAGGCCGATCAGTACGCCGGCGACAAGGATGGGCGCGGAGACCTTGAGCGCCACCATGATGGCGTTCTGCACGAGATCGACCACGGAATCGTCGATGATCATCGGCGCCCCTTATGCCAATCCCAGCGAGGCGACTAATGGGACGTGTTCCATGAGCGCGACTGTTTGGGGTTCGACGGGCGCAACACTGCGCATGAGGCTGCCGACGATGAGCGCCCAGCCGTCAACGAGGATGAACAGCAAAACCTTGAACGGGAGGCTTACGAGAACCGGCGGGAGCATCATCATGCTCATGGAGATGAGCAGGCTGGCGACGACCATATCGATGACGAGGAACGGCAGGTAGATGCGGAAGCCCATGAGGAAGGCGATCTTGAGTTCGCTGAGCATGTAGGCGGGGATGAGCGTGAGCATGTCGACATCGGCGCGCGTCAGGTTCTGCGGCTCTGTGACGGGTTCGCCGGTGCGGTACTCCATCAGCATGAACACCGTGGACCATGAGTCGGCCTCTTCGATCTGCGCGAACATGAAATCGCGGAGCGGCTGCTTGGCGCGCTCCCACATCTCGACCTGGTTCTGGACCTCGCCCTGCTGGTAGGGCACGATGGCTTCGTCGTAGATCCGATCGATGGTCGGCGCCATGACCATGAATGTCATGAACAGCGAGAGCGCGAGGAGCACCTGTGACGGGGGAAGACCCTGGGTGCCGAGAGCCTGCTTCAGCATGCCGAGGACGATGATGAAGCGGATGAAACAGGTGCACATGATCATGATCGCCGGCACGAGTGAGAGCACCGTCAGCATGACCATGATGTTGAGGGCGCCGCTGAGGCCGCCCTCGAAGCCGGGGATCGCGTCCGCGGAATCCTCGAGCATCGCGATGGGGTTCAGCGATTCGCTTCCGGACGTGCTGGCGGAACTGCTGCCCGCGATCGGGTCAAAGCGGTCCATCTCGCCGAACGACTGAGCCGACGCGGGTTGTGGCGCCAGCGCGAGGAGCAACCCGATCAGGCCGGTGATGAAGTACCGAGAGATCCTCACGATCCGAACTCCCTCAACCGGTTGATGCGTGAGCGGAGTTCGTCCTCGCCCGTCGTGATCGAGGGCTTGTCCTCGTAGAAGCCGGTTGCCCGATGTGCTGACGGCTCCCCCTCGACGGCCGCGTCGGTTCCGGTGTGGCGGAGGCGCACCGGCCGAGCGGCGATCGCGTTGTCCATGTCGTTGAGCGTTTCCGGATCGCGCTCGAACTGCTTGAGCATCCCGGAGAACTTGGCGCTGAGGCTCTCGCCACTCTCATCGCGGGTCTTCTGGACGATCGAAGCGACTTCGGCAGGATCGCTGAGTTCGGCGAGCGTGTGGAACCCGGCGCTTGTCTGGCTGAGAAGCAGAACACGCTGGTCGAGTTGGAGCAGGACCAGAGACATGCCGCGGCTAACCGGGTAGCGACCGAGGACGAACAGCACACCCGATGGCGCCCGACCGGCCGCACCGAGTTGTGCCCGGAGGCCACCGGCGGTGCCTGAGAGTTTCACAAAGACAAACCGGAGGATCAGGATGAGCCCGAGGACCACGGCGAGCGCACCGATGGTCTGGGCCATGCCGCCGAAGCGCGACCGGCCCTCGGATTGCCCGGTTTCGCGAGCGACGACCCCCTGCCCGAGCGGGACTCGCTCGATCGCCGGGAGAGGCCGAGACCCGGGCTCCGAGTCCGGCGCTTCGACGGGATGAGACGATTCGGACGCTGGCTGGGTCGATGCCGACGGGCCGGTCGTTGCCGGGGGCTGAGGGAGCAACAACGCGGCGGATTCGCCCGAGGGTTCAACGGTCATCCGCGGCTCAACCGACACCGGCCCAGTGATCCGCTGAGGCGGGGAGTCCTGCCCGAGGACGTGCGAGGCGGCGATCAGTATGAGGAGCGCGCTGAGGGTCTGTGCGATTCGCGACATGGTTGCCATCCTGGCGGTTGCGGCGGGCATCCTGCCCACTGTTTGGAGCGTACTGGTCAGGCAGACATGGCGTCGGCGGCTGCGCTGGCGATCTGCTTGGCCGCGGCTTCCGCCCCGGCGAGGATTTCGCTCACGCGCACGCAGAAATTCTCGTTCAGCACGAGCACCTCGCCCCTGGCGATGTGGCGACCGTTGACGTAGATGTCCACCGGATCGCCTGCGAGCTTGTCTAACTCCACGACGGCGCCCTCGGACAGCCGCAGCACATCGTTCACGACCATGCGAGTCCGGCCGAGTTCGATCTTTACATCGAGGTTGACGTCTTTGAGCAGCGCAAGCCCGTCGGGCAGTTCGGTTGAACCGTTGAGCGCGAAACTGGGCAGATTCAAACCCGCGGCCTCATCGGGAGACCTCTGAGACCCTGCTGAGGATGGCTCGGCTGACGCGCCTCCCACCGCTTGGTCCGTCGACGAGCCAGCGGCGGAGCCGGTGTCTTCGTTGAGTTCATCGATGGCGGCCTGGGCCGCACCGAGCGCGTCGGCTGCGTCATCGGCCGTCGGATCGCCCGACGGCACGGATTCCGGCTTGCCTGACTGGCCTGCGTCGGCGGCAGAATCTTCCGGCTGATCTGGCGTGGTCTGATCGTCTTCGGCCATCCTGGCCTCCCGTCTCCCTGGGAGTCTCAGGGCGCTACTCCAGCGCCCGACCCCGTATGTATCGTTCAGGGGCGCTGCGGAGCCGCAGCAATCCGCGCAGAATCTTCCGATGGTCGGCAGGGATCGCCATGACTGCGCAGAATCTGCGCTGCGGGCCGATCAGTAGTCGGCCGGGAAGCCCATGCACTTGGGGATCAGGACACCCGTGATCATCTCCTCGCCCTCGCCGTCCTCCGGGAAGATGGAGTGGAGGAACTCGGTGACCTGTCGGGTTAGGGTCTCGAGACCGGGCTCGGCGAAGTAACTGTGGGCGCCGGCTGCGAAGATCTTGGAGATCCCGGTGCGGATCGAGGCCATGCGGTTGTCCATAACGGTCTGGACCGCCTGGCGGTGTCGCTCCTGGGTCACGATCCGGATCTCGGTGTCGTAGATGAAAATCCGGCCGGAGGCGTTGTTGGTGAGACGCTCCTGAAGCAACTGGATCTCGACGGGCTGGAGTTCGGGGCTGGTGGATTCGCCGAACAGACCGGGCTGGGCGACGACCTCGGCGGGTCCGCCGAACATGGTCATGATGCCCACGATCGCCGCGCCCTCGACAACAAGCATGACGAGTACGACGGCGATAGTCCTGATGGGTGGTTTCGTCTTGGCCTCGTCGGACATCTCGTCAACCCTCGCTTACCAGTCGCCGCCCTCACCCCGGGCAGCGGATTCATCGCTGGACCCGGCGTCCTTGTTGAGGTCTTCGACCATAACTTCGGTCATGATGATCTCGACCCTGCGATTGAGGGTCTGGGCCTCGGGGTTGTACTGCCGGTGGATCAGGGGCTCGGTGTCGCCGCGGGCCTCGATGACGAGCACGTCCGGATCGAGTTGGCCCTCGGTGGCGAGGAACTCGGCGATGACCTTGGCCCGGTAATACGACAGATCGAGTAGGTCGTCGAACGGGGAGTCCGCGTCGAGCACCTTGCTCGATGCGTGACCCCGGACCGCGATCTTGTTGCGTCGCCCCTTGAGCAGCTTGGCAACCCGGAGCAACTCGGCCTTGGCCTCGTCGCGCAGGACCGCGGAACCGGGGGCGAAGGTCAGGTGGCCACCGATGGTGAACATCATGCCTTCCTGCACCTTGGTGACCTTGGTGCTCTTGCCGCTGACCCCCCGGGTGTCGGACTCGCTGATCTTGCTGTTCTCGTGGCTCTTCTGCGCGAGCTCTTCCATGAGCTGGAGCATGGAACGCAGGGGCGGGTCGTCGGTCGGCATGACGCCGACGCCCCCGGAATAGCCGAAGGCTTCTTTGACGGCGGTTATAACACGCTGGTACTCGCGCTCCTGCTTCAGTTCGCTGAACGCCGCGAGCAGGATGAAGAAGCAAAGAAGCAGCGACATCATGTCGCCGTAGGTCACGACCCACTCCGGCACGCCGCCGGAATCCTTCTTTGGCTTCTTCTTGGGCATGAGTGGAATTCCGCCGTGCGATCAGGCGGCGGCCTTCTCCTCCTCGTCGTCGGTTTCGCCCCGACCGGAAGGTGGGAGGAAGGTCTTGAGCTTCTGCTCGACGACGCGGGGGTTGTCGCCGGACTGGATGGACATGACACCCTTCACGATGATCGACTTGATGAGCACTTCTTCCTCGCTGCGCAACGCCAGTTTGTCGGCGAGCGGGAGGAAGAGCACGTTCGCGACCACTGCGCCGTACATCGTCGTAAGCAGGGCGGCTGCCATACCCGCACCGATCGCGGAGGGGTCGCTCATGTTCGCGAGCATCGCGACCAGACCGATCAGTGTGCCGATCATGCCAAACGCCGGTGCGTAGCGGCCGGCCGCGTCGAACATGCCTTTGCCGACGCCGTGGCGGGTCATCATGTTCTCGACGTCGGCTTCGAGGATCTGCTCGATCAACTCGGGGTCGGTCCCGTCGACGGCCATCTTGATGCCGACGATGAGCAGATCGTCTTTCATTTCGGCGGTCATGCCCTCGAGCGCGAGGATGCCGTCGCGACGGGCAATCTCGGCGAACCCGACGAGCTGCTCGATCAAGGAGTTGGGATCGGTTTTCGCGCCCTTGATGACTTTCTGGGCGACTTTCGGGAGGCCGAGAAGAGAGGCCAGGGGGAACGCGGTCAGCAGAGCCGCGATGCAACCACCGATCACGATTACCAGCGACGGTACATCAACGTACGCGCCGAACGAACCGCCCATGACCATAGCGATCAGGAGCAGCGCGAAGCCGAGAACGATTCCGATTATCGTCGTGATGTCCATGAACACCCTCCCGGCCGCGCCCATCGCGACGGGTCCCTGTATTCATGTGGATCGACGGGATCGGGCCCCGACTTCACGCCCGCGCAGGCAACTGGCCCCAGTTCGTCCGATTTACCGCTAACGGGTATCGGCGAGGCCGCGGAGCAATCGCCCGTACTCGACAGCGAGACGGACGATGTCGTTGCTCGTCTCACGCACCATGTAGGTGTCACCGGTCGTGAGCTTGATCAGCGTATCCGGAGCGGACTCGACCGTCCGGATAAGTTCGGCGTTGAGCACGAAGCGGCTGCCATCGAGTCGCGTGACCGTGATCATGAGTCAAAGCCCTCCGAAGACGCCGGGCGTCTCCGGTCATCATCGGCCCGAGAACCACGCGGCTTCAGTCAGACGGGGGGTACGGGTGGAGTTATCGGCCGAGGACGAGGAGCTGGTTCATCAGCTCGTTGGTCGTGGTAACGACCCGAGACGCGGCCGAGTAGCCCGTTGACGTCAGGATCATATTGATGAACTCCTGCGACAGATCGACGTTCGAGAGTTCGAGCGCTCCACCGATGATTCTGCCCGTGCCGAACTCGAGCGGTTCGGTGATCAGCGCGGTGCCGGAGTTTGGGCCCACGGCGAACAGGTTGTTCCCCGAGTCAACGAGGCCCTCCGGGTTGGTGAAGTTCGCGATCGCCAGCTGGCCGATGGTGCGCGTCAAACCGTTTGTGAAGCCACCGGTGATCGTGCCGTTCTCGCCAACGGAGAAAGAGGAAAGAACGCCGAGCGGCGAGCCGTCCTGAAACACCGCAGCGAGCGTGGATCCTCCACCCGTGTTCGAGAGCGCGGAAACCTGATCGGCATCGCTGGCGAAACGCAACGCGATCTGCAGCGGGTCCAGAGCACCTGTGTTGAAGCGGTCGACCTGGATGTTGTACTGCCCGGTGGTCGAGAGTTGGCCGAAGTTGTCGAACTGCAGCATCGGCAAGTCTTCGGAGCCGGCTGCGAAGAGCGTTCCGTTCTCAAGCAGGTTCGCGGCGTCGGTATCGTCGTCCGAGTGCATGTACGGGCGCCAGAAGGTGCCGCCGCCGGTCTTCGCCGAGAGGACGAGGGTGACATCGACCTGGAGCTCGGTGCCGAGCGAGTCGTACACGATGAACGTCGTCCGAACGGACTCGCCGTCGGCCGACTGGCTCTTCACGGGGGCGAACGGCGTCGCGTTCGGCGGCGGACCGGCGGCGGTTCCCTGCTGCACGAAGATATCGCTGGCGTCGATCTCGAGATCGTTGATCTCGCCGGGGTTCCCGACGATGATGATCTCATCGCCACCTGCGCCGCCGAGGCTCACGCTGCCGTCCGTCGACACGCCGGCGGGATCGGTCGGATCGTCCCCACCGTTCTCATAGATGCCGAGGTTCACGCGGAGCCAGTCCATGTAGTCACCCAGCGTCGTCGTCGCGGTGATGTCGAACTGCGCGGTTGGGATGACCTTTCCGCCGCGCTCGGCTTGACGGAGTTCGATGGTGTTACCGTCCACGAACGTCCCGGGCGGGTCGAGCGCGGTCATGAGTGTTGCGGGTGTCGGCGCCACGCCACCGGTCGTGAATGTGCCGAGGCTGATGATGCTGCCCTGCTGGGCGACATCACCATCGGCGTTCAGGTTACCGCTGAAGGTGACGTTCTGGGTCGCTTCGGCGATCGTCAGCGTGCCGATCGGGATGTTCACATCTTCGACGCGTCCTTCGATGATGTTGAACTCGCTGTCTACCGGGTAGCCCTGCAGGCGATCGCCGGAGAGCGTGACGAGGTCGTTCTGGGAGTTGAACTGGAAGGCTCCGGCGCGCGTGAAGAGCCGCTCACCGGCCCGTTCGACGACGAAGAAACCGTTGCCCTCGATCGCGAGATCGGTGTTCAGCCCGGTCGGGCTGATCGCGCCGTTGCTGAAGTTGCGCTGCGTGCCGGCCATCGTGACACCGAGGCCGATCTGGCCGGGGTTGGACCCACCGGTCGACGCGTTCGGCGAGGTGCCGAGGCTAAAGGTACGATTGAAGGCCGATGAAAACTGGAGACGGTTCGACTTGTAGGCCGTCGTATTGACGTTCGAGATGTTGTTGCCGATGACGTCGAGCTGCCGGGCGTTGCTGTTCAGACCAGCGAGACCCGTGAACAAAGCGGTTGTGGATGCCATCGTGACGAACCTTCCCTCGCACTGTTGAGTTGGCGGGCCTCCGTGCCCTGTTCACCCCGTCTCCGACGGGAAGACATTCATTTCGCGTCGCTTGCCGACTCCGCGGTCGCGACAATCTCGCCGAGCGATCGGTTCGAGATCCAGCCGATGCGCATCGCGCCGACTCGCTTCGCAGATTCCGTGCCAGACTCGATCTCGGCGAGGTCGGCGAGCGGGCCGACCTCGTCCCCGGTCGTTTGGATCACGAGAAACGCGGTTCCGTCGAGCGAGAGCACGCTCGCATCCTCGGACTGCAGATCACGCAGGGCACGGGTCGCGACGTCCGCACGCAGCAAACGCCCATCGAGCGCAACGATTACGGAATCGACTCCCGCGGCTTCTGCGCGGTCGAGCGATTCTTCGATCACCGTGATCGCGCGGTCGACCGGGTCCTCGCGACCGGTTCGCTCCCAGGAGACGGCGCGATCCGAGCGGACCTGACCCGCACGCGCAGCGCGGATCATCGACGAAAAATCGATCTGGCCGGCGTTCCCGGATGCGCTGCGCGGTCGCTGAGCTTCTCCGGGGCGAACGCCGGAACCGAGTTTCTTTAGCAGTTCAACCGGAAGGATGGCCACGCGTGTTGCTCCCTGACAGTGGGATCAGAGGCCTTCTTTCTCGTCATCCTCGTCGGGCTCGTCGGGGCTGTCTGGCTCATCCGGTGCGTCGGGGTCTGCAGGCTCATCGCCATCGGGGCCGTCGACCGGATCGCCCGAGCCATCATCCGGATCGCCGATCGCGATGATGTCCGGATCGATGATCTCCTGCACGCCGTCCAGCGGGACCGTGTACCCGCTGGACAGGTTGAGCTGGATTCCGTCGCGCGTGATCGTCACCGAATCCACAAAGCCGGCGACCTCCGTCGAAGACGCGGTCTTTCCGGTGATGAACTTGCCCACAAGTGAGCTCGACGATGCGATCTCGTTCTGGCGGACCATCGTCTTCAACTGATCGGAAAGTGAAAGGTCCGACTCGATCGACCGGATCAGGCTGATCTGCTCGAGCGTGTCCTTCGTTTCGTTGGGCGCGAGCGGGTCCTGGTTCGTGAGCTCCGCGAAGATGATCTCGAGGAAGTCAACGCTGGACATCGCGCTGAACGCGTCGGTCGCGCCCGCCGGAGCGTTGGCTGAGGATCCTGTGCTACCCGAAATCGCTGACATCGCGTGGTACTCCCGAGGGACGGCGCAGCGCCGCCCTGATCCGATCTACCGCGAACGCCGTGCCAAAAGTGACGCAGCCTCGTCAAGCGACCGCGTCGAGCCCGAGGCGCAGGGACTGCTCGAAGTCAGACTCCAGCTCGTCGTGCGCGTGCTGGGACCATTCGCCACGCTGACCTTGGTTCTCCGCGTCGGCGCGCCCACGACTCTGCTCACCTGCGGCATCATGTCGATCGTGCTGGCCGTGTTGGGCCGTCTGCTCGCCGCCGCGGTTGTTCGCGTTGCTCTCCGCCTGGGCCGATCGCGCGAGGGCGGGCGAAACATGCGTTTCGACCCGCTCCACGGTCATACCGCGTTGTTCCAGCGACTGACGCAGTTCGGTCATCTGTCCCTTGATCGCCTGGTACGCCGCGACGTTGCCGACATCGAACTGAACCGAGACGCGACCGTTCTGCATCGACATTTCGATACGGACCTCGCCGAGCGATGCCGGGGAGAGCCTCATCGTCAGCGCCCCGCCGCCCTGTCGAAGGACGGCGTTCATACCACGGGCAACGGCCTTGCCGGTCGGTGCTTCGCCCTCACGGATTGCGTGGGTGGCAGAGCGATCCGGTGCCTGGGTCGAATTGTTCGCGAGTCGATCAGCGGCGTTCGGCATAGGTGCCTTCTGGACCTGCGCGGCCTCCGGCGGCCCCGCGTCCGCCCGCGCTGCTACGGGATCCGCCTGCGAACGGGCGTGCTCGGCGCTGCGCTGGACGGGACGGGTCTTGGGCGGCTCGTCGGCGATTGCGTTCGCTTCGCGCACTGGCTCAGCGCTCGGCGGCATCGCTGTGGGGGCGTCTCCCCCGCGTGTGGATTGAGAACGCTCCGTCTGAGAGTCGTCACCCCGATGCTTCGCTTCATTTCGCCGGTCGGCGCCAGCATCGCTGTTGTCATCGTCGCTCTGCGGATCACCGGCAGTCTGATCATTGATTGATGAGGCCGATTCGGAAGACTGCTTCGAAGCGATCTCGGATCTCGGACCGGTTTGCTCGGATTCTCGTGTCGATTCCGACTTCGTGCGATGCGGCGTGCTCTGCACGGTCTGTTCCTGGTGATTCTCGCGAATTCTCGCGCCAGATGTCTGGGGTTGACCGGCGTCAGTCTCGGATTGCTGGGCGGTATGACCGGTGGATCTCTGCTCACTCTTTGGGGCCGCGACGACGCCTTCGCGCGCCTCGGTGTTCGCGGGTTCGGCATCAGCAACGATGTGACTCGCGGGCTGCTCGCCCGGCTGCGACGAACCCGACGCCTCTGATTCCCCTGTCGAACGGGTGGGATCGACCTCTGGCTGCGCTGCACGGGGGTCCGCCGAATCGGCCTGGGCATCCTCGCCCGTGTCTCGCGCCCCCGTTTCGTTCCGCTCTTCTGGCGACGGAATCCGATCGTCGTCCGGATTGGCTTCGGTGGACTCATCCACAGGCCGGGCTTCGGCTTCGACTTCGGGATCGACATCCCCGGCGGACTGGACGCGTCCGTCGTCAGCCTGATCGGATCGGGACTCGCCGGGCTGCCTCGATGCGCGGTCGGTGGTGTGGCTGGTCACATCACCGGCGAGTTCGGACGACTGGCGGGTCTTCGAGCGCACTTCCTGCCGCTCAGGAGCAAGATGCGCGGCAAAACCCGACGATCCCTGCGCATCCGCGAGTTGACGAGCAGGTGAGTTCGTCGCCCGGGGGGGAACGCTCGGCGATAGCGCCTGAAACGACTGTGGCAGACTTACGCGTCCGGAGACCATGTGCGCTCGCTTTCAGGCCTCCTCACTCGTTCGTGGAGAGACCGTAGGTTCGCACACCCTCCAGCAATCGGGCTGCCAAAGCCGGATCGCGTTGTTCGAATTCTTCGATGATCTTCTTCGCAGACATCG
Source organism: bacterium (assembly GCA_024743075.1). Classification (GTDB taxonomy): domain Bacteria; phylum Planctomycetota; class Phycisphaerae; order Phycisphaerales; family UBA1924; genus JANSXG01. The sequence continues at coordinate 2,657 of JANSXG010000070.1, read as the reverse complement.
GTTTCATGGCGTTTAGGTAGCTGACGACGTCTTCCTCGTTGCCCCGGTCGATCAGGGACTGGAACATGTTCGCCGCCACATCCGATTTCGAGGACTCGTAGAGCTGCAGCGCCCGTTTAAACTGTTTCGATTGCTCCAGTTCCGCGATCTCCGCACGCCGGGTCTCGAAGGCGTCGCGCGTCTTCTCGAGTGCTTCGCGTTCGGCCGCGATGGCGTCCAGTTCGGCTTGAAGCTGACGCTGGAGATCACGCGTTTCCCGTTCCATCCGCTCGAAACGCTGACGTGAGACCTCGTCGACCTCGCGCAGGATGTTCAGCCGGTCCTTGGCGCTGATCGGGACTCCGCCGAGATTGCCGCCATCTTCGAGACGGGCACGCTCCGATTCGGCCTCGGCCTCCGCTGCCCGCTCGGCTTCGAGTTGCTCGGCGACCGTCGGCGCGACCATCGCCCGGATCTCCTCCATGCGGTCGAGCGTCAGCCGGTCACTCGAGACGAGCCATCCGACAAAGCCGAGGATCGCCAGGAGGTTCGCCACGGCGATCGTCGAAACCACGAGCCAGGCCGATCTGATCATTGCACACCTCCAAGCCTTGTCCACCCGACCCGAGCCGAAGCCAAATCATCCAGTTCCGTGCGCTCGGCACGCTGCCGGTCCGACTTCCACGCGTCGAAGCGGTTCTCTTTGAGCTTCTCGATGCTTCGCCGATCCTTCGCCCGCTCAACGAGCACAGCTCGCTCCGCCTCGAGTCGCTTGAGCACGCCGGAGAGTTTGAGGACAAGTCCGTCGGCCTCGGCGCGCATGCGGTGCATCGCGTGCGTCTGCCAGGCCGCCTCGCGCGCATCAACCGATGCTTCGTGTTGTGAACCCAGGCGCTCGCGAAGGTCCGAGCGACATTGCTCGATGCTGGCGTGGCACTCTCGGATCCGCTGCTCGATCGATCGGTACTCCGCTTCGATCGCGGACACGATCATCTGCTGATCGCGCTCGGCCCGTTTCCGCATCTCAAGAAGCGCCTGAAGTTGGAATCGGAACTTCGCCACAGATCAGCCCCCCCGCTTCGTGCCGGGGCGAGGAGCCGAACCGCGTGCCTTCGAAGATTCGACAAGAGTCTCCAGCTCCCGGGCGACCTGGGTGAGGCTCGCGATCGCATCATCGAAACCGACGACTTCATCGGTCGCCTGAGTAAGCACCGCGTCGATCTTCGGCTTGAGCGCAACCGCGGCGTCGGTCAACGGGTCGGCCCCCGGCGTGTAGGCGCCGATCTGAAGGAGTTCCTCGACATCGCGGTAGGCCGCGAGCGCGGTCGCGACTCGCTGCCTCGCCTTAAGGTGGTCCGCTTCGCAAATCTCGTTAGCGACGCGGCTGACCGAGTCGAGTGCGTCGATGGCCGGGAAATAGCCCTTCTGCGCGAGGGATCGAGACAAGATCACATGCCCGTCGAGAATACCTCGCACCGCGTCGGCCACCGGCTCGGTCATGTCGTCGCCCTCGACGAGAGTCGTGTAGAGGCCGGTGATGCTCCCCGCTCTCCCGCTACTATCTGCTCGAATTGAGCCGGCCCGCTCCAGCAGAACCGGCAATGCGGCGAACACGCTCGGTGTGTACCCGCGAGTCGCGGGGGGCTCGCCGACGGCGAGCCCGATCTGGCGCTGCGCGTGCGCGAGGCGGGTCACCGAGTCCAGCATAAGCATGACATCTCGCCCGCAGTCGCGGAAGTACTCGGCGATCGCGCAGGCCGCGTTCGCGGCTCGAACGCGCATCAGAGGCGACTCGTCAGAGGTTGAGACGACCACTACCGACCTGCGCATTCCTTGCTCGCCGAGCGATTGCTCGATGAAATCGCGAACCTCTCTGCCTCGCTCGCCGATCAGGCCGATCACGTTGACGTCCGCGCCGTGCTCGCCGCAGATCGTGCCGCGTGCGATCATCCCCAGCAGCGTGGACTTGCCGACGCCGGGTCCGGCGAAGATACCCAGGCGCTGGCCGCGTCCGAGCGTGGTCATCAGGTCGATCGCGCGCACGCCGGTCGGTAGCGGCTCTCGTACTCGCGATCGGGCCATCGCGCCGATGGGCTCGGGGTTGAGGGGCTGCGGGTGCAGGTCCTGCAGCGGTTCGCCAGCGTCGATCGGCTGGCAGAGCCCGTTCACGACCCGGCCGAGCATGCTGTCGCCGACATCAACGGTCGGTTGGGTCGCGATGGACCCCACACGGTCGCCTGGGCGAACGCCGTTGGTTTGACCGAGCATCATGACGATCGCGCGTCGGCCGTCAAACCCGATGACCTCGCCCAGCCGGTCGCCGCCGGATGAACACACCGCGACGAGCGCGCCGACCACGACCGGGAAGTCGTCGACCAGCACAGTGAGGCCCTGCACCGCGCCGACGCGCCCCTCGACACGAACCGGATCCATCCGTCGCACGCGGCCGATGCTTGCTGCGAGCAAACTCACGCGTCAGCCTCCGAATCGTCCGCATCCGGCGAGACGGCGTCGAGTCGGTGCTCCAGACGCTCGTCGCCGATCAGCAACTCAACCATGCGATCGATCTGAGCATCAACGGACGCGTCGATAAGCCCCTTCTCCGTGCGGAGGACGACGGATCCACGCCGGAGCGTATCGTCCTCGGTGAACTCGATCGGAGAGTCGGCGATGCGTTG
>JANSXG010000279.1 GCA_024743075.1 bacterium | reverse complement strand
GTTGCGCTTCACATGCAACGCCCAGAGCCGTTCGGACTCGGCCATCAGCCGATCGAGCGGCCAGGACGGTCGCAACATGGCGGCGTTGTAGCCGCAGATCGCCTCCCAGCCCGCGAAGGGGTCGAGGCGGCCCTCGTGCACCAGGCGTACGTAATGGCCGATGGCGGCGCTTGCCCCCTGGAAGCGGGACCAGTCGTCCACCGCGCCTTCGCGCACCGGCGTGGTGAGCACGGCGTCGATGCCGGGCTTCGCGGTCGGCGCGGCAACGTCGCTGGCGAAGCCCACACCGGGCAGCGGCGGCATCTCGGCGACCCGATCGGCAAAGTCCGCAAGGTCGACCTCGACGTCGCGATGTTCGCGGATCTGCACGAGGCGCTGGTGGCCATGCTTGTGATAGACCGTGCCAGGCACCCGGATCGGCTGGTGCGCCGAGCGGAAATGCGTGTCGCCGCCGACCTTCACGGCGATCTCGCCGCGCAGGCGGCAGAGGGTGGCCAGATCCTCGCCCTCGGCGGGTTCGGTCAGTTGCCACCAGACATGGAGCTTGGCCGCGCCCTCGGGCGTGCGTCCGCCGCTCTCGATGATCAGCGTGGGCGGGCCGAGGTGGCGGATGACATGGTCGAGCTTGGCCGGGATGTCGCCCGCGTCGAGATCGACCACGATGGCCTGCATCTGCAGCACGTCAGCGGCGCGGGCCTGGCCCTGTTCCTCGACCGTGCCGGGGATGACATAAACCGCAGCGCCTTCACGGTTGGCCCATGCGGCAAAGGTCGCGAGTTTCCCTGGTGCGCTGTCGTCGGCCGCGATCCAGATATTGTGCGGCTTGCCGCCCCGGCCCTGACCCTTGTCGACGAAGCCGCGTAGCGGGATCAGCCCCTCGCACCAGCTGAACACGGTGTCGAGGAAGACGGCGATCTGCTCGGGGTCGGGGTCGCAGCCGAACGGGTTCTCGGACGGTGGCCCGTCGTTGAAGTCCATCCACGGGTTGAAGTGCAGGATGCCGTCGTCGCTCATGCGGGAAGCCCCCAGCAGCGCTCGGACCAGGGGCAGAAGCGGCATTCGAAGAAGTCGGGCGTGGTGGCGACGCGCGGCAGAAGCTCGCCCGCATCGGTCGCCTGAAGGATCCTCACGCCCCGGTCGGACATGCGCTGCGCGAGATCGGCGTCGAAAGGCACCAGCTCATGATGAAGCTCGGCGGTGTCCTTGTTGATCGCGGTGAAGAGCGCGGGCGCGGCCGAGATGCCGGGGACCGTCCCTTCCATGTAGGCTTGGTAGAGCGCGATCTGGGCGGCGTAGACCGGCTTGGATTTCGTCACGCCGTCCTTGACGCAGGCGCGCCAGTTCTTCGCGTTCATCGTCTTGCATTCCCAGAGTGCGGGAACGGCCAGACCGAAGCCCTCGGGCCCGGCGGCAATGATGCCGTCGACATGACCGCGGATGCGCCCGCCAGCGACCGAGAAACCGAACTGGCCGCCATCGGGCCGGTTGCCTTTCCGGGTGTAGAGGTCGAAGCCCGCGCCGCGCAGCCAGGCGACGGCCAGATCCTCGAGCGCATGGCCGATGGCGAAGATGCGCAGCGATTGGCCGCTGAAGTCCTGGCACTCGTCCTTTGGCGTCGCCGTGAACTCGAACTGCAGGGCGCGCTCGCAGGCATGGCCGAGGCGGGATCCGCCGAGATAGTCGCGGGGCGGCCGTATGGCCTGATCGGCGGTCAGGGCCTGATCGACGGCGGCGTTGACCCGTTCGGCAAAGCTGGGGCGATGATTGTAGTCGAGGGTCAAAACGGCACCTCCGGCGTCTGCGCCCGGGCGATGTCGGACATGGCCTCGCGGAAGCCCTCGACGGCTTCCTCGATCAGC
>JANSXG010000197.1 GCA_024743075.1 bacterium | reverse complement strand
GGCGAGTTCGAGGGCCAGGTCTACGACCCCGACACCATGCCCACCGGCGACGATAAGCCCGAGACCGAGCAGCAGGTCACGCAGTCCCGCGCCGCGACCCTCGGCGACGTCATCGAGCAGATCAACGAACAGTCCGAGGGCAAGGTGACCGCGCAGATCAACGCCGCCGGCACCGGCCTCGAACTCATCGACAACACCACCGACGCAGGCTCCGCCTTCCGCGTCGCCGAAGGCGCGACCGACAGCACCACCGCCAACACCGCTCGCGGCCTCGGCCTCGCCGGCCTCATCGGCGCCGGCACCACCAGCGCCAGCTTCACCGGCGACCGGCTGCTCTCGGGCCTCAACACCGTCCTCTCGCGCAACCTCAACGGCGGCGCGGGACTCACCTCGACCGACCTGACCATCACCGATCGCGCCGGCAACTCGCTCGACCTGTCGGCCATCCTGACGACCGCCGACCTGAGCGGCTCGCTGAACTCTTTGGTCAACACCATCAACAGCGAGCTCACCGGCGCGGGCGTCGGCGTGCAGGTCTCGCTCAACGACGCGGGCAACGGCCTCAGCGCGGTCGACTCGACCGGCGCGACCGCCGGCAACTTTTCCATCGCCGGCGACCTCGCCGCCGAACTCGGCCTCACCAAGGACAGCGCCGCCACCAGCGTGCAGGGCAGCAACCTCCAGATGAAGTGGATCGGCCAGGCCACGAGCATGGACCGCCTCAACCAGGGGCGCGGCATCGAGGCCGGCGAGATCCGCATCACCGACGCCTCGGGCAACTCGCAGCTCATCACCATCCGCGACGACTTCCAGAACGTCAACGAACTGCTCGACTTCCTGAATTCCCGCCCCGGCATCGAGATCGAAGCCGCGGTCAACGATCAGGGCGACGGCATCGTCATCCGAGACCTGTCCGAAGGCGCGGGCGAACTGATCATCGAGGACGTCACCGGCACCGCCGCGAAGCAGCTCAACATCGACGGCACGTTCTCACGAGCCGAGGGCGCACCGGTCACCGAGGCCATCGTCGCCGACGGCTCCAACGAGCTCGTCGTCGAGTTCGACGAGAACGACACGCTGCAGGAGGTGGTCAACAAGATCAACCTCGCCGGCGTCGGCGTCAGCGCGAGCATCGTCAACGACGGCTCGTCCAACAGCCCCTTCCGCATGAACCTCACCAGCCGATACACCGGCTCGGCCGGCGAGTTCATCATCGACACCGGCGGGTTCAACCTCGGCCTCGAGGAGCTGTCTGCCGCCCAGGACGCCGTCGTCTTCTTCGGCGCCGAGGATCCCGCGAAGGCTGTGCTGCTCACCAGCACGACCAACACCCTCGACAACGTCGTCGAGGGCGTGACCATCGACCTCAAGGGAACCTCCGACGAGCCCGTCGAGGTCGTCGTGAGCCGGAACACGGGCGCCATCGAAGACGCCGTCAACGGCTTCGTCGAGGCCTTCAACAGCGTCATCACGACGATGGGCCAGTTCGACACCTACAACGAGGAAACCGAACGGCGCGGCGCTCTGCTCGGCGACACCACGGTCTCCAACGTCCGGCGCGCGCTCTACCGCGCGATCCAGGCAAACCCGCAGGATGTCGACGGCCAGTTCCAGTTCCTCTTCCAGGTCGGCGTCCGCGTCGGCGAGGGTGCCAAGCTCGAGTTCGACCGCGACAAGTTCCGCCAGGCCCTCGAGACCGATTTCGACAACGTCGCCGAACTGTTCAGCGCCTTCGAACTCGCTCCGCGCGAGCCCATCGAGATCGCTCCGGGCGCGTTCGTCCAGCCCGACGAGGACTCCTATAACCAGCTCGGCGTCGGCGAGCAGATCAAACTGCTGGTCGAGAACTTCACGAACTCGATCGACGGCCTGCTCAAACGCAAGGACGAGAACCTGCTCGCTCAGATCGACCTGCAGGAGAAGCGGATCGAGCGGTTCGACATCCAGCTCGAACGGCGCCGGGCCCAGCTCGAATCGCAGTTCATCGCCATGGAGCAGGCCCTCTCACAGCTCCAGAATCAGCAGTCCGCCCTCAGCCAGCTCGGCTGATGACCCCTGACCCGCGCAGGAGTTGCCGATCGGACCCTTGAACCCACCATCTGGAAGTTTCACCGTCCGGTCCGCGGTTATCGGCTCAGCGCCGAACCGGCGGGCGTCGATAGCAGTCGGGTCATGAGTTTCGACATCAACAACCCGTACTTCCGCAATCAGGTGCTCACCGCAACGCCCGAGAAGCTCCGCCTGCTCCTCCTGGACGGCTGCATCCGGTTCATGGAAGACGGGCGCGACGGGCTTGTGAACAAGAACTACGAGAAGATGTACGACGGTTTCAGCCAGGCCCGCGACATCGTGCTCGAGCTCATCTCCGGCATGAAGCCGGAGGTGAACCCCGAACTGTGCGAAAAGGTCGGTGCCCTGTACACGTTCGTGTTCAAGCACCTGACGGAGGCCGGGTTCGAGAAATCCGTCGACAAGGTCGATGAGTGCCTGAAGATCATGCGCTACGAGCGCGAGACCTGGGGCATGCTCTGCGAGCAGCTCTGGAAGGAGCAGCGGGACTCCAAGGGCGCCGACGCTCCGAACGGCGCCGCAGCGAGTTCGGCGCCAGTTTCGTTGGCACCGACCCGGGTGACCGGCACCTACGGTCCCGGCGCAACTCGTCCCTCTGGCGGCGGCCTGTCGTTCTCGGCCTGAACCGAACCGAGTTTCTCGTTCAATCAACTGCCGAGGCGAAGCGGGCGCTCATGTGCTCGAGCGCGAGCGCCATCTGCACGTTTGCGTTGATCTCGCGCTCGGCCTGCGCGATAGCCTCGATCGCGTCGGACCAGCGTTCGATGGCCTCGGCGTCGCCGGTTTCGGAAGCGTCGGCGAGCAGTCGGCGCATGCGCTGGGCGAGCAGGTGGAAGGCGTGCCCCGCCGCGGCGTGGTTGGCCGCTTCCTTGCTGGCCTGCGGTCGTGCCTTGACCCAGTCCTCGGCCCACGAACCGACGAGTTTGGAGAGGGTGGCGGAGAAGTCCGGGTCGTAGCGCCCGCGTTCGATGGCGCTCAGGAACGGGCGCAGTTCGGATTCCCAGTCGAGCAGGCCGGTCTCGATGGCGATGCGGGCGCGCCCGGGCGAGCCGGCGGCGAACTCCAGCAGCCACGGGCGCGAGCCGGGGCGAACCTCTAGCCGGTCCTCGCCCTCGGTGCGATCAAGCCACGCCTGCATGTCGGCATCGGACAGCGCATCGAAGCGGACGCGCTGGCAGCGCGAGCGGATGGTCGGGAGCAGCGCCTCCTCGCGCGCGGTGACGAGGATGATGATCGTGCCCGGCGGCGGCTCTTCGAGGGTCTTGAGCATCGCGTTCTGGCCCTCGTTGGAGCCGGAGCGCATGAGTTCGGCCTCGTCGACGACGAACACCTTGGAGGCGATCGCGCCCGAGCGCCCGCTCCCGGCGAGCTGGGCCGGTTCGATGAGGTATTCCTGGAGCACGGCGAGGGGGATGTTGCGCTGCTTGGAGCGGCGCGTGCTGTCGTCCTCGCTGTAGGCGGCGAGTTCCTTGGTGATCAGGTGGTAGTCGGGGTGGGTGCGGGCGCGCATGAGTCGCGCGGTGTGGCCCTCGGGGTCGACGGTGAGGCGACCGGTCAGGTCGGGCGCGGCGTCGGGGTCGAGCAGCAGCGTCGCAAAGGCCTCGGCGGTGGTGCGCTTCCCGACGCCGGGCGGGCCGGCGAAGATCCACGCGTGGTGCAGGCGCCCTGATTCGATCGCGCTGCGGAGCTGGGATACCGCGCGGTCCTGCCCGATGACGCGATCGAGATCAACGCACGCCGGCCCGGACGGCCCGACGGGCTTGCGCTCTTCGAGTTTGACGGTCTGCGTGCGGGCCTTGGCCATGGGGGTAGGGTAGCGGATGGGATCGGTGAGCATCACCCCGGATTCGCGAGGCCGTTCGGTGATCCGGCGTCGGCGATAATCCGGGCGGCGGGGGCACTGCGGGACGGCGTGGGGAAGGGTTTGGGTGGTTTGGGGTGCCACTGGCGGCTTGTCCGCCAGTGCGGGGTGGTGTGAGTTGTGGGCTCGGTGAGGTTTGTGGGTGAGGCGTTGTCGGGGCGCGGTTGCGGCTTGTGTGGCCCGGCACTGGCGGGCGAGCCGCCAGTGGCACCGTCGGAGGGGTGCTGGTCGGAATGTTCGGGTTGCTCCCTTATCCGGTCTTGTGCTGAAGCCGCACAAGACCACCTTCTCCCGCGTTGGGGAGAAGGAGCCGGAGATGTGACGTGTGAACCGTTGTCGGCACGGCCTTCGCCTACGGCTCCGACCATGGCGCCCTTGGTGGTTCCCTTGGTGGATTTCGCGTTTGCTTTCTGCTTCGCGCGCGTGGTCTGGCGCAGGCGTTTTTCGCGTTGGACGGTTCGGATGTGGAGGAGGGTTTGGATGGCCGCCAGGCGTTGGCGGTTTCGTTCTCTCGCGTAGAACGCGTCGAGTTTGGGGTCTCCGGTGGTTTGGACAGGCTTCATGCAGTCAGCGAGCACTTCCAGTGCCGTGGTCTGCGCGGCGACCATGGTCACTTCGGACTCGAGGCGTTTGATGCGATAGATCGCCTTGATGTGCGCGAGGGCTTCCTCGGCGGTCTGGGGGTTGAAGGTCGTGGTTTCGGACGGCTGGTTTGCTGCGGTGTGCATGAGTGCACCTCCCTCACCCTTAGGGCGAGCGGGCCCATGCGGCGCGCGCAGGAGGTGGTGATGCGAAAAGGCATCGC
>JANSXG010000052.1 GCA_024743075.1 bacterium | reverse complement strand
ATTGACGACCTCGGTGCCCGCGATATCTAGCCGTCGCACATCGACAAGCACGCTCTGGGCTTCGGTAGTGGGCGTGCAGACGATGATCTCGCCGCGGGTGCCGGGGATCTCTATGGCCTGCAGCGCCACGCCGCGCCGGTTCGCGAACACGCTATTCAGTCTGGCCACGAGATCAGACGCGGTAACTGTGACGGGGGTGTACCGAACGCGTACGAAGCCTGGATCGCCGACCGAAAACGACTCTGGAACCTCGTTGACGATGCGGGCGTGGTTTTGAGCGTCGTTGAAACTCATCACGTGCAGCACATCGCTGCCGGGTTGTCGGACGGTAGTCAACTGCGCATCGGCGAGTGCCTGATGCAGGAGCGTCCAAAGTTCGCTCTCGGTGATCGGCCCCGGCAGGCGGAAGGTCGGAGCGGCCCGGCTTTGCGAGCCGAATACGTTCTGGGTGTACACGATCGGCACGGACAACTCCGCCGCGGCGAGGTCGACCATGCGCGGCAGTTCTATACGGTCGGCGAGAGTGATCGTGGGTTGGTTGGATTGAGGGGCATCCTGAGCGGCGACTACGGTTGCACAGAGGCCCGCCGTGGCAACGATGCCGAACAGCGTTCGGCGAAGTCGCCAGCACGAAGAGCTGCACGGTCTGCTGATGGTGGTGCGCCGTTGCACAGATTCCCTCGCCAAATGCCAGAAAGGTCTTCGCGGATCCCAGACCGCGAATGTACCATCCGACTGCGGATTGGCAACGGTGCAGTCCCGGATCCGCGTGAGATTGCTCGGACCTTGTGAACATGGCGATTCCCCGCGAACCCAGATCCATCGAAAATGGGCAGTTGATCCTGCCCGCCGAGGAACTCTACTGGTGCGTAGTGGATTCGCGGTCGCTGCCGCGGCGGGTCCGATCGGCCCGAGATGTTGAGCAATCGAAGGAGGCTCTCGACGCACTCTTCGAAGAGGACCTCCCGTGTGCGTTTGAGGCGGTCCATGCCGTTTACGCCGCAAACGCGGACGGACAAGTTGTGGGATGTGCTGCTCCAAGGGAAACACTCGAGGCAGCAGCCGCGGAGCGATGCGTGGCGGTTTTCTCTGATCGCGTCCCGGCGGACATTGGCCGGTCCTCGGCGTGTGACCCCCGAGAAATGAACCTGATGACCGGACCGTTTGAGCCGCCGACCATTCGACGGAGGCGCACGCTTCTGCTTGCGGCGTCGGTTGCCTGCTGGGTCATCGCGGTCGGCGTGCTTTTCATCGGGGCGCAGCGCCGGGTCGCGGAGGACCGCACGCTGGTTCAAGATCTGAACAAACGCTCGGAAGCACTCATGCGATCAGTGGTCGGTGACCAGGCCAGCGCATCTGGGCAGCCGGTGTTTGCGCTGTTTCAATCTGAGTTGAATCAGGCCAGACGCTCAACGGGCCAGCGGGAGCCGGAAGCCGATCCCGCAGACGTAACGGACCTGTTTGCGTCGCTCGCGGCGGTGTGGCCGGATGAGCCGGCTCGACGGGTCCGTCGGCTCGAAGTCCTGCCCGAGAGGATCGTGATTAACACCGCAACCGATGACGCTCCCGCAGCGGCAACGTTCGCGTCAGCGTTCAGGAGTTTAGACGGCTGGACGCCCGGCACGCCGTCGGTAACCTCGACCGACGCGGAGTCACTGCTCAGTCTCGAACTGCAACCGACTGACGACGAGGGAAGGCGCTGATGCCGCGAAGGGGCGGACATCCTGGTCATTTGTCTCGACTCAGACCTGGTCTGATTGTCGTCGCTGGGGCGAGTTTCCTCCTCTTCGCAGGAGTGATCAACCTGAACCGCGTCCGTTCGGCGGACCGATCGGTAGCGGATGCTCGCGCAAGATTTGACCAGACCGCGGCAGCGGTCCAGCAGATCCGCGACTATCGCGAACGCTCGGCCCGCCGCGGTCCAAGCGAGAAGCCGAACGAAGACGTTCAGGCGATGGTCTTCCAAGCTCTCGATGGCGCCGGGATTCCGACTGCTCGTCAGCAGCAATTGTCCGGGAGTGGCAGGATCCGTATCAACGCTGGGTCCGGCGACACTGCCCATGAAACGTTCGAGGACCGCGTGTCGGTTGTGCTGCAGCCGATGAACCCGACCGAGGTGTGGAATCTCCTCACATCATGGCGTGCCCTGCGTTCAAATTGGCGACCGGTTTCGCTCGTGATGGAGCTGTCGAGCCGAAGAGACAGCGATCCGGTATACAGTGCGACGATCGTGTTTGCGAACCGCTTTGAAGTTCCCCGTGAAGAGCGCTAAGGCTGTGCAGATGACCACACTTAACCGCATTTCGACTGGCTTGATCCTCACGGCGCTGACCGTCGCGGCGGTGGCCGGCGGCTGCAGATCAACCGCCACGCACGCGAGGACGTCGCCAGCGCAGGGCTTCATCGATGCTGAGGCATCGCAGGAGTTGCTGTCGGAAGCGCGTGCGCAGTTCGAAGCGGGCAATCTGACAGAGGCTGAGCGGACGCTGGAACTTGCCGCCGAGGCCAACCCGTTTGACGGCCGTTTGCACTACAACCTCGGCGTTCTCGCTCTTCGGCAGGGGCGATTTGATAGCGCCGCGCAGCGGTTTGCGCGAGCCGCTGAATTGATGCCGCAGACGGTTGGGCCGCAACTGGGCATCGCGTCGACATTGCTGCAGACCGGACGTTTCGAAGCCGCGGCGGACGCGTTCAAGCGGGCTCTGGAACTCGATCCGACGAGCCGCACGGCGTCAGAGGGCTTAGTTCTGTCGTTAGAGCATCTTGGCGAGAGTGACGCGCGGCGCTCGATTCGCTGATATCCGGCTCCGACAGGCCTGGTGCCTTACTCCGCGGGCAATTGCTGCACGACCTGAACGAAGGCGGTGCGGATGCCCTCAAGATTCACGCTGTGACTCGCACTGGCGGCAACCACATCAGGGTTGCTAAGTGCCGTTTGCCACGCTGTTTGCAGCGATGCTGGCAGGCTCGCAACCTCGACCGCATCGAGTTCAGACCATGCGCGTTCGAGCGTCGTCCAGTCCGTTGTCGACGGATCGAGCACGCGCATCGCCGGCGGCACGGCGCGTGAATGATTCAGGGTCGCGTTAGCCAGTCGCGTAAGCGTCGTCGACGCGATCACGCCGTCGAGTTCTTGCTCCATAGCGTCGATCCAAGCTTGCCGGGCGCTCTCAAGAGCATCCTCAGCTTGATCGAGCGCATCGGACGCGGCCGTCCGCGCGGTGTCAAGTTGGTCTGTTAGCCCGAAACTCTTGATTTGCACAACGACCGCTTCGTGAGACCGATGAGTAATTTCTCGGGCGGCGGATGCGGCGACAGCCGTTTGCAGTTCGTTGTTTGTGCTGCGGACGGCCTCAAGAATGGCGGCGACCTGTGACGGAGTCGCTCCGCTCGTGGCAACGGTGTCCACGGTCAGGCCGTTGCTGAACGCATCGATCACAATCGCTCGGGTCAGAACGGTCTCCTGCGGTGGGAATGCGAGCGTGCGCGTCGCGCTGAAGACCATTAGCGAGCCAATCGATGCTACCGCAGCGATGGGAATGATCAGTCGGGTGAGGGGACGGGCTTGCATGAAGACTCCTCGTGAAGAGTGCGTGGTCTCGGCCGGTCGCTGGTAGGGACACGCCCGACTCCGTGCGGGCGGCCTGAATCTACCAGACGCTGTCAGTCGTTCAAGAGGTAAGTCGGCGGTAAGCGGGACTTTTTCGATAGGCGTAGCGCGCATCCTCACTCAGAAACAAATTGCTTTCACAAAATCTGAGATTTGTTGTTGACGAGCATTTGAAGTTCGGTAGCTTCGCCGCTGCCGATGTGTGCTCTTGGAGGAGATCAAGGGGTTCCTCGCGCCTCGGCGAACAATGAGTATGTGACTCACCACCGCTGCCGGAGAGAACCCATGCATCGTTTCTCCTACTTCGTTTCAGCTTCAGTTTCGGCGCTTCTCCTGATTCTGACTGCACCAGACGCGGTTGCATCGATACCCGAGGACCGGTTCGTGCACATCCCGGGGACGATCTTTCAGAAAACCGATACGAACCAGAACAACATATTCGGAGACGACGGCGATGAGTTTCTGATCCCGCTCTCGGCGCTGCGGACGCTGATCGTCAACGAGGGCGACACGAGCGTTCCGCCGAACCACTACTTCCCCGTCACATCACCGTGCCTGAACCGCCTGTCGCACGCTATCGATCACTGGATCGAGGATGCGGCTATGGATCCGGCAATCTACATCCCGGGCGACTTGGTCCCGCCGAGTGACACGCCGTTTATGGCGTGGCTGGGAACGAACAAACTGGCGTACGAAGCGAATTTCCGAGAGCTTCTGAAGTGGTCTCTGGAGATCGCGGACGAAGAGTACGCGGACTGTTTCGCCGATCCAAGCGATCCCGGTGGGGGAGGGGATCCCGGCGGCGGTGGCGGGATCGGCGAGGGCAGCGGCGGTGGCTTCGCTGTCAACCCGGATCCAGACCCCGTTGAGGCCGTCGAGGAGTGGGACATCAACGACTTTGACGACTTCTTCGAGGAAGAAGCGTCGGATTGCAAAGAGGTGACCCCGTGGCTCCTGAACATGTCGCTCGCCCATTACCCGAACGACAGGACGACTCCGGGCTCGCTGCGTGACAACATCCCGAGCATCTTCGATGCGATCTGTCCGTGCCCGGCGGAGAACCCGGACGATCCCGCGGTCCCAAACAACTTCGACCTCTGCCCGGCGTATTTGCCGGTCGCGCAGTTGCCTCTTTGCGACTCAAGTGCGCCGGTGATGGAAGACAACGGACTGCCGGCCTGTCCCAACGACCTGTTCGGATCGGGTGACCTGGGCTGTTTCGCGACCGCGGCGAAGGACGCGTACACCACGATCATCCGTGACTACAGTTTCGCATCGTGCTCACCGGGCTGTTCGGAAGAGGGAGACACGAACCAGCGCATTCGAGACACCATCGCCCTCGAAATGGCCGAGCGCTTCCAACTCGTTCCCGATTGCCCCGACCGCGATTGTGGCGCCGCGATGGGATTCATCGAGGTCTACGACTACTTCGATGTACCGATGAGCGGTGCCGACTTCGACTTCCTTGAGCAACTCGGCGGCTGCGACGACTGTGTCGTCCCGACGCTTCCCGCCCTTGGTTTGCTGGATCCGAACGTGCCGGCCGGCCATATGGGCTCTGACAATGGCTCGTTTCGCTGTGACCGGGACGGTGACGGACAGGTCACGCCCATGGATGCACTCCTCTTCGCCCGCTCCACGATGCGAGGCGACGAGGACGCCGCCGATCCAGGTCTGATGGGTATGGCCATCAAGTCCTCTCCTTGCGATGACGGCAGTGGTGCCTACGGCCAGATCTTCGGGGCGTTCAGCACCTACGACTGGGCCGATCAATTCCTGATCAACACGTCCCAACATGATTCGACCTGCGGCCTATCGAACTGCGGTGTTCGCGAAGAGTTCATCGAGGACTTCGTCGATCTCTTCGAGTCATACCGAGATGAACTCGATCTCCCTCCCGACTACGACCCGCTCCCACCGGGTGTCGAAGAGTGGAGCCGTCCTCGCACGGTGCCAAACGGCGAACCGTATGGCGGCATTATCTACGATGACGGCACCACGACAGGCGGCCAGCCCTGCGAACAGGAGTTGCCCGATGAGCCTCTGAAGTCAAAGGTGGAGGTCCTCGGTGAAGATGAAGTCAGCGGGGACGATGGGGATCTTGACGCGACGGTTGCCGAGACCTGCCCCCCGGCCGAAGAGCCCGCAACGACCAGCGTGGTCGCCAGCGGTGGGGCCCGAACCGCCGAGGCGGACAACTCGGACAACCCGATCCGGCTGACCACGGGCGAGAAACTCGAGTCGGCAGTGGACCTCGTCATTCCGCTGGCGGGCAAAGACTTCCGGCTCGTACGCAACTACCGGAGCCTCGGCGCGCTGCAAGGCACTTCCCAAGCCTCGACCGCGTTCGACGGGGCGACCGGCGGCAACCTCGTTGGCAACTACTGGAGTTTGCCCCTCGCGAAGTGGATCGATGAGTCGGGCGTCACCGCATTTGAGCCGCACGTCGTCCTGCATTCGATCGACGGTCCGAAGCTGATTCGGATCCACACGCAGGGTGCCAGCACATGGGGCGAGTGGCGCGGGCAGCGTACGCAACGGTTCATCGCGGCGTTCTCACCGGCGTGGAGCCTTGATGGGCGTGAAGCGACCGCTGACCATCTTCCGGTATGGCGCCTCATCCAACCGGGTGGCTACACGCTCGAGTTCTGGCGCGGGCAGTCGATCCCAGGCGAGACGGCTCCGTCCGGTACGATTTGGAATCCGGAGTCCGCTCAAGCCGGCCGGCTCTTGCGCCGGATCGACGCCGCCGGCAATGTCTGGCAGTTCGTTTACGACGAGTACCACCACGACGGCGGCAGCGGTCTCGAGATCCTCGATTCTCGTCCGATCGGCATCCGTTTCCTCCGGGCACCGGCAGACGGATCAACCGATCTCGTGCCGATGGCAGAACTCCAACTCGATTGGGACGGGCGGGAGGACGTTGTCCTGCCGGCTGGTGGCACCGCGCCGAACGAGAACTATGGCCGCCTGCGCGAAGCCCGCGTGGTGCGCTTCGAGAACGGAGCAAGCGTCCCGACGATTGTGACCCAGCGGGTGCTCTACACCTACTTCGATGTGAACTACGCAGGATCAGGGCAGCCTCTGAGTGCAGATCTCGGCTCGGCCGGTGACCTTATTCAAGTCACCAAACTGACCAGGCTCGACGGCGACAACCCCGACGACGAGCTCTGGCGAACGCAAATCACGCAGTACCGGTACCACACAGGCACCTACATAGCGTCCGCTCCGCTCGACCTCTCACAGGCTGATCCCTGGGCTCTCCACGGCCACCAGCACGCTCTGAAGGCCGTGCTTTACCCGGACCAGGTCGAACGGTTTGCCTACACACGTTCCGGCTCGTCCAGCATTGAGTACATCGGAGACGCGGCGCGATCACTCCTTGCCATGGACGATCAAGCTGGCAACCCGTCCGGGGCGCTCGCGTGGGCCGGCAAACTGATTACCAAGTACGAGCCTGTCTTCGACGGCGCCTCGGTTGACTACGACCGACCGTTCCGGGTTCGCGAGCAAATCCTGCTCGAAGACTGCGGCTGTGGCGGCAGTTCGTCCGGGGTCACCCGTTTGACGTACGACTACTTCGACTACCGCGACTTGTTACCCGCATCCTTCAACGGGGAAATCGCTTGGTCCGTCCACGAAACCGAGTGGCACCTCGATGACACCGTCTGGCGTGCCCAGACCAAGACACTCTTTGACTATGTGCAGCGCGATCAGAACGACGAGCGGCTGCACCTTCAGCACCGGGGGCTCGCTGCGCCGATCGATGAACCCAGCGGTGGCTTCATCACGAGCGGTGCCAATCCAACCCGATACTGGGTGACGCGTTTTGAGTATGACTGGCGGACTCCGACCCACGGAACACTCCAGCTTCCCCGCAATGTACTAAAGGCGGTGCTGTACCCATCGGCGATGCAGTCGTACTCGCCGGCCGGCGCGTCTCAGCCGACCTACACGCCTCACACGAACGAAGGTCTGGTCGCGGCGTTTAACCACAACGAGGACGGCCGTCTGACCCAGGAGCGCGTGCGCGAGGGATGGTCGCAGATCTCGGATGCCGACTACGAAGCCGGACTCGCCGCGTACACCAAGGTGCGAGCGATTACTCGCCCCGCGCTGGATCAGCAGTACCTTCAGGGCTTCGGCACGTCCGTCGTGCAGGCCCTGCCAACCGGCGAGATCCTGTACGACGCCTCCGGCGCGGTGGAGTCCGCCGTCTCATATCTGTACTCGCTCGAACCGGTGTCCGGATACAGCATCGGCAGCCGCATCGAAGCGATGGCCACGGTTCAAGACCCAGTGCCGACGAGTCAGAACGGTCCGGGCGGATCGAGCCCCGCCTACTCGACACGCTCCATTGTGATGTTCGACGAGAGCGGCGAAGTCGAATTTGTCATCGACCCATCCGACAGCCTCACGTACTACGACCGGCAGCCGTCGACCGGGCGAGTAACCGAGATTACCGCGAACGCCGATCCGTCGCAGTTCAGCCTGCCGAGCGGACTGGGAGCGCAGATTAACCCGTACTACACAGGCTTCGCCGGGCGCTTCGGCGACGGCGGCAGTCTCACTACACAGATCGCCCGAGATGCACTCGGACGGATCACCACCGTGACCGCTCCCGGAAGCGTGCATTCGTCGATCGTCCGATCGCTGGAGCCGTGGGACTTCACGGATCCGGAGTCCGCGACGCCGCACGCGTACGGGTACTACACCGAGACCATGCTGCCGCACGCGTTCGAGGACGGCGGTGTCGTGAAATTTAACGGTGCCGCAACGCGCACGTGGTTCAACGCCGGTGGTACGGCCATCGGATCCGAGTCGTACCTCATCGATCCTGGCAGCGCTGCGGACGCTGGCACCGGCGGCGTTCTGGAGCGTGAAGCGTTCCGATTCTCGTTCGGGTTCTCGGGGGGACCGGTTGCGCGTTCGGTCACCGGACTCTCAGACTTCGGGCGCGTCGAGCTGACCGCGGTTTGGCCCGATCTCGCCGCGTTCGATGGCCCATTGAGCGAGGCAGCGCTGCAGCCCGAATCGGTGCGCCCTCGCGTGAGCCGTTTTACCCACGATTACCGAGGCAACCTCGTCGAGTCGCAGTCACCCGACGGTTCGATCCAGACCGTCGAGTACGACGGCTTCGACCGCCCCATCGCGATCGCGCTCGGCACAGACACCGACCCTGGCATGGGGAACATGGTGACCGTCCGGCAGATGTGGTACGACAGCGACGGCACGACCACCAGCGGCGTCGGTGACGGCCACCTGACCCTCGTTCGCGAGTCGCCGTCCGATCTTGCCTCCGAAGACCGCGACACCGAGATGCGCTACGATTTCCGGGGCCGTCTTGTCACGGTGATCAACCCCGCATCGCCTCACGCCCACTTCGAGTACGACAACCTCGACCGCACCGCCACGGCGATCCTGTTCGACGAGTCAGCGGGCCTCCCTTCGGGCCTGACCGCACCGACTTCGTCCGCACGCCTGAGCAAAGTCAGCTTCTCCTACGACTCGCACGGCCGCCAGTACCGACGTTCGGTGGCGATCGATCCCACGGGCGCGTCGCCGGACACGATCGACGAGTTCGTCTGGTTCGACGCCTCGGGCCGCGTGATCGCAAGCCAATCTCCCTCAGCGCCCAAGTTGAAGCTTCGCTACGACGGCCTCGGTCGCCTGGCCGCCTCGTACGCAACCGCTGACCCGAATGAACTCAACCCGACGGTCAGCGGCAGTTATGCCGACACGTTTGATTCAACCGCACACGTGCCGAATCTCTTCGGCGACGTTGTGTTCGAGCAGTCCGAGTACCGGTTCGTGAGCACCGGCACCGTCGGCCTCGGGCAGCTGGACCTCGTCACCAACCGATCGCGCCTCCACGGCACCCCCGACACCAGCACTGGGGCGATTGGCGAAGGCGGTATTCCATCGATCAACTCCTTCACTGGTTACTACTACGACTCCGCGAGCCGGCTCGTTCACACCGCCGAGTTCGGCACCAACGAGCATTTGAGCGGTCTTCTCACCGCCGACTCCATCGCGCCGACGATCGACCAAGCGGCTTCGCCAAACCTGTTCGCGTCCGTCCCAACTTCTCTCTCTGCCGAGCTTGAGCACGCACTCATCACAAGTACGAAGTTCGATAGCCGGGGCCGCGTCGTCGAGACCCTAACGCCGTGGCGGACCGATTCGACACCCGACACCAGAACGCGTTCGCTCGTCTTCTACAACGACCTCGGCGAGCTCGTCGGCACCATCGAGAACGCTAAGGCTAGCAGCGGGGACCCCGCGATCGCTTGGAACGCTTCCACTGGCCGCTACGCCCCGGTCGCGGGCCAGGGCGAGTACTCCAGCGAGCGATCGCGCGCGATCTCTTTCAATCGCAACTCCATCGGTCAGGTCAGCCAGCGGATGGCGTGGCGCGACGCGATGAACGCTCAGGTTACTTCGTACGAATATGATCACGATATCGCCGGCGCCGGTCTCGCCACGGACCTCGCCGTCAACTGGCTTCTTCGCCGCGTCAACCACCCGGACGAGTCGAGCGGCGAACCCGACCCGTCCGACCCGACCCTCGCCGAAGAGTTCGCCTACAACCGTCTCGGCGAGCTCACGTCAAAGCTCGATCAGAACAGCACGCAGCACGACTTCACGCGTGATCAACTTGGCCGCGTCATCCTCGACGTCGCGTCGGCCATCCTCGACCCCGACATCGACACCGGCGTCCGCGCTCTGAAGTACGCGTTCGACAGTGCGGGACGGCTCCAAAAGGTCTCCTCCCACAGCGGCCCAATCCCCGACGCCGCGAACACCCTCAACGCGATGCAGTACACGTACGACTCGCTATGGCGGCTCGTCCAACTGCAGCAGAACCCGCTCGGCGACATCGCGCCCTCAGCGACCACGGGCATCGTCGACATCGCTTACCAGGACGTCGCGTTCGATGCCGCCAGCCCGTTCGGAACACACAACGTCTCCCGTGCCAGCGACCTGCGCTACCCACTCGGCGCGCAGGGCGCCTCACTCTCCCGGACTGTTCTGACCAACACCTACGGCCCCGCAGGTGCCATCGACGACATGATCTCCCGCGCCACCGGCTTCCAGTGGAACCGGGGTGTCTCCGGGACCACACAATCCGTCGCCGTGCAGCGGCTCGGCCTCACCTCTCCGGTCATCATCGACTACGCCGTGCCCGGGCTCGGGCTTGACCGCGTCCAGGCCGACCCGCTCGTGCAGGTTTCGACCATTGACGAGTATAGCGGCCTAGACCGCTTCGGACGCGTCACCAACCAGATGTGGATCGAGCCCGGTCGAAACCCCGTCACAGAACAGGCCGCGGTCTCCGTCGGCTACCAATACAACCGCATAGGCAACATCACCGCGCGCACCGACGACCGTATCGGCGCGGCCGCGATGTTCCGTGATGAGACCTATGAGTTCGACGAACTCGACCGCCTTACCAAGCGCACGCTTACCCCTGCGCCGGGCCTCGACATCTACCAGACCGACTGGCAATTCGACACTTTCGGCAACTGGGAGCAGTGGACAGTCAACGAAGATCCTGATCCGAGCCCCTCGCACACCTTCGCCTTCAAGGATGTTCGGACGCACAACGAAGCCAACGAACTCGCGCAGCAGACCATCGGGACCAAGCCTCCGGTCGGATTCACCTTCGACCACGCCGGCAACATGGTTCAGCAACAGCTCAGCGCCGGGTCCAGCCGGACGTTCGTCTACGACGCCTGGAACCGCCTCGTCCAGGTCGGCTACGACACCGGTGGTGGCGTTCAGGACCGCGTCCGATACCGCTACTACCCCGGCGGCGAGCGGGCTGCTTCACTCGTCGACACCGATGTCACGAGTCCGATCCTGCCCGATGAACTCAACCTGTTCTTCTACGACGCCTCGTGGCGCCTGCTCGAGATCCGCTCCGACCGAACCGGATCGGCGAGTTGGTCGTTCGCCGCGTCCACCGTGCCGTTCACCCTTTCGAACACGCGCCAGTTCATCTGGGGCGAGCGATACATAGACGAGTTGGTAGCGTTCATGTCCGACACCGCGGCGTCGCTGAACGCCGATGGCACGCTCGCGACCGATCCGACGTTCGCGCGACTGGACTACGCGCTGACGGACCGCAACTTCAGCGTGATCGGCACGGGGTTCACCTCGACCGAGGTCGGCGACCGCGTCCGCTACGACTCCTACGGCACGTTCCAGGCCTTCCCGGCCGGAGACGTCAACCGCGACGGCGCGGTCAACAGCGGTGACACGACCGCGATCATGTTCGCGTCCGGCTACCAGGCCGACCTCGATGTGAACATGGACGGCGCCGTGGACTCGAAGGACTCGGGGGTGGTCAGCAAGCTCCGCGGCCGCTCGCTGGGCGCGGGCGAATTGTCCGACCGCGGCAACATCGTCGGGTGGTGCGGCTACCTGTACGAGGAAGCCACCGGGATGTGGCTGGCGCGTCACCGCTGGCAGATTCCCGAACTCGGACGCTGGGCGAACCGCGATCCCATCGGCTACGCCGGTGGCGGGCAGAACCTGTACGAGTATGTCAATGGCAATCCGGTGCTTCTCCAGGATCCGAGCGGGCTAAGGAGCATCTTTGACAGAGCCTTAGACGCGGCCGGTCGGTTGCATCGGAAGGTGATTGGTGGCGTTGTCGGTCTCTTCGACGGTGTCGATCCGGACGAGGTGCACGAGCAGCAGACCGACAATCACTACAACATTTGCGACAACTTCCGAAAGCGGCTCGGTATGGGGCGCGATGAGGAATGCCAGACCGAGGAGGAGTGGGAGGAGCAGAAGGCGAACCTGCACGCCGCGTATGCGAACAACGGTTGCGACGGCCCCCCGGTCCTGACCGACTTCGGGGAGATCGCCGTCAATGCTCTTGCAGAGTCCGCCCACGGGTTCATCACGGGTGATCCAGAGCACTGGGACGAGGTGCAAGACTATCTGGATTGGGTTGGGATGGCCCCCGGCGTCGGCATCATCGCCGACGGGATGAACCTCGCCATCTCGCTCGTCCGCGGCAACTGGAGCCGCGCGCTCTGGTCAGCGTCAGCCATGGTGCCGGGATGGGGGAATGTCACGCAGGGCGCTCGCGTTGCACCAAGAGGGCTCACCGGGCTTTCTCTTGTAGCACTGACTGGCAAGCGAAATCGGCACCATCCGATACCGCGCTACCTGGGTGGTTTTCGCAAGCAAGACCGTACAAATATCGACTCTGCGATCCATACCGAACTTCATCAGGCCATTCGTCGCGGCTTAAAGGGGGCCGGACTTCCTCCCGAAGGCGGGATTAGAGGAAGCCGCGTTGCGTGGGCGTTAGCGATGCGCCGAGACCCTTCTATGCAGAGGCGCGCATTTGATGTAGTCCTCACTGCGTCGAGGGAGATTGATCGGAAGTACGGCACGAGAACGGTGCAAGACTTCTGGCGTAATATCTTCAATGGGAGATACAGGTCTTATTGAACCAAAGGAATTGACGTGTCCTTCATAGAGATTTTGTCGATCACTCAAGACGCTTGCGAGATGACGCCTCAGCAGTATGAGCAAGCCCTTGCGACGTGGCTTTGCTCGGGCTGCAAGCAACCGCTCCCAACCAGCGGTCCTGTGGACGTAGCAATTCGGGAAACTCGGGTGTCGGGTCAACTCAACTTCGTGCCCGACTGTTGGATCGCTTTGGCACGCAAGAGTTACTTGGAGCATTTTGGGTTGGACTTGGTGCGTGAGTACCTCTATATCGGATCCGTTCGCGGCAAGAACGGTCGAGTCATCGAGGACTGGTGCACATACATCGGTAAGTTCTCCGTGGATGTGTTGGGAAGTGAAAGCTATCCAGTGAGAGTGTGCGCGGAGTGCGGTCGACTACTGAGAGGTGGCCAGGGCAGACAATGCGTAGACTGGACTCTGGACAGATCAGTCCGATTGGCGCAGAGCAATTACTTGGGGATCGTGATGCCATCGGAAGTGCACGCGGGTCTCACCATTCCGTCAGACAAGTCAGTTGGTGTCAGGTCGCTTCAGCCGTGTTGTCCGCAAGGAACTAGTACTGACGGAGCGTCGAGGGGCGAGTAGTGGTCTCCCGATACGCACGGTCGAAGTAATCGGTCGAACTAGGACATGCGGGTCTTGACAACGGCCCCAGTGGCATCCGTAGTTTGCGTCGTGGAACACGGCGTTCACTCTCTCGAACATTCGCCAGTTCTTCGGGGTGAGCGGTACATCGATTAACTGTTCGCGTGCATGTCCGACACTGCGGCGTCTATAAACTCCGACGGGACGCTGAGCCGCGACCCTATCGACCACGTTGGCACCGTCCCGCCCTCAAAACGACAACCGGCCCGGATCGAACCGGGCCGGCTGAGCGATTGGAAGTGACCCCACGGGGATTCGAACCCCGGTTACCAGGATGAGAACCTGGTGTCCTGGACCAGACTAGACGATGGGGCCGTCGGGAAGGCAATGATAGCCCGGTTTGGTGGGGCGTCAATGGCGAGGGTCGCTCGGCCCGGATCAGGCGGGATCGGCTTCGCTTTGCCGATCGGCTGCCTACTGTCTGGGCGGCGTCCACGCCGGACCGCCCCGTGGGTTTTCTTTGTCGAACGGATGTGTATGACGAGTGCTGCTAGCGGTGAATCGATGGCCGTTTCCGGGGAGGTTGCCGTGGGCTCGGAGGTCTTCGTCAAGCCGGTCGCCGGGGCTCCGGGAACCTCCGGAGAACTCATCAGCGCGGGGTATCGGTACCGCTCGGTGAAGGCCGAACTGCGTGAGAACGCGATCCGCCGGCTTTCGGAACTCGGCGATGGAAGCCTCGGCGCCCTGTTCCCCGGTGTGGTGGGGTACGAGGACACGGTCGTGCCGCAGATGGTGCACGCGATCCTGTCGGGGCACGACACGCTGCTTCTGGGGCTGCGCGGGCAGGCGAAGACGCGGATGCTGCGGGCCATGGTGGCGCTGCTGGACGAGTGGATCCCGGTGATCGCGCCCGAGTGCCTGGCCCGCTTCGGCGGCACGGACCTGCCCGACGACCCGATCTCGCCGACGACCAGCGCGGGCAGGCGGGCGGCGAGCGAACTGGCAAACGAGGTGCCCATCGCGTGGCTGCACCGCTCGAACCGGTACCACGAGAAGCTGGCGACGCCGGATGTGACGATCGCGGACCTGATCGGCGAGATCGACCTGATCCGGCACGCCGAGGGGCGATACCTGTCGGACGAGGCGACGATGCACTTCGGGCTGGTGCCGCGCTCGAACCGGGGGCTGTTCGTAATGAACGAGCTGCCGGACCTCGCGCCGCGCATCCAGGTCGGACTGTTCAACGTGCTCGAAGAGCGGGATGTGCAGATCCGCGGCTACCCGGTGCGCCTGGAGCTGGACCTCGCGCTGATGTTCAGCGCGAACCCGGAGGACTACACGAATCGCGGGCGGATCGTCACGCCTTTGAAAGACCGGATCGGATCGGTCGTGCGCACGCACTACCCCAGCGATTTGGAGGAGGCGATGCGGATCACGCGTGAGAACGCGTACGTGGAGCGGAAGAACGCTGAGCCGCGCACGGCGGTGCGGCGATCGGGCGGGCGCCCGGATCTCGATGCGGCGGCGCTGCGATTCGAGAAGCCGGTGGAGGCGCCGGAGGTGGTGGTGCCGCGTGTCATGCACGAGATCCTCGAGACCTGCATCGGGATGGCCCGGTCGAGTTCGCACATCAACCAGGCGTCGGGCGTCTCGGTGCGGGCGTCGATCGCGGCGCTGGAGACGATGGTCTCGGCGGCGGAGATGCGGGCTCTGCGAAGCGGGGATAGCCGCACACTGGTCCGTCCGAGCGATACGACGCACATCCACGCGGCGTTCCGCGGGAAGGTTGAACTGATGCTGGCCGAGGACTCCTCGGACGGTGTGGCGACCGAGGACCGGCTGATCGATGCGATCTTCGGCGAGGCGCTGAAGCAGGTGATCGGTCGGAAGATCGATGTCGAGGATCTGGAAGAGATCGCCGCGGGTTTCGCGGGTGGGCTACGCCTGGAGTTCAGCGACACGAACAGCGCGTCGGAGACGCTGGCATCGCTGGGCTGCGTGGACGGCCTGCGCGAGGCGTCGGACCGGCTTGCTCGGAGCGTCGGGCTCGACCCAGCGGACGATCACGCGGCGGTGTGTGCGGGCGAGCTGGTGCTGGAGTACCTGTACGTGAACAACCGGCTATCGAAGATGTCGACGCGGGGCGGCGCCGCCTATAAGCGGTAGGGCCCGGTCGGAGTCGAGCATTTCGAGTTCCTCGGGGATGTCCGTCATAATCGGCGGCGGCGGGGCGGGACGGTTCGACCACGCGATCCACGCGAGGGCAGCGAGGATGACCACGACGACGCACCCGATGGCGGTGATCGCGATCGCTC
Organism: bacterium; assembly: GCA_024743075.1. Classification (GTDB taxonomy): domain Bacteria; phylum Planctomycetota; class Phycisphaerae; order Phycisphaerales; family UBA1924; genus JANSXG01. Next base: position 2,584 of record JANSXG010000052.1, on the reverse strand, counting down.
GACGGCGCACGGCCTCGGCCTGCACCGCGTTGCGGAACGCCGGGGGCGGCTCGGGGAGTTGTTTGGAGACGGTGTGGGTCTCCGCGCGTCCCCAGGCCTCGAGGCGCTGTTCGAGCAGGTTGGAGTGCTGGTCGTTCATGGGCGTGCGCCTTGCGGCGAGGTGGTCGGGTCGGGACGCAGGGTTGGGGCGAGTTCGGCCTTGAGTTTCTGGAGGGCGTCCCGGTATCGAGATGCCGCGGTGTTGCGGTTCTGTTGCGTGACTTCTGCGATCTGGTCGAAAGTGAGACCGGACGTGTGTTTGAGGAGCACGATTTCGCGGAGGTGATCGGGCAGGCGATCGACGGCGAGGCGGATGGTCTCAAGTTCGAAGGGGTCGGCGGGCGGCTGATTCGGTGGCGGCTGGGCTGATTCGGCGTGTGCCTCGGCCCGGGCCGCGGCTCGTCGGTCGGTGCGGAGTTTCATCCGGCACTCGTTGCGCACGACGGTCGCCAGCCAGGCACGCGGGTGCTCGACGGCGCGGATGTCCTTCCGGCGCGCGCTCATGATCTTGCAGAAAGCGGTCTGCACGGCGTCCTCGGCGAGGGCGTCGTCGCGCATGATGCTCCGAGCGAGGATGAGCAGGCCCGGGGCGAGCGTCTTGTACAACGAGCGAGCCGCCCGGTTGTCGCCGGCGCGGCACGCTCTGAGAAGCTCGCGGAGCTCTGCGTTCGGGTTGTCGCTCGCGGCGCGATGCAGATGCGTGTCCTTCCGGGGTCAGTCGCGGGCCCATTCGAGACGGGCGTCGAGGGTGGCGCGGGCCTTCATGTCGCTGGCGTGGCATCGACCGAGGGCCGGGGCCATCACCTGAGCCAATGCACCGAAGCCGCCGTCGACGATCTGGCTCTCGATCGCGTCGAGGGACTTCTCGGCGTCCGGCGTCGTCCATGCGTCGGCCATGAGGTTCAACGCCGTGGCGTACTTCTCGATCTCGCGACGCAGTTTCTGGCGGAACGCCTCGCCGGTGCCGGCTTCCGCCGCGAACATCTCGGCACGCAGGTTCTCAGCCGTTTCGACGTCGAAGAGCGTCCGAAGATCCGCGACAAAGGCGTCAGGTGTGGACCACTCGTTGTTAACACGCCGAAGCATCCAGCCGCCGAAGAAGGTGGCTTCGCCCCGAACCGCCTTGGCGCATCCGAAGGGGTCGTCGGAGTCAAAGCGCGCGAGGGCCTGGGCGATGGCCTGTCGATGGGCCTCGTCGAAGGACGCTTCCTGGGTCTCCACGAAACTGTCGACGAGCGAGAAGCAGGCCATCGAGACCAGCGAGTTGATGAGCGTGAGGTCGCCGGTCATGTGCTCGGCGAGTCGATACGCGGCGGTGACGCGTTCGGTTGCACCGTCTTTGTCGCCCTCGGAAAGGAGGCGGCGGGCGTCGAGGACCAGAAGTTGAGCGGCGCGGCGCATCGGGCTGAGGTGGGGGAGCAGAGCCTCGACGCCTTTGTCGTAGTCCACACCGAAATCGCACTCCTCGAGCAGCGAGGCTTCGATGAGCAGTCTGATCACTTCGGATTGGTCCTGGAGCAGCTGGCTCGAAGAGTACGGAGCCTCGCCGTCGGGGGCATGGTTGTAGTTCGGCTGATAGAGACCCTCGTAGTCGATGGATGCGCTCGGGGAGTCCTCACCCATCAGCCAGACCGCTCGCCAGTAGCGGAGGGCGGCGTTTCGGTCGGCCTCGGCGGCGATCGAGATCGGCGAGAGGCAGGCGATCGCGATCAGCAGGGTGAGGATGGGTTTGAAGAGCAGTCGGTCGGACATCGTGTTCTCCTGTCGGTTTCCGGGCCTGCCCCGTCGAACTCCCGTGCCGGGGCCGGCATCGCGAAATGGATGCCGCGCCGCCGCTCGCGTGTGGGAGGTCGGGCAGAAATGTCTTGCAATCTGCTCCTTCTTCCCCGCTACAGCGGGCGGAGGTCCTGGAGTTCCGGCTCGACGGAGACGCGCCCGTTCCAGCGGTTAAGTTTCGGGCTGACGACCAGATCAACCCGCCGGCCGCGATGGAGGTGTTCCCGGTGAGCGGCCCAGGACCAGCCGACGATCCGGAGCTGGCGGGCACGGGAGTTCTCCGGGTCGCCGACGAAGAAGCTGAGGTGGCGACCATTCGCGCCCATGGCTCGGGGCTCGTCGGCGATGGTCGCGTTCCGGATAAGCAGGCGCGGGGAAGGATTCGAGCGACCGAACGGGCCGAGGTTGAGCAGGGCTTCGACGGTGGCGGTTGAAAGTTCGTGCAGGCCCGCTTCGCAGTCGATGGTCAGGGCGGGAACCATGAGTTCGTCGGAGATCGATTCGTCGGCGTGGTCGCAGAGCGCTTCGCGGAAGCGGTTGAGGTTCATGCCGTCGAGAGAGAGGCCGGCGGCCATGTCGTGGCCCCCGAACTTGTCGAGCAGGTCGGCGCAGGCGCTGAGGCCGGCGTGGATGCTGTAGCCGTCGATGGAGCGGGCCGAGCCCTTGCAGGTTACCCGCCCGCTTTCGTCGCGGTCGAGTTGCATCAGGATGGCCGGGCGGTGGTAGCGCTGGACGATGCGCGAGCAGACGATGCCGACCACGCCCGGGT
>JANSXG010000283.1 GCA_024743075.1 bacterium | reverse complement strand
AGGCCGCGAGGACGGCGTTGAGGTCGGCGAGGTCGACGACGCCGTCGTTGTTGGCGTCGCCGAAGCATGGGGCGGGGCAGGAGGCGTCGGCGCAGAGCGAGTCGTCGCCCTGGTAGGTGCCGCCGACGGCGTCGCAGGTGGCTTGGGTGAGTTCGACGCAGGATCCGTCGTTCAGGCAGCAGGCACCGGTCGAGGGTCCCATCTGGTCGCAGACGAGCAGCGCGCTGGCGAAGAGGACGCCGTCGAGGGCGTACTGGTCGGGTGTGTTGTCGCAGAGCACGGAGTTCGTGATGCTGGCGGTGATGCCAGCGGGCACGCGGAGTCCTCCTCCGACGCCGCCGGCGGTGTTGTTCGAGGCGTCGCAATCGCTGATCACGCACTCGGTTCCGAGTACGAGGATGCCTCCCGCGTCTCCGCTCGCGTGATTGGATATGAAGGAACAGCCCGAGGTGCTTGCGTCCTCGAGGATGATGCCGGCTCCGTCGTTCGCGGTGTTGTTCGTGAACACGCTGGAAGTCACGCTCACGCTGCCGCTGCTGCTCGTCGGCTTGAACGCATGGACGCCGCCGGCGGTCTCGGCGGAGTTCCCGTCGAACTCGCAGCCCGAGATCGTGGTGGTGCCCGCGGTTCCGGTGATGACCGCGGCGTAGATCGCGCCGCCGGATTCCGACGACGTGTTGCCGGTGAATGTGCACGAGTCGATGGTGATACCACCGGCGGAGCCATCGGCGAAGATCGCGCCCCCTGGTCCGGCGAGATTGGAGTTCGCGTCGAAGGTGCAGTTCCGGACCTCCGCGCTGCATCGCAGGTAGACCGTGCTGCTGTTGGCTGCACCGATCGTGTTTCCGGTGAACGCGCAGTCTTCGATCGTCAGATCGACGGTTTCCTGGTTCGTGCAGAAAACGGACGCGGTTCCGTTGTTCCGGAAGATGCAACCGATGATCGTGGTGCCGCTCATCGTCGAGCCGCTGACAACCGGCCTGATCCCTGACGAGTTGTTGTTGTCTTCGAAGACGCAGTCGCGCACGACCGGTGAACCGGAGAAGATCCCGAGCACATAGGCGTTCGGTATGACGCCTTCGACACCTCGGAAAGTGAAGCCTTCGATGACCGTGTCGGACTCGACATTCGCGAGTCTGGCGATTCCCACGATGCCGGTTGCTTCCAAGACGGTGACGCCGGCGCCGCCCGAGCTGCGGAGCGTGATCGCCTTGTCGTCCACGAGAGCCAGAATCGACGCCGACGAATAGGTTCCCGGCGCCACGATGATTTCGTCGCCGTCGACCGACGCGTCGATGGCCTGTTGGATCGTTGGGAAGTCGCCGGGGACGTTGATGATGTCAGCCCACGCGACCTGAGCGAGGAGCACGAATAGAAGGGTGGTAAAGCGGGCGGTTCGGCTGGAAATCGGCATGGCGTATCTCGTTCGATGGGTGCTTCGGACCGGTGCCGTCGCTTACGGGCAAACCTGCCCGAAGGCCGCGAGGACGGCGTTGAGGTCGGCGAGGTCGACGACGCCGTCGTTGTTGGCGTCGCCGAAGCATGGGGCGGGGCAGGAGGCGTCGGCGCAGAGCGAGTCGTCGCCCTGGTAGGT
>JANSXG010000054.1 GCA_024743075.1 bacterium | reverse complement strand
GGGCGCGCAGACGCGTCGCGCGCCCGACCGAGCAGTGCGCCCCGACGATGACGCCCGACTCGACCATCACGCCCTCGCCGATCGTCGCTGTCGGGTGGATCAACGCGTCTGGCGCGATGACCGCGCTGGTGTGAATGCTTCCGTCGGCTTCGCTCACGTCGATCGTCCTCCGCGACAGGGGCACCCGTCGAACGGAGCAGTATACGAGCCGATCCTGATCGCTCGCCTCAGGCGCGTCGGGTTCGGGATGGGTCACTCGCGGAGCCGGCGCCGGACCGGGAAGAGTCGGATCCGCGCACGCCACGGAACAGCTGGTCGAGCGCGGTGTCGGCGGTCGCGTAGACGGTCATCACCGTGATGTCGTCGACCTGGTGCAGCGAGCCGTCCTGCGCATCGACGAGTTCGGAGAAGCGATCCATCGCCGCCTGTGGTCCCTCGCTGCGGATATCCGAGGCGAGTTCGTCAAACGCGCCGAGGTATCGCTTGGTCGGCATCTTCCGCTCGTGCTCATCGCTGCCCGGGTCGGGGAACGCGGTCTCGAAGCCGTCGGAGTAGATCAGCAGCGACTCGTCCGCCTGAAGCGTGAACTCGACCTGGGGGAAATCGTCCTCGGGGAACACGCCCAGCAGCCCGCCTTCGGTCTCAATCTCGCGCGATCCCTCCGGCCCCATGACCAGCGGCGGGGGATGCCCCGCGCCGGCGAGCCGGATCGAACGGTCGCGGGTGTCGATCACGCCATATACCGCGGTTGCGAAGCGCGGGACATCGCCGTGGCGTTGGATCATCTCGCAGTTCAACCGCTGCATGACCGCTGTCGGTTCCAGAATCTCGTAGCTGTCACCGGTCACGATCTTCGTGGTCAGGCTGCGACTGAGCACCATCGTCATGAGTGCAGCCGGCACGCCGTGCCCGACCGCGTCGGCCAGGAAGAAGCCGACGTGGTGTTCGTCCAGGCGCTGCACATCGTAGATGTCGCCGCTGACGTAGCCCGCCGGGCGGAAGAACACGCGAAAGTCCACGTTGTCCACCTGCGGCAGCGAGTCGGGCAGAAACTCGCGCTGCACCGACGCCGCGAGCTGCAGTTCCTCGTGAATCTTGTCCATCTCTCCCCGGAGCCCGCCCTGGAATCGGCTCGCGATCCGCAACTCGGTCTGCACGGTGCGGACGAATCCCTGTCGCTCCGCGAGCGCGAAGAGCGCCGAAGCGATCGACGCGGCGCCGCAGTCGCGGTCCATCACGATCGTGCCGCGACCGCCGAGGCGCTCCGTGTTCTCGTTCCGTTCGTCGACGATGAGCACCGCCGGAAGGCTCTGTTCCCACAGGTGATCCAGAAGGGAGAACACCGCGTTGCCGCTGAGGTCTTCGGGGCGGGCGAAGATCAGCACCGCCGAGCCCAACGCCTCGCTGAGGCGCTCGCAGGCCTCAGCGACCGAGCAGCAGTGCAGTTTCGGAGAGGGGCCGAGGTCGTCCCACGCCGCGGCGAGGAACGCCCACGCCCGATGCGCTTCGGTCTCGCCCGATCCGTGAACGACCGTCAGCGTGTGCACGTGTTTGCCGTGATGACTGTTGGCCACGCCGAGCTCCCTGGCGGCCGTCGCCTCGGTCGTCGGGCTGGATTACCCGGTTCCGGGGCGGGTGCGATCGCACCCGGGCCACTCGCAGAGCATCGGACTACCGGGCCATCTCCTTCAGCCACTCCCAGTCCATTTCGATCCGATCGCCTTCCTTCACCCCGAGTCTGCGGAGTGTTCCGGCTTTCAGCTCGACCGCATATCGGACGGGCACGCCGCTCGAATACAGCGGCAGGCGGGCGATGTACTCGTCCAGCGTCTCGTCCTCGCCCCGGGGCGGCTCCTTCGGCATCGTGTACATCTTCGTGACACGTCCCGAGTCGTCGACGTACGCAATATCAATGTCCACCAGACAGCCGGCCATGTAGAACCGCTGCACACCATTGCGAGAGGCCGGGAACGCGAAGACCATCCCGCGGTCTTCAGGGATCTCCTCGCGTCCGCCCATTCCAAGGCGTCGCTGCTCGTCTGTGAGCGAGGTCTCGAGCACGAACTTCTCGCCTCCGATGGTCGCCGGGACGAGGTAGCGGTTGTCCTCGGTCGCCGTCGGTTCGGTGATGCCCCCGGAGCATCCGCCTGCGCCGAGCACGGGAATCGCCACGCACAGCGCGCTGATCAGGATCGCCGGGATTCGTCGAGCAGCCACGCGTCGTCCTCCTGGGTGAACACCACCGGGTCAGCCGACATCCTACTCAGTTCGAACCGCTCAACGAACTCCGATGGCGCCATCGGGGTTCGCTCGTCGCTCGCCCCGCTCCAGTACGCGATCAGTCCGACCAGACGCTCGGGATCGACGCCCCGCTCGCGATAGGTCGCGGTTCGCGTGTCGCCGTGGCGCTTGGCCAAGCGCTTGCCGTCCTCGCCGATGACCAGCGGCAGGTGCACCCACTCGATCGGCCCCGGCAGTTCCAGCGCCCGGTAGAGCAGCAGTTGACGGGCCGCCGAGTCCAGCAGGTCATCGCCTCGCACGATGTGGGTCACGCCCTGCGCCGCGTCGTCCACGGTCACCGCGAGCTGGTAACTCGGCTGGCCACGCTTGGTCCAGACCACGAAATCGCCCACGCTCTGGGCGACGTTCCGCTCCTGCTCGCCGGCGAAGCGGTCCGTGAACCGGACCAGGGCGTCGCTGGCCACGAAGCGCCAGTTCGTGCCGCCGTCGTCGAACTCGCGGGGCATCAGCTCCGGACGCAGTTCCGGCGGGTAGCGCAGCTCGCCCGACCCTTCCTGCGGGGCCGAGGCCGCGGCTTCGATCTCCGAGCGCGTCAGTTCGCACGGGTAGACCACGCCGGCGCGCGCCAACGCGGTCATCGCCCGCTCGTAGGGGCCAAGGTCCTCCGACTGGATCAGCGGGCCCTCGTCCCAGTCGATCCCCACCCACGACAGGAGATCGATGCACTGCTCGATCGAGCCCGGCTTCACGCGTGGCCCGTCGAGGTCCTCGATGCGCAGGACGATCTTCCAGCCCTCGCGCCGCGCCATCGCCCAGTTGATCAGGAAGGTCCGCAGGTTGCCCAAATGCAGCGCCCCCGTCGGGGAGGGCGCGATTCTCGTCGTTGGCGGGCGATCCGGACCGTGGGCCATCGCCGACACGATACCGCTCGCTCTCGCCCGTTGGACGGCGCCCCGAATCGCGCGCACACTCCGGGGGCTTCGCCTACGCTAGTGAACGCAAACTCCCCCGACCCCTCCCGAGGCGTCGGGCATCTCGACGAGGAGGCCACCCGTGGTCGAAAAGCTCAGCGAAGACACCGTGAAAGCCAAGCTCGAAGACCTGGACCAGTGGTCGGAGATGAACGGGTCCATCCAGCGGACCTTCCAGTTCAAGGACTTCGTCGAGGCGATGAAGTTCGTCAACCAGGCCGCGGACCACGCCGAGGAAGTCCAGCACCACCCCGACATCCTCATCCGCTGGAACAAGGTCACCCTGACCCTGTCCACCCACGACGCCGGCGGCATCTCGGAGAAGGACTTCGCCTTCGCCGACCACGTCGACTCTCTGGCGAACTGATTCCGCACGCGAACGTAGCAATTGCTCGGACGCCCACCCTGAGGTGCGGCGGGGCGGTCCGTGTTGACCCAGACTCACCCAAGAGAGGATGCCGATGAACCCAGCCCGATTGCTGATTGGGATTGTTGCTGTGCTTTCGATCGCAATGGCGAACGTCTGCGCCACGCAAACGGCGGAGACAGAACCCAGCCCGCCTGCGCGGAAGGTATTGACTCATCCCGGCGGCGTGATCCTCGTCAACAACTTCTATATCGCTCCCGACGAAGAAATCATCTTCACCGGCCCCGTCGATCTTCGGGTCGTCGGTGAACTGGTGATCGACGGTGTGCTCCGCGGCGCTGAGCCGCAGTCTCGTGATGAGGGGTCACCCCGCATGAAACTATCGAGCATGACCGGCATCGTCATCCGAGGTGAACTGCACGCGTTTCCCGGTTACGACGCTCAAGTTGGCGGAGAGGACGGCGGCGATGGAGGTGACCTTGAACTGCGTGCTCCGATTCTGGTGAGCGATGTAGAAGTCACCGGTGGGCGTGGTGGAAACGGGGCGATCGGCGGGGGCGATGGTGGCAATGGCGGTAGTCTGATTTACTACGGCAGTGCGATTGCGAGAACGGATTCTCCCCGGATCGAAATCACGCATGAGCGTCTGAGAGAAATTGGTCGTCGGCCATCGGCAAGAACGGCAACCTGCTGGCTGCGCGGCGGCGACGGCGGAGAAGCCGGTCGAGGCGATAGCCGCATCGGCTCGCGTAACGGAGGGAACGGCGGCAGCGGTGGCTCCGGGACCGGAAGGTCATTCGAGGAAGAGCCGTGGATGGTGTACTACCGCTCTCGCCTACACATGGACAACGAGCAGGCCGCCGAAGCTCTGAAACGCTTCAATGAAGAATTCGCGAGCGGCATTGTCCAGACCAGGTTCGAACCGGTCCCCGTCGAAGAGCCAGCGGCAGACTGATCGCCCCTATCGCTGCCCGCCCATCTGAAGGATCGTCTGCGGGTACTCCGCTTCACCCGTCCGTGCGCTGAGGATCGCGGCTTCGCACATCGCCAGCACCCTCGCCCGGTCCATCGGAGTCGGCTGGGGGGCGTGGACATCGAGGGCGCGCTTGAGCTGGTCGGCGATGATCGCCGCGGCCCGGTCCGGCCCGCCGGAGGCCGGGTCGAAGGGCGGGGCGATCGAGGAGCGGTCGAGCAGTTCGCCGTTGATGCCCGTCAGCTCCAGTTCCGCATCGTTCACGCGCAGGCAGCCCTTCTCGCCCAGCGCGGTTACGCCCCGGGCCCACGCGCCGGCGCGGTCTGACAGCGCCAGCGATGCGGCTCGCCCGCCGGCGAAGCGGATGTTCGCGGTCAGGTCGCCCCGCAGTTTGCGGATGCTCGTCGCCGGCTCCTGGTAGACGCCCGAGCCGGTCACGCCGGTGACGACCGACGCGTCGATCCGGTCGGGGAGCCCCAGCAGGGCGTGGACGATGGCCATGGCGTCGTATAGGCGGGCGCCGAGCGTGCCCTGGCGCGGGCCGCAGCGGGCGGAGATGGCGACGGTCCGGACCCGCCCGAGCTGGTCGAGCAGTTCCATGGCGTCGCCGAACACGCGGCTGTCGCGCAGCATCGGCACCATGCGGACCGGGTCGATGCCCTCGGCGGCCTCGAACTTCGAGAGGTCCACCACCGAGCCCGGCGAGGGCTCCATGGCGAACAGGGCGATGCCGCGCTCGCGACAGGTCTGAACCAGTTCGAAGTCGTCGAGCATCGAGGCGCCGCGATCGTCCTCGCCGCCCGAGGCCAGCAGGACGACCTTCGCGTCCGTCGAGGCCACGGCGTGGCGCAGGTCGTCGAAGGGCTGGGCGTTCTCGAAGGCGTCGAGAACATCAGAAGACGCGCTGCGACGCGCCGAGGCGGGCATGCCCGCCTGAACCACCTCGAGGCCCGCGTGGTCGGCGACCGAGCGGAGCAGGGCGGCCTGCTCCGGGTCCAGCCAGAGCAGGGCCGGGCGCGGGGGTGCTGTTTCAGCACTCCCAGAGGCGTTTTCCGCGGGCTGTTCGAACAGATCGCTCATCGCTGGCACAGAGTATCGGGAATCGGTCGGGGAACCGGGTAAAATCCACGCTTGCACCGGCACGCGGCCGCCGGCGCATCCGGTTCAATCCTTCGGGACCGAACCGGGGCGCGTCGGAGGAAAGTCCGGGCACGACAGGGCACAGCGGTGGGTAACGCCCACGCGCCCCACGATCGAGGGGCGTGGACAGGCAACAGAAAGGACACCGCCGATGGCTTCGGGCCGGTTACGGCCGGCTCGGGGCACAGGTAAGGGTGAAACGGTGCGGTAAGAGCGCACCGCGCGCCTGGCGACAGGCGTGGCACGGTCACCATGCTGCGTGCAAGACCATGCAGCCGTCGCCGGTCGAAAGACCGGACGCCCGGCCCGGGCGGAAGGCGGCGGGTAGGTCGCTTGTGATCGCGTCGGCAACGGCGCGACGAGAGAAATGGTCGCAGCGCGGAACTGGTTTCCGCGTGAACAGAACCCGGCTTATCGCTGGTGCAGATCGAGACCTCCGCCCCGAAAGGGGCGGGGGCCTTTTGACTACCGTCGTGTTCGGTTGCGATATGTCAAGATATTAATAGGAGAATATTCGCGAACCGTGTCCAGACTGATCAGCACGGGTTGTTGTACTGGACTAGAAATGCGTCAACGTCGAAAAAGTTCCAGAGACCGTCGCCGTTAAAGTCACCGTCAGGTGTTTGATTATTGTATTCGTCTAGGAAAGCGCTTATATCGAAGAAAGTGAGTAATCCGTCGCCGTTATAGTCTGCAGGTTGAATGGCGCGGAGGATTTGCAAGCGGTCATCGGCATCGTTGTCGCCGTCAAGATCCCAGTCAAATTCTATGCGATAAGCGGGATTACAGGCTCCGACTGCGGGGTCGAACTGATGGGCCAAGACGCTTGCGAGATCGTCACAGTTTGTAAGCCCGTCTCCGCTCGCATCGCCGGCTACGCCTTGGTTCAGAGTGTCAACAAGTGATTCGTATATCGAAAGATCGTCGGATGCAACCATTCCGTTTCCATCAAAATCAAAGATCCGCAGGGGGTCATTCGGTCCCGTCACCGTGTGGGGAAGGATATTCGTCAAGGCTGCCACGTCGAGATCATTGACGCGTCCATCGTCGTCCATATCGAAATGAGACAGGTCCCCGCGCGGGATCAAGCCGAAGCTGATCGGCCCGGGTCCGCCTGATATCGTGACTGTAGCTGTTCCGTCGTCATTACACTTGATCTGTGTGGCGGGATTGCACCGAGAACTAAACACCGAGACGGTGGGGTTGCCGTTGGCGTCCAAGTGCGAAATATAAAAAATATCCGAAGCCGATAGCTCTCCCGGATCCGTTTGCGGGTCACCGTCTTGGTAGCAGTCAATCTGAATGCTGATCACGAAATCCATGGACCATTGGCAGTCCACTTGGGTATTGATGCTCACGCCGGCTGCGCCGCCTCCGGTAATGAGGTGGCCGCATTCGGCGCAACTTATATAGACGCCATTGATGGTGTCGATGGAAACCGATAGGCAGGACGGAGATAAGCTTGCAGATGACCATCCCTCGAATCCGAATGCAGAGGCATGCGCTGAGGTGGTCCCGTAACCGCTGAAAATATTGATGTCAGCGTCTGAAGAGAATTGCGGGTTGCCACAAGATATCGGAAGATTCGATCCCGCGGCGAACACGTATGCAATGCCGACAGCTTCTTCAAACATGCACGGTTCTTCTAAGCACAGCGTCATATCGTAAGACGCATGTGCTTCATTGTGAATCGAAACGCACTGTTGTCCGTGTAGGGTGCTCGAAGCAGTGAGCACGAACATCGCTGTCAATGCATTGTGTTTCATCTGCATTTCCTTCGTATAAACTCGTGGCAATAACTTGGTTGCTACGCAGCTACCGATATTTTGCCATCTAGGTCCATATCCGAATGTAGGCCCTGGCCACGATTCTTGCAAGCATAGATTTCCTGTCATAACAGCCAGGTTTTGTAAACAAAATGTCTTGCAGATCACGTTGTAATTGCGAATGTCTTCCGTTGGCATCATATTTGATGGCAACAGTTTGCGAGAAAACTAACAGTCGGGAGGGGTTCATAGGAGCTGCCGTTCCCTCACTTCCCCCGCAACTCCTCCTCCGTAAACCGAAGATGCGGCGGGATCCGCTTTTTCTCCGGGCGCTTCTCCGGGGCCTCGCTGCGTTTGAAGCCCATGCCGACGATGTAGATCTCGCGTGAGACATCGCGGCTGGCCGGGGGCTTGTAGGGGCGACAGTCCTGGAACAACTTCTTGCTGGCGGCCAGCAGTTCCGGGAAGCCGCTGCCTTCGAGGACCTTGAAGACGAGGTGGCCGTCGGCTTTGAGCAGTTCGGGGGTGATCTCGAGGATCTGGTGGCCCATCGTGACCGATCGCTCGGCGTCGCCGTGCCCAATGGTGTTCGGGGCCATGTCGGAGAGGACGATGTCGAAGCGTCCGCCGGCGGCCTCTTTGAGGGTCTCGCTGGGGAACTTGAAGGCGTCGCCCACAAAGTGGTGGACATTGTCGTCGAAGGTGTGGCGGACTTCCTGCAGGTCGAGCCCGACCACGACGCCCTTGGGGCCGACGAACTCGCGGGCGACCTGGAGCCAGGCCCCGGGGGCGCAGCCGAGGTCGAGGACCTGCATGCCGCCCCGGAACAGGCGTTTATTGCGCTCGATCTGCTTGAGCTTGTACGCCGCGCGAGAGAGGTAGCCCTCTTCCTTGGCGAGCTTGAACCATTTGTCGTGGAGGACTCGTTTGCCCATGGGCCAAGGGTACCCGATCGGGGGCGACGATCGAGCGGGTCCGAAGCCGGTTATCGGGGGCGACATTTGCCGGAAACGGCTGGCGATCGGCTGCGTCGCGACGGCCTGTCAGCGGTAGAACTCAGTGTCTACACTGGTGAATCCCTGAGGGTCTGTGCGTCGAACCCTTGAGGGAGCGTGGAAATCTGTTTGCACATGCATCTTGGCGGATCTTTCTCGAAAGATCCGCACGGTGAGCGTGCCTGTCTCCCCTCTGGAGGGTTGTTCGTGGAAGGCGTGATCGGATTCTTGAAATGGACCGTCGGGATCGTGCTCGTGGTCGCCCTGCTAGGTGGAGCCGCGGCGGTCTTTCTTTGGCCAAAGGTCAACGCCTACTGGGAGGCTCAGGCCCAGGCGAACGCGCCGAAGCAGGTGGATGTCGAGGTGGTCGGTCGGGGCGAACTCGTCCGCACCATCGCGGCCCCCGGCACGATCACCCCCCGGAGCGAGGTGCAGATCGCTTCGCGCGTTTCGGCGACGATCGTGCGGATCCCCCTTCTCGAGGGCGACGAGGTCAAGCAGGGCGACGTCCTGGTCGAGCTCGATCGCAAGGAACTGGAAGCGCGTCTGGCGGCATCGGAGGCGCGACTTCTCTCCGACGAGGCAGCCCTGAAGGCATCTGAAGCGAGACTGGCGGCGGACCGGGCCAACCTCGTGGGCATCAAAAGCAATCTCGACAAGGCGCTCGCCGACTTCGAGCGCAATCAGGAACTGTTTTCCAGCGGTGACATCTCGCGTGCGGCGCTCGAGACCAGCGAGAACGAACTCGACAGCCGGCGGGCCGCGTACGAGTCGGCCAACGCGAACCTCGAAGGTTCGGTGGCGAATGTCGAGTCGGCGCGCGCCAACGTGGCGGTCGGCCGGGCCGATGTGGAGCAGGCTCGCGAGAACCTGGAATACACGACGATTCGCGCTCCCATCGACGGCGTGATCACGCAGGTGAACTCGCGCGAGGGCGAGGTCGCGCTGGGTACGATCCAGAACGCCGGTACGGTCATCATGACGATCGCCGACCTTTCGGAGATGCTCGTGGAAGCACAGCTGACCGAGGTTGACGCTCCGAAGGTCGAAGAGGGTCAGCGGGTTTCGGTGTACCTGAATCCCTACCCCGGCCGGGTCTTCACCGGTCGCCTGCGCCGGATCGGCTTGCAGTCGCGCGCGAGCAATGACGGCGCGAACGTGTTTGACGCCGAGGTGGTGCTCGATCCGACCGAAGACCGGTTGTTCTCCGGCCTGAGCGCCAACGTTGACATCGAGGTCGAGCGTTACGAGAACGCGATCGTTGTCCCGAGCCAGGCGGTTCTGGACAAGCGGTTCGACGAACTGCCGCTGGAGGTCCGATCCTCGCCGCTCATCGACACCTCGCGCCCGCGCGTGCAGATCGTGTTCGTGCTGGAGGACGGCGTCGCGAAGATGCGCCCGGTGACGACGATCGCGTCGAGCATCCAGAAGACCGCCATCGATGCGGGGCTGGAAGTCGGCGAGCAGGTGATCAGCGGGCCGTTCGCTTCGCTGCGGACCATGGACCACGGCGACGCGGTCGAGGCTCGCCAGGGCCGGGGCGGCGGCGAAGGTCCCGCCCAGCGCATCGCGGGTCGGGGGCAGTAAGCGTGACGATTGAAGTCAGCGGCATCACGAAGGTTTACAAGATGGGCGCCGAGCGCGTGCACGCGCTGCGTGGCGTGGATTTCCAGGTCGAGAAGGGCGAGTTCGTCGCGATCATGGGCTCGTCCGGCTCCGGCAAGTCCACGCTGATGAACATCCTGGGTTGCCTCGACAAGCCGACCGACGGTCAGTACATCCTCAACGGCAAGCCGACGCACCGGATGAGCGGCTTCGAACTCGCCCGAGTTCGCAACGAGGAAATCGGCTTCGTCTTCCAGACGTTCGAGCTTCTGCCTCGCGCGAGCGCGTTGAAGAACGTACAGCTCAACCTCCTGTACTCGCGTAAGCGGTTTATGGGATCGCGCCGCTCGGCGAAGGCTGCGCTCGATCGCGTCGGGCTGGGCAACCGCGTCGGGCACAAGCCGAACCAGATGTCCGGCGGCCAGCGGCAGCGCGTCGCGATCGCCCGGGCGATCGTGAACCGCCCGGCCATGCTGCTCGCCGACGAACCGACGGGCAACCTCGACTCCACCACCTCGGAAGAGATCATCAAACTGTTCGAAGAGCTGCACGCCGAGGGGCAGACGATCGTCATGGTCACGCACGAGGAAGATATTGCCGGCCACGCGCACCGCATCGTGCGATTGAAGGACGGGAAGATCATGAGCGATCACCCGACCGATGAGGACCCGATTCACCTCGCGTTCATCAAGCAAGCGGCGGACAACGCGTCCGCTCGCGCGACGGTAACGGGCGGCTCACAAGCCATCAGTGAACTCGAGGAGGTGGCGCCGTGATTCTGATCCGCCTGCTCACCCAGACCGTCGCGTTCGCGTTCACCCAGATCTGGGCCAACAAGGTCCGCGCGATGCTGACCTGTCTGGGCATCATCATCGGTGTCTGGGCGATCACGACCGTGTTCTCGGCGATGGCGGGCATGAAGGCCCACGTGCTTTCTGGTCTCGAGGAGCTCGGGACGCAGAAGATCACTGTTCGTGGCACACGCCCGGACCAACTCGACGGCAAGGTCCGCTGGTCGGACATCAAAGTGAATCAGCGCGATGTTGCGCAGCTTCGTGAGCACGCCACGCTGATTAAGAACATCACGCTGTTTGCCGGGCGCGGCATGGAAGTGCGCAGCAACACCGTGGTGAAGCCGGGTGTCGAGGTCATCGGCATCGAGCCGCCGTGGCACGAGGTGGAACGCCGCTACCCGATCTTCGGGCGTCCGCTCAACTGGACGGACATGCAGGAGCAGCGAGATGTCTGCCTGATCAACGATCTGGCGATCGACGAACTCGAGCTCGCGAACGACGGCGTCGGTGAGTACATCCAGATCAAGGGACGCCGGTTCCTTATCGTCGGCGTCGTCGAGACGCGCGAGCCCCCGATGAGTTTCGGCGAGGATGAGATCGAGTCCGAGGTCTTCATTCCGTACGACACGTTTGAGAAGCTCGAAGACTGGTTCTGGCCCCGCGTTTCGGCGGAGATGGTCGGGACGAACATGCTCGACGAATCGACGGCCGAGATCGATTTCATCCTCCGCCGCTCTCGAAACCTCGATCCGAACTGGCCCAACACCTGGCGCGTGCAGGGTCTGCAGCAGCAGCTCGATGTCATCAACGACTCCGCACGCAGCATGACGATCATCGCCGGCGTGCTCGTGGGTATCTCGCTGCTGGTCGGCGGCATCGGCATCATGAACATCATGCTCGTGTCCGTGTCCGAGCGGACCCGCGAGATCGGGCTGCGGAAGGCGGTGGGCGCGAACCCGCTGGTGATTCTTCTGCAGTTCCTGATCGAGGCGGTGATCCTCTGCATCGGTGGCGGTGCGGTCGGGTTGGTGTTCGCACAGGCGACCACGGTGGCGCTGCAGACCACCGATTGGGAGACGCTGACCGACGGCAAGTTCTCGCTCGCGCAGGCCGAAATCCCGATGTGGACCATGGTCCTGGCGGTCGGCTTCTCCGCGTTCGTTGGTATCGTGTTCGGACTCGGTCCGGCGCTGAAGGCGGCCCGGCTCGACCCGATCGAAGCGCTCCGCCACGATTGAGCGGCTCTGATTCATCTCCCGACCATCCCTTCTCGCGACGGAACCGAAGCCGAAACATGACGACCAAGACCCTGCTGACCTCGGCGTGCGCTGTGCTCATCGCGTGCGTCGGTGCGTGCTCGAGCCCCTTCCAGACCGTCGATGCCGACTATGGCGTGCGCGTGAGGCTTGAACGCCTTCGGACCATCCAGCCGCTGGACCTTACGGCGCAGGCGAGAAACCAGGTGGAGGGCGAGCAGGTCGAGCCCGCTGCGATCGATCCGTTCGCGGAAATGGAACGGCGCACGCTGACGCTGGAGGAGTGCCGGGCGCTCGCACTCGAGAACAACCTCGACCTGCGCGTCTCGCTGATCAACCCGACGACGAGCGAACTCCGCCTGACCGAGGAAGAAGCGGCGTTCGAAGCGGTTTTCAGCGCCGGCTATACCCGGGGCGAGACCGATCAGCCGACCTCGTCGAACCTCGATGGCTCTCAGACGCGGCGCGACTCCTACAACCTCGGGGTGAGCATCCCGCTGCGATCCGGCGGCACAGTGGACTTCAACCTGCCCTTCAACCGGTTTCAGACCGACAACGCCTTCTCCACGCTGAATCCGTCGTACACGAGCGACTTCGAGTTGTCCTATTCCCAGCCGCTGCTGCGAAACTTCGGGCGTCGCGCGAATACGTTCGGGATCCGCATCGCGGCGCTCGAGTCGCAGATCGCGCAGGCCCTCGCGAAGCTCGAGGTCATCCGCACGCTGGCGTCGGTCGATCGGGCGTACTGGGACCTGTACGCCGCTCAGAAGCTTCTCGATGTCCGGCGGGGTCAGTACGAGCTCGCCGTCGAGCAGTTGGATCAAGCCGAGCGCCGCGTCCGAGCCGGCGACGCCGCCGAGATCGAGATCACTCGCGCGCAGTCCGGTGTGGCCGACCGACTTGAAGGAATTATTCTTGCCGAGACCGATGTCCGTCAGCGCCTGCGAACGCTGAAGGTAATCCTGAACGCGCCTGGACTTTCGATCGACGGCGCGCCCTATCTCGAGATCGGTACCGATCCCGATCCAGTGCCGTACGAACTCGACGGTGAGACGCTCGTCCAGGCGGCGATGAACATGCGCATGGAGCTGCTCGAACTCGAGCTGCGCCTCGCGCAGGACGAGTCGACGGTGGAATTCCGCAGAAACCAGCAGCTGCCATCGTTCGCGTTCGATTACACCTACCGCTACAACGGACTCGGTACGTCGTTTAACGATTCGTTCGACACGCTCGCCGACGGCGACTTCGCGGACTGGACGGTCGGCTTCAACTTCCAGACGCCGATAGGCAACGAGGCCGCGAAGTCGCGGACGCAGCAGGCGATCGTCGCGAGGCTGCAGCGGCTGAGCACGAAGGCGGCTCGCGAGCTTTCGATCCGCCAGGAGGTCTTCGGCGCGCTGGATCAGCTCGAGGCGTCCTGGCAGCGCATTCTCGCGGCCCGGCAGCGGGTGCTGCTCGCGGCGCGTACCCTGCAGGCCGAACGGAACCAGTTCGATGTCGGCCTGCGAACATCGACGGACGTGCTCGATGCCGCAACGAACCTCGCCGACGCCCAGTCCGCCGAGGTCCGCGCACTGGCCGACTACCAGATCGCCCAAACCGATCTGGCGTTCGCGACGGGCACGCTGCTCGGCGCGACCAAGGTCCAGTGGTCGCCGGTCGACCCGAGACAGAATCCGGTGCTGGCGACGCCGCAGGGGGCACGCATCGATCCGCCCGACGAACCGTCGGGGGACTGATCGCTCCAAAGCGACCTCATTCTCGCGGGATGCTGGATTCCCCGGTTTCGCTATCCGGTGGGGAACCGTATCTTCTTAGGTTTCCCCGGCCGGGGCGTGGCGCGGAGCGCCCGGAAACTCCCGAGCCGATCTCACGACGCATAAGAGCTCGGAGGAGCAGACATGATGGATTGGAAACTCGCGGTCGTCGCCGGGCTTGGCGTCGCGATCGCCGGCCTCGCAGCCGGACAGGACGGATCGGCGGTTGAGGAGGCCGAGGACGCGGTGCCGCAGACCTACCCCTGGGACCTCGAACTGTCGCTCGGTCTCAACGGCTCGCGTGGCTCAACCGACTCCGACAACCTGCGCGCGGGCTTCAAGGCCTCCCAGGAAACAAACCGGAACATCTTCAATCTCTCGCTGACGTACAAGTACGCGAACGAGGATTCCAGCGATACCGAGAACCGTTTCACGGCTCTGGCTCGGAACGACTGGAAACTCGGCGACGACTCGCCATGGTCCGTCTTCGTCGAGGGCTCGCACGAGTACAACAAGTTCCAGAACTTTGAGAACCGCGTCAGCGGCGCAGCCGGCTTGGGCTACAAGATCATCGATGACGAGAACGCGACGCTGCAAGCGCGCGTCGGTGCCGGCTACACCTACTCGTTCGGCAATGTCAATGACGGGTACGCAAACGGTCTGGTCGGGCTCGACTTCGAGACGAAGGTCACCGAGAACCAGTCGCTGGTCACGAGCGTGACGTACTACCCGAACTTCGATGAGATGGACGAATATCGGCTCGTCTCGAGCGCCGCGTATCAGATCGAACTCAACGACGACGGGAACCTCTCGTTGCGACTCGGCGTCGAGAACCGTCGCGACACGCTGGCGGATCCCGAGAGCGATACAGACTACTTCGTGCTGCTCGTGTACGGCTTCTGATCACAACGGATCGATAACTCATGGCCCGCGCGAGGTTATCGCTCGTCGCGGGCCTGTTCGTTTTTGCGCGTCCCCTGAATCTGCCGATAAACCGTCTGTCTGCGCTCCCGCGAAGAGAGGTCTTGTCCGCCGATGCTCACGATTCGGTCCATCTGTTTCATCCCCGCGGTCGTCGCGTCCGCGCTCGGGCTGTGCGGCCCGGTGGCCTGGGCCGATGCAGCGGACGCGGAAGCCGCGGAAGCGGTGGAGCAGCCGGTCGGTTCTTCGGCGGGCGACCCGCTCGTGCGATTGCCCGAACTGATCAACGCCGAGGTCGGGCTGATTCTCAGCAACGGCGACCAGCTCCGAGGGATCCTCGTCGAGGTGAACTCCAGCTCGGTCGTGCTCAGCCACAGCGCGCTGGGCGACATCACGATCGAGAGGCTCGCCCTGACCCGCGTCCGCACGGTCAGCGAACCGCCAGAGACGCCGAAGACCATCCGGCCCGGCGAGCAGGCAGAGGTCGAGAGCGGCGTCACGCCGCCGGACGTACCGCCGACGACCAAGCCGGAGCGCCTTCCCGAGCCGCCCAAGGCCTCGTGGTCCGGACGCCTGCAGCTCGGACTCAGCGGTTCGCGCGGCTCGACGGACAGCGACTCGGCTCGGGTCGTCGCGACCGCCAAACGCGACGCCGAGAACACGATCCTCACCCTGAGAAGCACCTATCAGCAGACCCGGCGCGACGGCGATCGCACCGAGAACCGCTTCACCGTCCGTGCCCGCAACGAGTGGCTCCGGGGCGAGTCCAAGTGGTCCGGTTTCCTCGAATCCGAACTGGAGCTCGCTGAGTTCCTCGACTACGACGCGCGCCTGCGAGGCGGCACCGGACTGGTCTACCGCTTCCTCGACAACGACGAGACACTGCTCTCGACGCGGCTCGGGCTTGGCGCCTCGCGCCAATTCAACGGTCCGAACGAAGACATCGACCCCGAGGCCATCGTCGCGTTCGCGTTCAGCCACTACTTCACCGAGCGTCAGCGCATCGAGATCGCTGCGGACTACTTCCCCGATCTCGCCGAGTCCGGCGAGTTCCGCGCGGAGGTCCGAGCCGGTTGGGAGATCGGCTTGAACGACAAGAACAACGTGAAACTCCGTCTCAGTCTTGAGGACCGCTACAACAGCAGCGCGAGAAACGAGAAGAACAACCTCGATTACTTCGCCGAGCTCGTCTACGAGTTCTGATTCGAAGGGACCGTGCGCTCAGACGCGCCCGGCGATATACAGCACCCACTGGTCGTCGAGTTCCGGGACGGGACCGTCCGGATTGTCATCGGTGCTGATCGGCTCAACGAGCAGGTTTCCGTGCTCGTCCATCGCATCGCCGTAGTGAGCGTAGACCTCGGTCGTGCTGAAACCGGCTTCGCGCATGGCGTCGCGGAGCTCGGCCGGTGACCAGAGTCGCCAGTCGTACTCGAACGCGCGTTGGATGCGGGTTCCGTCGGGCAACTTGAAGTGGATGGCGTTGCTGACCCGGCCCGTGGTCGCGTCCGCTTCGATCTGTTCCCAGATGTAGACCAACTCCCCCTGCTCGGTCTCGATGGTCTGCTCGCTCGTGCCCGGGAGCATCGCGTCGACGCCGCCGTACAGGTCGCACACCAGCACGCCCCGGGGTTCGAGTCGGTACAGGGAGTTCCGCAGGTAGGTGAGCAGTCGGTCGCGTCGGTGGAGTTCACAGACCGCGAAGTTCAGCGCGGCGATCACATCGGACCGGTCTCCGACTTCCAGAGCGTCACGCTCGCGGACTGTGAGGCGCTCGACCGCTCCGTTGCCCTGCGCCTCAGCAAGCCGACGCACGGCGTGGCGGAGCGGCTCGTCGTCGAGATCGGTTGCGATCGCGCGACGGTCATCACCCATCGCCAGCCATGCCCGTGAAACACCGGCCGGGCCGGCAAAGTCTTCACCGAGCGCACGCGGGTTCCCGGCGTGGACCGCATCCAGAAACGACGCCTCGATCGGCGGGCACTGCACGGCGATCTCGTACAGGTCGAACCGGTTGACCGTGAGATCGCCGAAGCGGTACTCCTCGGGCTCGCTCACGGCGTCGCCCAGTTGCTGACATCGCGGATCTCGATGCTCTGGAGCATCGCGTCCCACTCGGCGCGAGCGTTCTCGACCACCGATGCCGGTCCGGTGAGTTTGATGAACACGTTCGACAGCCGCATCGGCTGCGAGTTCTCATCGACCGCGAATTCGTACCGCCCCGCATCGTCGGGTTCGCCGACTTCGACCTGTTCCGGGCCGTTCACGATCGGGATCGCTCCCAGCACCATGGTGTCTTCCTGGACGCCGGTCGAACCGGGAAGGCCGGTATCGAACGGGCCCTGTCCGACAAAGTGGACCGTCTGCTGGTCCGCGTCGACGGTGATCCAGGTCGAAGTCGAAGCGTCCTCACCACGGAACTGGCGGTCCCAGCGGAGCAGGTTGTACATGAGCCCGCCGCCGATCGGGGTTGAGATCGTGAACGTCGCGTTCTGGCCCGCGTCACCGTCCGGCGACGGCACGGTGTACTGAACCGCGGTAAAGGTCGAAGCTGTCGTCGCGGGTTGCCAGCGGTCGGGGATCGCGATGCGGATCCCCTCGACGGTCACGGTCGCCGAGAGGTCTACGCCGCTTGACGCTGGCCGATCGGTGGCCTCGGGGGACCGCGGCGCGGCGTCGCTCGGTTGCGAGTTTTCCTCCGTCGCCACCACGCTCTCGGGTCCGTCGCACCCGCCAAGCGTGCCCAGCGCGAGCACGCCCACGCAGAGCGGGGCGGAATACCGCAGAATGGAGCGGTCGGCAGTCGTTCGATTCGTGCGTGTCATCGGGCACATCTCCGTGTCATTCCCTTCCTGAAGCGTTCCGGCGGATGCAGATCATTCCCATCACGGAAATCGAGGACGAGCGTGTTGCTCCGTACCGGAATGTACGCGATGCCGACCTGCGGGGACGCGACGAACTGTTCATGGCCGAGGGCCGATTCGTGGTCTCGCTGCTGCTGCTGCGCGACGCCCGGTACCAAGCGGAATCCGTGCTGGTGACCGAACACGCGCTCGAGGCGATCCGCCCGGCTCTGGAGCGCCACGCCGACCCGCCCCCGGTATATCTCGCGTCGCGTGAAGTCATGGGCTCGATCGTAGGCTTCGACATCCATCGCGGCTGCCTGAGCGCAGGACGCAGGCTCCCGGTTCCCGACGCCTCCGACTACCTCGCCGGGCTCGGCCGGGAACATCGCCTGCTGGTACTCGCCGAAGACCTCGTCAACCACGACAACATGGGCGGCGTGTTCCGAAGCGCCGCGGCCTTCGGGGCCAGCGCGGTGCTCATCACGCCTCGCTGCTGCGACCCGCTCTATCGAAAGGCCATCCGAGTATCGATGGGCCACGCCCTGCGCGTCCCGTACGCGACCATTCCGGCAGGCTCGGAAGGCGCTGAACTGCTCCGTCGCGCCGGGTTTCTCGCGGTCGCGCTCACGACGGCCCCGGACGCGGTTTCGCCCGGAGAACTCGCCCGGAAACTCGGCGAGCACAGCGACCCGCGCGTCTGCCTCCTGCTCGGGAGCGAGGGAGAGGGCCTGACCGATGGCGCTTCGGGCAGCGCCGCTGTCCGCGTGCGGATCCC
>JANSXG010000147.1 GCA_024743075.1 bacterium | reverse complement strand
GACGCTGAACCTCGCGCTCGATAGTCGAGCGCGTCACATCGAACGTCCGGTCTGTGGAGCCGGGCCTACGACGGGAAGGCGATCCTTTGGGGTCGCCTTTCTTTTCAGTTGAGCTGAAGGAACGAGTTGGCGTAGGCGAGCAGCGCGATCCCGATCATGACGGCGCAGAAGGTGTGTGCCCCGCGATCCTTGCTGAAGGCCGCGAAGGTGCCGAAGCAGGCGATGGCGCCCACCATGCCGATGAAGCCGATGAGCAGGGCGGTCCCGGTGCCGCTGCCGTCGCCGACGAACTCGGGCGCGCTGGCCGCGAACAGCAAGGCGATGAAACCGGGTGCGATGAGCAGGATCGCGGGGAAGCGCTGGCGCTCGGCCGGCTGGTCCGCGTCCGAGTTCTCGACGTCCCGCGGGTCCGGGGTGGGGCGCGAGGTGCGTTTGGTGGGCCGGACGGCGGGGGCGTTGGCGTTGCGCGGCGGACCGCTCGGCGGCTGGGACCCGAGGAACGTGATGCGCTGGCCATCTGGCAGGCGACGCTTGGATGGATCGGGCGTATCTGCCATCGGCGCGTTCCGGGTGGGGCCAGGTTGCATCAGCCGATCACGCGATCGGTCGGCGCGAGGCGGCTATCGACCTTCGACTTCCATTCGTCATAGCCGGCACGCCCCATGAGCCCAAAGGTCGCGAGTTTGCCGGTTTCAACCGCCGGCTGATCGTAGGCGTCGATACCGAGCATCCGCCCGGCGTACGCGGTGGCGATCTGCCAGAGGTTGATGAATTCGCCGACTTCGGAGGCCTGGATGCCGGAAGACGACCCTTCGAACTTCAGGGTGAAGTTGGGGCGCTGGGACTCGACGAGGGCGTATTCGGTGGCCCTCTTCTCCGCGTTGAGCAGGTGCGTGAACGACTTGCCCTCGAGGTAGGTCAGGGCTTCGACGCCGAGGCCGGTGGGGATGCTGAAATCGCCTCCCCACGCGGTATGGGCCGGCTCGCCGAAGTTCTCGACCTCCATGAAGCCGATGACCTTGTCGTTCGGCCCCTCGCGGTAGAGCTGGACCTGGGAGTGCTGGTCGGTTGTGCCGAGCGCTTTGATCGGGGTGAAGCCGGCGAAGCGACCGTCCTTGCCCGAGGCGTCGTGGCGTTTGCCGAGGGACTCGGCCCAGAGCTGACGGAACCAGTCGGCGAGCAGGTAGAACTGGTTGGCGTAGGGCATCAGGACATGGTTTGGCTTGGGCGATACGACACCCCGACCCTCGCCGAGTTCGACCAGAAGCGTCGCGAGCATGGCGGCGGGGTTGGCGTGCAGGTCGGGCGAGGAGCAGCGTTCGTCCATCCGCGCAGCACCGTCGAGGAGCGAGTCGATGTCGATACCGGCCATGGCGGCTGAGAACAGCCCGACGGGGGACAGGACGCTGAATCGGCCTCCGACGCCTTCGGGCACGGGCAGGGTGGTGTAGCCGTTCTCATCGCAGATGCTTCGCATCGTGCCGGACTTGGGGTCGGTGATGGCGACGATCTGCTCGGCGTGGCGGTCCTTGCCGCGGCGCTCGATGAGCAGAGAGCGGATGGTCATGAACTGGGAGGCGGTTTCCGCGGTCTCGCCGGACTTCGAAATGACGTTGAAGAGCGTGCGATCGAGTGCAGGATCGTTCTCCATGACGAAGTTGAGCACGGAGAAGAGGTAATTCGGGTCCACATTGTCTACGACGAACACGCGCGGCAGGTCGCTGCGGTGTTCGGCGGGGAGCAGGTTGTGGGTGGGCGGGTTGAGGGCGGACTGCAGGGCGATGTTGCCGAGCGCGGAGCCGCCGATGCCGAGCACGACGAGGTTGTCGATGCGTCCCTCGTAGCGGTCGACCACCTTGCGGATGGCATCAACATGGGCGGTGCGGGCCGGGTCGAACGGGAGGCCACGCCAGCGTTCCCAGCCGGTGTTGCGGGTTCGCTCGAGCGATTCCGTGATCTCTCGGGCCCCGGCGGCGAGCGGGGATCCGTCGTCGAGCAGGGCCGGGTCAAGTCCGTGGGAGCCGACGCGATCGGAGAGGCAGTTAGCGTAGTCGAGTTTCAGCATGGCGTGCAGGGTACGCCCCCCGCCCTGCGCCCGGTAGGGGGGCGCCGCTCCTCGGCGGGCTAATTTCCGGGGTTTCGAGGGGGCCGACGACGCTCCATCGGTGCCCGCGTTAGCATGCCTTGTCCGTCTCCCCGAGCGTGTGCCGGGAGCGATTTGCTCCGATCCGAGCCGTTGAACTTCTCAAGGACTCTCGCGATGGTCCATCCGTGGCATGAGGTGACCCCGGCGGTCGATGGAGAGCCCCTGCCTGGGCATTTTCGCGCGATCGTTGAGATCCCGAAGGGGTCGTCGAACAAGTACGAACTCGACAAGAAGAGCGGGATGCTCCGCCTCGATCGGGTGCTGAGCTCGGCGGTCTACTACCCCGCGAACTACGGGTTCGTGCCGCAGACGCTGGCCGAGGACGACGACCCGCTCGATGTGCTGGTGTTTTCGACAGAACTGATTCCGGCACTATGCATTTGCGATGCCAGGCCGGTGGGCGTGATGACGATGATCGACGAGGGCCAGCCGGACCACAAGATCGTCGCGGTGCTCAAGAACGACCCGGTTTACTCGGATTATCAGAAAGCCAGCGACTTTCCGAAACACACCTTCAAGATGCTCAAGCGGTTCCTGGAGGATTACAAGCAGCTCGAAGGCAAGGGCGTCGAGGTGGATGACATCCTTCCGGCGGAGGTCGCGCACGCCACGATCGAAGACGCGTTGCACCGGTACTCCCAGAAGCGCCAGCACGGGTCGATTCTGGGCCTGCACGCCTGATCCCGATTCACGAAGAGGTCCGAGATGCTCCCCGAGATCGACCGAATCCTGATCAGCCGCGACGAGATCAACGAGCGCGTCAGTGCCATGGGCAAGCAGCTCTCGGCGGACCTCTCCGAGGCCGTCCGAGAGGACGGACACGACCCCCTGGCGCACCCTGACCGGGTGGTGATGGTCCCGATCCTGACGGGGGCGATGGTGTTCGCGGCCGACCTTATCCGGGCGATGCCCATGAAACTGTCGCTGCGTCTGGTCACGGTCAGCAGCTATCCCGGCCAATCGACGGAGTCGAAGGGGGCGGCGATGCGGAGCGCCCTGCCTCCGGATCTCGCCGACCGCCATGTGGTTCTGATCGACGACATCCTCGATACCGGTTCGACCCTGCGCCTGGTGAGCGACCTGGTGAGCGAGCAGTCGCCGGCGAGCATCCGCACGTGTGTCCTGCTGGACAAGCCGGACCGGCGGACCCACGATGTTGCGTGCGATTACCGCGGATTTTCGATCCCCGACGAGTTCGTCGTCGGCTACGGATTGGACTACGACGGCTTCTACCGGAACCTCCCGGACATCGTGGCTCTCAAGCCAGACGCATTCGCCTGAAGACCAAATCTCGGTAAATGGGCGGTTGGGTCTGGAAATCGACCCGGCTCTCCGGAGATACTGTGGTTTCGGCGTCTGAAGGGCATCCGAGGGGATGCCCGCCGAGGCTCATCTGGAATCTGGAGGCCCTGTGCTCTTCCGCTCGCTGCTCTGTGCTGTCATCTCCGTCGTCCTCGTGTCCGCTTCGTTCGCGGCTCCCCAACCGAAACAGGCGTCGATTGAAGCCTCCGCTGATCAGGCGACGGTGTCAGCCCTGAACGGCGTGACCGTGTTCCTCCGCGACGGACGCGAGTTCACGGGTCGCCTGCTTGAGGAGACGCCTCACAAAATCACGATTGAGACGACGATCTCGGGGATCACGGTCGAGATGACGTTCGGCGCGAACGAGGTCCAGTCAATCGAGCGATACGAAGACACCCCCGAACGACCTCGCCAGCCCGAGCGCGAGCAGGAAGCGTCTGAGGAGGCCGAGGGCGGCTGGGTGCGGGTTCCCGCGCACGGCACGATCGGTGTCGAGCTCACGAAGAACTTCTTCGAGACCTGCGTCGAGAAGGCGTCAAACGCGAACGCGGAAGTGATCATCTTCGAGCTCAAATCGCCGGGCGGCTACCTCTACAGCCTGGATGAGATCTACGAGGGCTTACAGAAGGCCGGTGAGGACATCCGCATCATCTTCTACGTGGACGACGAGTGCTTCTCCGCGGCGGCGCTGTTGTGCATTACGTCCGATGCGTTCTTTGTGGGCCCGAACGCCTCGTTCGGCTCGGCGGTGGTGATTCAGGACAACGACAAGGGCGGCGTTGACGCGGTCAACGCGAAGTACGCCTCGGCGCAAGCCTCGATCTGGCGGACGCGCGCCGAGCGCCGGGGGCGTCCGGGGCTTCTGGTCAACGCGATGATGCTGGTCGATACGGAAATCTGGGCGGATAAGTCGCAGTCGCCCTGGAGACTCTTTACATCCCGCCCCGGCGGTGACAGCCGTGCCGAACTCGTCGTCGGCGACCGCGCGATCCTTTCCATGACCGCGAACGAAGCTGTTTCGCTCGGCGCGGCGGACGACGCACGCGACAACTTCGACCATCTCCTGCGCGAACTCGATCTGGAGAACCCGGAGCGTGAAGCGGTCAGCGGCGAGAGTCAGGCGAGGACGATCATCCGGACTCAGCAGCGCCGGATCAACGACCTCGACGGCCGGATCGAGTTCATCAACGAGGTGATCGACCGCATCAACGAGGGGATCGAAGACGAGTCGATCACGGTCGACTCGTTCCGTCGCGATCTGATCCGGGTGCGCTCGACGCTCGACCGCGTGCGGCGCGAGATGGAGCAAACCGACTATGTCCGCTTCCACTGCCTCCTGAACGGCCTGACCTACGAGGTGATCGACGAGTACAAGCAGTCCATCGACGAGGCGCTGCGCATGCTGCGCTGATCCGCGCGGCTCACTGCTCCTGGTCTGACACTTCGACGGCGTTGCCCGACTCGGGGTCGTAGCGGTAGGTCTTGCCGGGTTCCTCGTTCTTGCAGGCCTTGTGGGTGCCGTCGCAGAACGGGAAGTTCTTCGTCAGCCCGCAGCCGCAGACGAACACGGGCTTCTCCTGCGGATCGATTCGGACCGGGCCGGTGGCTTCGAAACGGACGATTCGTGGCATGGTACAGGCCTCCTCGGAAGTCATGAAACGAGTCCCGAGGGTATCGGATCCGGGCGGACGCGGTCACGCGGGTGATTCGACCTCGCGAACAACTTCTCGCAGGGTTTCGAGCCCGGCGGACTGATCGCCGGTCTGCAGGTAGCCGCGCGAAACGACACGGTGCCCACAGACCGGTTCGATGTTCTCGAGGACGTCTTCCGGGATGCAGTAATCGCGTCCGGACAGGACCGCTCTGGCGCGCGCCGCTTGCGCGAGCGCGAGCGTGCCGCGCGGCGACAGGCCGATGCGGAGGTCCTTGTGTTCGCGCGTCGCGTTGGCGAGGCGGATGATGTACTGCACGATCTCGTCGGCGATGCGGACGTGGTCGGTCAGGTGCTGCAGGCGGATGACGTCCTGGTGGTCCATGACCGGGAGAAGTTCGATCAGGCGAGATTCCGATGGGCGCTGGTTGAGCACCTGTGCTTCGGCCTCCGGCGAGGGGTAGCCGAGACTGATCCGCATGAGAAAGCGGTCGAGCTGGTTCTCCGGGAGCAAATATGTCCCCTCGAACTCGAAGGGGTTCTGGGTCGCGACCACCATGAACGGCTGGTCGAGGCGGATCACTCGCCCGTCCACTGAGACCGTGGCCTCCTGCATGGATTCGAGCAGGGCCGACTGGGTACGGGGCGTGGTTCGATTGATCTCGTCGGCGAGCAGGATGTTCGCGAAGATCGGGCCGCGCTTGAACTGGAACTCGCCGGACTTCGAGTCGTAGACGGAGACGCCGAGGACATCGGCGGGGAGCATGTCCGGCGTGAGCTGGACGCGGCTGAAACTGCAGTCGAGGGAGCGGGCGAGCGCGGTGGCCAGCACGGTTTTGCCGACGCCCGGCACATCCTCGATCAGCACGTGGCCCCGGGCCAGCAGGCAGACGATCAGGCGATCGATCGCGTCGACGTTGCCAATGTAGACCTGCCGGATGTTCTCGCGGAGGCGTTCGATGCGTTCCCGGGCTTCATCGGCCGTGAGGTCGGGCTCCCCGAGAGTCTCGGCTCGGGTGGGCTCGGGCTGGTCGGTTTGGATGCCGGTCAT
Organism: bacterium; assembly: GCA_024743075.1. Taxonomy (GTDB): domain Bacteria; phylum Planctomycetota; class Phycisphaerae; order Phycisphaerales; family UBA1924; genus JANSXG01. The sequence continues at coordinate 1,854 of JANSXG010000147.1, read as the reverse complement.
GCGTTGTCCTGGGTCCGAATCGTGAGGATGCGAGCGGTGCATGGTCGTCTCCGCGTAAACTTTTAGCCAGTGATACGCTCAGAAGACGAGTCCCGATCCGATGAAGTCGCCGTTTCCGGTGATTCTTCCGCAGATTCTGGGAATTCGCTGCGTGATGGCAGCGCTCGCGTGGACCAGTCGCTGCGTGGATCACTGCCGTGCTTCGTCTGCGGGTACGAATTGAAGGGCCTCTCGATCCGGTCGGTCTGCCCGGAGTGTGGCACGGCGGTGCGAGGCACGATTCTCTATCGGGTCGATCCGCGTGCGGACGAGTTCAAGCCGATCCGCTGGCCTCTGGTCACGGCGTGGGGGATCCGTTTCTGGGGTACCGGGGCGGCGACCGCGGCGATCGCGCTCTGGGTTCTGCGTCTGAGCGAGGTCAGCGGCTTCACCGGTCGCCGATCGGGCGCGGACTCGATTTGGTCGGTGCTTTCTATGGTCGCAATCCTCGGCAGCGCCTTGGGTGCGTCCATGATGATCCGCCCGCACCGATGGACGGCGTCGGCCAAGTCGATCCTCGCGGCGATCGGGGTCGGGTGGTACGCGATCGTGATCATGGGCATGCTCATCGTGATCCGGTCAGACATCGACAAAGTCCCGGCCTACGGACACGAGCGTTCGCTCGACGCGATGCGCGAGATCGGACGCATGGTCTTCGGCGTCGGCGTGCTCGGGGTGCTTTTGTGCATGCGCCCGATCGCTCGCGAACTGGTCAAGCGATCGCTGGCGCTTCGGACTGGGCGGGTCGACCGCCAGACGATCCTCGCGATGAGCGCGGTCGTGGGAGTCGGCCTCCTCGGCGACGCGATCCGCTGGGCCGTTGCCACCGACCTGTTCGGGGCCGGTGGGGGCGTGCTGGACTTCATCGGTCGCCTGCTGGTGGTGCTCAGTTCGATGCTGCTCACGCTGGGGCTCGTCAGCGCGGCGGTGGACTCATGGCGGATCAGCAATGCCATCCTGACCCCCAGCCCATCGCTGTCGGACATCTTCGGCGAGGCGGAGCCTGCCACTTCGGCAGCCGGAAGCACGCCGCAGGCCGGCCTGTCAGAGGACGGCGGGCCGGCGGAGCCGTCGTTTCAGGCGTAAATCACTATCTGGCAGCGATTTAAGTGTCGGGTCGTGTTGGCATCGCGGTTGTAGTTGTTCTGCGGAGGCGATCGTGCGCGACACGCGCATCGCCCTTCGAACCGAACCATCGCCCGCTCGCGGGCACAAAATCACCCGTCTCGGGCGACGCCACGTCGCCCACCTGAGCCCTGGAGAAAAGCAGACATGGCAGTGAAAGACCTCACCTTCGAGACCGATGCCCGTCAGGCCCTGCAGGCCGGCGTCGAGAAACTCGCCAAGGCCGTGAAATCGACCCTCGGCCCTCGCGGGCGCAACGGCGTCATCGACAAGTCCTGGGGCGGCCCGACCGTCACCAAGGACGGCGTGACCGTCGCCGAGGAGATCGAACTCCGCGACAAGGCCGAGAACATGGGCGTGATGCTCGTTAAGGAGGCCGCCAGCAAAACCTCCGACGATGCCGGCGACGGCACCACGACCGCGACCGTGCTCGCGGAAGCGCTCTTCACCGCGGGTCTGAAGTTCATCGCTTCGGGCGTCGATGCCAACGCGCTCGTTCGCGGCATGAAGCGGGGCGTCGAGATCGCCTCGAAGGAAATCACATCGATCGCCCGCCCGATCGACGGCAAGAAGGACATCCAGAGCGTCGCGACCATCTCGGCGAACAACGACCCCGAGATCGGCAAGATCCTCGCCGACGCCTTCGAGAAGGTCGGCAAGGACGGCGTCATCACCGTCGAAGAAGGCAAG
>JANSXG010000086.1 GCA_024743075.1 bacterium | reverse complement strand
CGCCAAGCCGAAGCCCTCGACGCCGAGCAGAACGCCGCATCCCGAACCATTGCCGCCGCCGGATCAACCAGATCCCGCGGCACCCCGAGCTGATTCCCGACTTCGCGTCGCTCGGCGCGTCCCAACCGGGGAGGCTCGCCCGCCAGGCATCGGCGAATGAGACCCAAATGACGTCCGGCGGAGAATCTCGCCGGTGGTTATTGACCGTCGTAATTCTTTGTCCATAATGGATTTACGTACAATCTCGCCCCCATCTCCCCGCCGAGCCGCCATGATCAAGCACACCGCTCTGTTCGCCGCACTGGTGCTCTCCGTGTCTGCCTCCGGGGGCCGAGAGGACGATGTCTCGCGCTTCCTGATCGGCCCGGACGGCCGGTGGCACGCCCTGCCGACCGAGGAAGAGATGGCCGAGGCGTCGCGCGGCGTGGCGGACTCCTCAGCCTTCGCGGAGTACGCTCAGCGTCGGCTCGATCTGGCATCGCTGGTCACCGAGGTCGTGTTCGTCGACGACGACGCGCCTGTCGGCGGCAACGGGGCATCGTGGCAGACCGCTCACCAGAGCCTGCAGGACGCGCTGGCCCAGGACTACCCTGACCGCCTCGTCGAGATCCGCATGGGCGCGGGCACATACCGGCCCGACCGAGTCGGCGGTGTGAACTCGAACGATCCCGAAGCCTCGTTCTCGCCTCGCTACGAGGACACCGAGAGCCCGACCGGAGTGTTCCGCATCACCGGCGGCTATGCCGGCCTGGGCGCGAGCGATCCGGACGCGAACGAGCCGGAGCTGTACCGCACGGTCATCACCGGGGACCTGCTCGGCGACGACGGCCCGGACTTCACGAACTACGACGACAACACACTGGTGTTGTTCGACGGCTTCAACAGTGAACTGCACGGACTGGTGCTGGAGCACGCGCGACAGGCCATGGTGGCGGATGGGAATCTGACGATCGACTCGTGTGTGGTCCGCTTCAACGCGGGGACGGAGAATCGGGGACCGTTCCGCTTCGTTGGGAACATGCTGGTGGTAAAGCGATGCACGTTCTTCAAAAATCGCTCCGGGTTCTTTGGTGGTGCGGTGGAGATGTACACCGGCAATTCGGCGCTCGTCAGCAACCGGTTCCTGAGCAACAGCGCCGTGCATCAAGGTGGCGCAGTGTTCGACGCTCCGTCTTCCTCCCCGGGATTCTCGATCCTCCAAAACAATTACTTCGCCGCCAATGTCGTTCGTGGCGATACCGGATCGACAGGCGGGGCGGCGGCCATATACAACCATCTCGTGAGCGCCGGCAGCACGGTCGCCTTTAACCGATCGTTGGATGGAGAAGGCGGCGGGTACGGCCGCCCGAGTTGGTTTCTCGCCGACCACTACACCGTGTTCGACGTGTACCACGAGAACTCAGGGATCTCGGGTCGCGGGCTGCACGAGCAGTTCCCATCCGTTCCGATTTCGATAGAGCGAACAAATTTCGAGCCGGCGAACCACTACCTCCGCGGGAGCTTCGTTCAGGGCTGGGAGACTTCTGAGTCGAACCGCCCCGGCAGCTACGCGAGCACACGCGACTCCATCCGCGACAACTCGGGCGAGGAGGTGCTGTTCGTGGACCTCGCCGGGCCGGACGGCATTATCGGCACGCCGGACGACGATCCCTCGCCGCGCCCCGACTCGCCGAGCATCGATCGGGAGGTAGATCTTGAGGGGGTCGGGTTCGCCCTGCTGGACTTCGCCGACCTGAACGAGAACGGAGTGGTCGATGAGCCTCTGCCGTTCGATCTGCTGGGCAACCCGAGGTCGGTGGACACACCGGGCATCGGCGATGGTGGTGGAATCGATGCCGGAGCCATCGAGTTTTCTGGTGATCCAAGGCGATTGGGGTACGACCGGCCGATGAGCGGGCGGCGCATCGATCCTCGCTCGGGCTGCATCGGCGATGATCCAATCCGGCTTTACGTCGACGCGAGCGCATATGTGAGCGGCGACGGGTCGTCGTGGGGTGAGGCCCTGCGTGAACTAAGCGACGCCCTGATCATCGCACGGACCCACTGCGGCTCGGTCGAGATCTGGCTCGCCGCCGGCACGTATCTGCCAGACTTCTCGGTGCCAGAGCACCGCGCCTCGTTCCGACCAACCGACAATGTGACCATCTTGGGCGGCTTCGCGGGCTGGGAGGAATCCGCCGACGAGCGGGACCCGGAAGCGAACCCAACGGTCCTCAGCGGCGATCAGTTCGGCAACGACGACCCCGAAAACCCGGACTCGATCCTCGACAACGCGTATCGGGTGGTATTCGTGACCGGCGATCGTGGCGGCGGCGTGATCGATGGCGTCACGATCCGGGGCGGTCACGCACGTGCACGCGAGTACGCGCAGATATTCTCGCTGGGCGAAGGCTGCGTGTATGGGACTGGGCCATACTCTCGAGGCGGCGGCGTGTCGGTTGCCGACGGCGAGCTTGAGCTCATCAACTGCACCGTGTCGGCCTGTTCCGCCTATTTCGGAGCGGCGGTATCGGTCTATGGCCGGGGTGTGATTCGCTTGACCGACCATCGCGTGCTGGACGACCAGTTCGGAAGCGGCTGCTTCAGCATCCGGTCACAGTTCGACGCCTATGGCACCGATTCGATCCTCGTTCGCCCGTCCGTGCTTTCGATCCGGAATTCGGTGCTCCCAGTGACAGCGACCACGACGCCTTTCGGGGCGGGTGGATTCGCGAACGGCTCGCTCGAACTCATCCGTTGTGATGTTGATACCGGAACCCGCTTTGGAAGCTTGAGCGATGGGTATACGGTCGGCGCAAACCGTCTGTACGTGCGAGATCTGAACGCGGAATCCTCGTTGATCCGGCGAATTGGCAGGATCGACTCCGCGAACACGAAGATCAACGCGTCTTCGCTGATCGGCCCCAGTTTGATCCGCTTTTATCCTCCGGTTCGATTGCCGCAGGCGGTGAGTCTGGAAATCAGCAACTGTATCGTGGCACCATCTGCCTACAGCTACGCTGAACTCCAGCCGGCTTCTGTTGCCGACCACTGCCTGTACGCGGGAACAAACTTCGCCAGCCGATGTTTCGAGATACTTGTCGCGTGGAATGCTTTCCAATCGATCTTCGTTGACTTCCGAGGGCCTGACGACCAAGTCCAGACCCCCGACGGCGACTACCGTCTCGCCCCCGGCTCATTGGCGATCGACTCTGGATCAAACGAGCTTGTAGGGTCCGAATTCGACGTCGCAGGCAACGACCGCGTCATCAACGGCATCGTCGATCGCGGAGCCTTCGAGTTCACCGGCACCTGCACGGGCGATGTCGACGGCGATGGTGTGGTCGATCTCGACGACATCAACATCGTGCTGTCGAACTTCGAAGACGATTCGTCCTTCGGCGATGCCAGCGGCGACGGCGTGGTCGATCTGGTGGATCTGAACATCGTGCTGGCGGCGTTCGGCAACGCCTGCGAGAACTAAGCCCTCACCCCGCCGAGCTCGCCTTCAGCCAATCCATCAGCGCACCGGCGCCGATGCTGCCCTCGAGCGTGCCGACGGCGCGTTCGTCGATGAGCAGCGTTGTCGCGGGGATCGAGCCGCCGAAGTTCAGAAGCATCGCGTCGCTGCGCTGCAAGGTGTCGGCGTCGAGCATGACGGGGACGGCGTTCTCGCTCAGCCAGGCCTGCACGCGAGCGTCGGCGAGTGCGCCGCGCTTGTAACTCTGGCACGGGCCGCACCAGTCGGCGGTGACGACCGCGAAGACCGGCTTGCCCTCATCGCTCGCGCGATCGATCGCGTCGAGCAGGGTCAGGCCCTCGGGGAAGACCTGCGGCGTCGGCGCAGGGCGGCTGCGCATGAACACGAACGCCGAGAACAGGGCGATCAGCAGCGTGCCGACCACCAACTGCTTGAGCAGGGGCGAGCGTCCGGGCGTCGTGTCGGCGGATTCGGTCATGGCGGGCCTTCGTTGAGCGAAAAAGGTGCGTGTTGCGGAAAAAGAGGAGCGTCCCGAGGGCCAACCCGCCCGGCCCCGCGCCTATTCCACACCCCGCGACGGGGCCGAGCGTCCGGGAACCGGATCGTTCTGTGACGCCTGCTCCGGTCATCGGCCGCGCGGGCGGGGCTCGGTGCCCGTCGGAACGACGCGAGCGGAACTCCTGCTCCGAACCAGCCGAATCCCCCTCTCGGTGGAGAGAGCGGGGTCGATGGGTCAACGCACTCATCGGCCCCATTGCAGCACGCAGAGTCGAACGGCCCGGAGCGTGAACCGGTTCACGCGTCGGGCGACGCGTCATCCAAGGTGGATGACGGATCACCACGCTCTCCGAAACGGGCTCCTGCGCGATGAAGCACGACACACGACGCGGCGACGACCTCGACTTCGCGGCACTCTCGGACACGGTTTCCGACGACCGCAACGCCCGTCGCGTGCGCGGCACCGCCGTCAAGGAACTCTCGTGCAACCACGGTCGCGTCATCGACGTCTCGACCCGCGGCATGCGCCTGCAGACCCGTCGCAAGTGGAAGACCGGCCAACGCCGCGTGATCACGCTCTGCGAGGACACGCTGTGCGTGCGCATCGAGGCCGAGTGCGTCTGGTGCCGCAAGATCGGCACCTTCAAGCACACGATCGGCCTGGCGTTCACGACCGTCTCGCCCGAGTCGGCCGACCTGCTCAGCCAGATCGTCTCGCGCCAGTCGAAAGCCGACGCCCTGCGCCTCGCGGCGTGAGTCGGGTCGGCGGGAGGTGTGGTCTACGCGCAGCGTAGCCCACGAGACGCCGCGGTCCGCGTGGGCTGCGCCCAACTTCGTTGGGCTTAGACCACGCCACCCGAGCTATCAGAGCTTCGCCAGCGCGTCGACCAACTGGTCGATGTGCGACTTTTCGTGCGCCGCGGAGATCTGGCAGCGCAGGCGGGCCTCGCCCTCCGGCACGACCGGGTAGCCGAAGCCGATCACATAGACGCCCATCTCCAGCAGCCGAGCGCTCATGCTGATGGCCTTGCTCGTCTCGCCGACGATCACCGGGCAGATCGCCGTGGGCGACTCGATGACCTCCAGCCCGATCGCCTTGATCTTCTCGCGGGCGTAGCGGCAGTTCTCCTTGAGTTTCGCCACGCGCTCGGGTTCGCGCATCAGGATCTCGATGGCCTTGTCGGCGCTGCAGGCCACCGTCGCCGGCAGCGCGTTCGAGAACAGCGTCGGTCGCCCGCGCTGCACGATCAGGTCGATCGCGTGCTTCGGCCCGGCGATGTAGCCGCCCGCCCCGCCGCCGAGGGCCTTGCCGAGCGTGCCGGTGAACAGGTCGATCTCGGATCCCGCCATGCCGTAGTGCTCGTGCGTGCCGCGCCCGGTCTCGCCCATCACCCCGGTGCCGTGCGAGTCGTCGACGATGAGCAGCGCGCCGTACTTGTCGCACAGCTCGCGCATGGTCTTGAGTTCGGCGATCGAGCCCTCCATCGAGAACACGCCGTCGGTGATCACCCAGATCACGCTGTCGTCGGAGGCCTCCTCGCGCGCGGCCTTGAGCTTGTCCTCGAACGCGCCCATGTCGTTGTTCGGGTAGATGTACTTGCGCACGCCCTTCTTGATCACGCCGGCCAGGCGGATCGAGTCGATGATGCAGGCGTGGTTGAGCGCGTCGGACACGATCGCGTCGCCCGGCTCGGCCAGCGTCGGCAGGAGCGCCTCGGTCGCGTTCCAGCACGAGACGAAGGTGTACGACGCCTCCTGGTCGAGCAGCTTCGCGATGCGGTCTTCGATCTGGTGGTGGCAGTCGAACGTGCCGCAGATGAACCGGACGGAGGCCGTGCCCGCGCCGTACTTCTCCAGCCCCTTGATCCCCGCCTCGACAACCTCGGGGTGGTTCGCCAGACCGAGGTAGTTGTTCGAGCAGAGGCAGACCGCTTCCTTGATGGACCCGTCGGGCATCTTCAGGCGCACGGTGGCGTCCATCGGCCCCTCGATGGTTTGCAGGTGCTTCATCTCCCCCTTCGACTCCAGCTCGGAAAGAATCGACTTCGCGCGGCTGGCGAACGGATCAGAAGCGGTGGTGGCCATGTCGGGTCTCCTGCGTGCGAGAGGGGGTAGTTGGGGGAGGGGATTGTAGCGGGGGAGTGGGAATCGCCGCGATATACTCGGGCGATGCCTTGCAAGGCTCGACACCTCACCGCGGCACACCTCGCTTTGGTCGTTCTTGTTGCGAGCGTCGTGGCACTAGCCCAGCCCGACGGTGCGCCCGACCTCCGCATCTGGCTCGCGCAGACCGTCGGCGAGGACTTCACCGACCGCCTCGAAGCCGACGAACTCACCGAGCGCCAGCAGGTGCTGCTCGGTGCGCTCCGAGCCCAGCCGGAGTTCGAGGCGTTCCTCGCCAAGCTCCCCGCCACCAACCGGGCCTTCTTCGCCGACTACTTCGCGTGGCAGCTCGATGAGGAGTTCCCGCAGGACTTGCGAGGTGCCGACCGCTTCGTCCACACGATCATGAACGATCTCGCGCGCCTCCGGCTCATCCCCGAGGACGGCATCGCCCTCTGGCGACGGGAGCGCGAGCGCCAGTTCGATCTTCTGCTCAACCCGGTCCGGGCCGAGCTGCGGCGTGTGCTCGCCGAGCGTGTGCTGCCCGACGAGATGATCGAGTCGATCCTGGCGACTTTCGAGCGGCGCGTCGTCGCGAGCAAGCGTTGGCTCACCAACCCGGCCTGCGCCGCGTGCGATCGGCCATCCTCGCCCGAGGACCTCGCCTCGATGATCGCGTATCGAGAGTCGCAGCTCGAAGCGATCACCGACCAGATCGACCAGCACCACCCGCGCCTGGCCGATCGCCCCGAGCCCTTGCAACGCCTCCTCAAAGTCGCCGCGGCGACGCTGCAGCGACAGGTCGCCACGAGCTACCTCAACCGCATCGGCTGGACCGCCGAGGTCTCCGAAGACGACCCCCGCCCCGGGCGCCCCATCGCCCTCGGCCCGATCGACGAGGATCGCACCAGCCACTGGCGCCCGAGCGGCCGCATCATCGCCAACGGCTCGATGCGTGTCCTCGACGAGCCCGAGGTGCGGTTGTTCCTGCGATATCAGCCGTCGCCGTAGGCGAAGCGATTCACGCTGAGATTTTGCTTGCGTCGGGTGCCGGCTTCTGGTGGAATCGTGGTTCACCCTTTCCCGGAAGAGAGACCCCATGATCCACAGAAGCCCCGTCGCGCCTGTTGTCCTGATTGCCATCGCCGGCACCACCCTGCTCGCGATGCCCGGTTCCGCCGAGCCGGGTGAGCCTGTGCAGGAGATTCAAGTCGAAGCATCTGCGCTGGATGTTGAGAAGTGGCTCCGATCACTCCCGCTCCGAGGCCTTCCCGATCTGCTTCCGAAGCAAGGCCTGTCGGAGCATCAGTTGAACGCCCTTGCGGCCCTGAAGGCCGAGCCGGAGTTCAGGCAGTTTCTCGAAGAGGTGCCTGACGCTGGTCGTCTGTACTTCAGCCGCTATTTCGCGTGGCAGATCAGCACGATCCGCGATGGCCGGAGCGCTGATCCAGCGATGTTCGCACACACCATCATGAACGACGTCGCGCGGCTCAAGCGATTCTCCGAGATGGAGGTCGTTCAGATCGGTATCGAGCGAGACCGCCAGTTTGAGTCGCTTCTCCAGATTGCGAGAGAACAGTTTGAAGGCCAACTCCGTGCAGAACGACTCCCACGAGGCGCGATCGAAGATGTCATGGAGACATTCGAGCGGGCGGTTCGGGATACGAAGTTGTATCTCACCAACCCCGCTTCCGCGTACTGTGATCTGCCTTCTGCCCCCGATGACATGGAGCGCATGCGGAAGTACCAGCGCAAGCAGGCCGAGGCGGTGCGCGGGGCGGTCACCGACGCGATGACCGGTTCGGAGACGTGGCGACTTGCCCGGCTGAAGTTTGCGGCTGCGGAGACCGTTCAGCGCGTGTCGATGGATTACGCTAATCGCGTTGCGTGGCTCGAAGATCCGAAGACGGAGCGGCCGGGAATCATCACCGCTGGCATGGGTGAAGCAGGTGCGTTCGGCCTGTTTCCGGTGGAATGGGATCGGTTTAGTTACTGGCGGTCAAGCGAGTCGATGAATGCCGGCGGCAACGCCGTCTCGGGATCGTTCGAGGACCCGGAGCCGCGTTTTTGGTTCAGCATCCGGTATGAGCCGGAGGTTGTCCCGCAGGCCGAAGACTGACTTCCCGTGGGCTTCTAACCCCGCCCCCGCGACGGCGGCAGCAACCCGAACAGCACCAGCAGCGCGCCGCCAGCGATCATCCACAGGCGGTGGCGGCTGTCGGTCGCCCAGCGGCGCAGCGTCGAGTCGTAGAACTCCGGCGCCGGCGGGTGCTCGAAGCGCGGCTCGAGTTCCGGGAAGACCGAGGCGCTCGTCGCCTGTGGGCGCACGCTCGTCACCAGAGGCGTCGTGCCGGCCGGGATGAGGTTGAGCTGCATCGCCGCGAGGGAGAGCACGAGCGTCTCGTCGCCGTCGCGCAGGGCGTCGAGGTACTCGGCGTAGTTCTCGACGCGCTCGGCGTGCCAGCTCTCGATCGCCCGGGCGCGGTCGCGTTCGTAGCGGGCCATGGCCAGGTCGTCGTGGGCCGGGATCAGCACCGCGGCGCACATCACCGCCAGCCCGCTGAGCAGGAACAGCCAGCCGGCGTCGATGCGAAACAGGCCGCCGGTTCGGCGTGTTCGTTTGGAGGGCGCACTCACCTCGGGAGCATCGACGAAACCGGCGTTTGGGCTCGAAAAATCGCGATCAGCCGCGCAGCACGGGGATGATCCACTCGACCAGCGCGTGCAGGCCGAACGCGAATCCGACCATGCCCACGAGGATCGAGGCGGTCATGACGCTCACGCCGTGCCAGTAGGTGGACATGTCCCGCTGCTTGACGGCCTTGTAGGCCATGGAGGTGAGCAGCGCCAGCGGCAGGGCGGTGAACCACCACGCCGCGTGGATGTTCATCGGGTCGAGGAACGGTGTGCCGCCCTGCCAGAGCCCCCCGACCTCGCGAGCCGCGGGGGCCGACCCAGCCTGCGAAGCAATCAGAAGGAAGCCGGTCATGAAGAGCCCCCCTTCGCGCCGGGCTTCGCCGGGGGACGGGGTGTGTGCCACCCCACATCCAGCAGGACGATCAGGTTCAGCATGCCCGCCAGGGCCACGAACAGCGATCCGACCTCGTTGACCCGCCCGATCGACTGCCGGGGCGAGGGCGTGCCCGCTGAGGCGTCGTTGACGATGATGGTCACGCCGCGGCTTTGGTCGAACTTCAGTCGCTCGCCGTACTCGGGTTTGCGATAGAAGTTTTCGGAGATCTGGCCGGCGCGGACCTCGTAGCCTTTGTAGACGTTCTGGTGGGCCCAGTTGATCGAGAAGACCGCCGCGGGGTTCAGGGCCTGCACATAGAACCAGTATTTGCTCTCGCGCGAGTCGACGACATCGATCCCGCCGACCAGCAGGCCCCCGAGCAGCAGCCCGGCGATGCCGATGAAGGCGTAGATCGCCCGGGCTTTCTCGCGGAACCACAGGTATCCCGAGCCCGGCACGAGAAGCGTCATGAGGGCGGCGATGGGCTGGATCGTCTCGTGTTCTCGACGCATCGGGCTCCGGGCGGGCTGAGGACCACGGGACAGCCTTGAAGTTGGCTGCAAAAAGGATCGGCCAGCCCGTTGACACCGGACACGCCGCGAGTAGTGTACCGGCGGTCGGCCCGGTGGTGGCCGGCCCGCGTTGGCGGGCCCGCGTGCTGCGAGCCGTCGGACGCGAGCTCGTGATCGTCGCCGAACTCCCGGCGCCCGACAAGCCCGGTAGCGCAGTTTTCAATCCCCGCATCCCGATCGGTCCGATCAACGCGATCGGGAACTGACCGATTCAACGTCATCAGCGTGTCGCGACCGGTTGGCTTCGCGACACACGTGCCACGGAACGACAGCCATGCCAGTCCACACTATCACCAAGCACTCCGAAGACACCTCGTTCGTCGACGGTCTCCCCGTCGGGTTCTCCAGCTTCGATCCCGACGCCGAGTCGGGTTCCGCGGTGGACCTTCTGGATCCGCCGGCCGAAGCCGAAGCGTGGAACCCCTTCGGCGCCCCCGTCCAGCCGCTCGGCGCCAAGGGCGACGATGAGGATTATGACGATGAGGACGACGACGACGACGACGACCTCTGGGACGACGACGACGACGATGACGATGACGACGATTTCGAGGACGACGAAGACGACGACTTCGACGATGACGACGACGACCCGTTCACGCTGGACGACGACGAGGACGACGACTTCTAAATGAGGCGCGGGCCTTCGCCCGCAACGGCACCGCCCGCGCCGCGTCCGGATCCCCGGGCGCGGTGTTTCATTTCTGGGCTGGAGCCGCCATGCACGAAGACGCCGATCGCAACGACCCGGACCTCGACCTCGTCAACCAGTACGACGACCTGTACGACGCCGACGGCAACTACACCGGCCCGGACCGGCGGAACTCGTCCGTGGGCCCGGAGGCCCGGGGCTTCTCCGGGACCGTCGATCCCCGCTCGGGGCTCGACCGACGCAAGCTCGCCGGCGCCGAATCCGGTCTCGAACGACGCCGCGGCCCCGGACGCCGTCGCACCGATTTCACCCGCTCCGCCGAAGAGGGCGAGATGACCCCGGAGCAGTTCCTGTTCCTCAAGGCCATCGACGAGTTCAAGCGGGCCAACGGCAAGACCTTCCCCTCGTGGACCGACATCCTCGAGGTGATCCGCCTGCTGGGTTATCGCAAGACCTGCGCTTCGCAGCTCAACCTGCCCAGCGCCGACGACTGGACCGAGAAGCCCGACGCCCCGGCCGGCGTGCGCGACAAGCCGGGCCATCGTCAGGCCGGCTGATCACGCTTGCGAAAATGGGTGCCACGACGGGTGGCGTGGTCTACGCGCAGCGTGGCCCACGGGGAACCGCTGCCCGCGGGCCTCACTTGTTCTCGTAGTACTCCAGGTTGATCTGGACGTACTTCTGCCACTCCGAGGGCAGGTCTTCCTCGGGGTAGATCGCCTGCACGGGGCACTCGTCCACGCACAGCCCGCAGTCGATGCAGGTGTCCGGGTCGATGTACAGCATCTCGGCGTCCTCGTGGTCCGAGTCGTCTTTGGTCGGATGGATGCAGTCGACCGGGCAGACCTCCACGCAGGAGGTGTCCTTGGTCCCGATGCACGGTTCAGCGATGATGTGAGGCATGGAGCAAACCCCGCGTGGAGCGAGAGGGAGTTGGTGGTGATCGACGCGCTCGCGTCGGGCCCGCCAGCCGGACCAGATCGATCCTATCGGCACGCCCCGACCGGGGCGTTGAGCGGGCAGGGCAGACTATAAACCATCGGTTCGCTCTGGTCGCGATGCGCCGGCCCTCGCGACGATCCGATTGGCCAGATGATCCTCGGTCTCAACCGCGCCCCGGACCGGAGAGGGAGCCGGGGCGCCAAAACGACAACCGGCGGGACCCGGGGGTCCCGCCGGCTGGATTTCGATCGTTGGCGCTGCGGCGGGCGTTGATACGACCCGCCTCGGCTGGTCGCCCGGTCAACGAGACCGGTCGACGGTTCGAGCGAGCCCCGAAGGGCCGCTGGTTCAGCGACGGCTGGTCCGACGCGCGGTCTTCTTGCGGGTCGCCTTGCGGGCGGTCTTTTTGCGAGAAGCCTTGCGAGCGGTCTTCTTGCGAGTGGCCTTCTTCCGCGTGGCCTTCTTGCGGGTGGCCTTCTTCTTGGCGGTCTTCTTGCGAGTCGCCTTCTTGCGGGTGGCCTTCTTCTTGGCGGTCTTCTTCTTGGCCGTCTTCTTCTTGGCGGTCCGCTTCTTCGCCGTGCGCTTCTTGGTTGTGCGCTTCTTCGCGGTCTTCTTCTTGGCGGCCTTCTTCTTGGTCTTCTTCTTGGTGGCCCGCTTCTTCGTCGTGCGCTTCTTGGTTGCGCGCTTCTTCGCGGTCTTCTTGGCGGGACGCTTCTTCGCGGTCGCCTTGCGGGTCGTGCGTTTCTTCGTCGCGCGTTTCTTGGTCGTGCGTTTCTTCGCTGTGCGTTTCTTAGCCATGGCTTTGAAACCTCCCTGTGAGTTTCGGAGCTTCGGAGGTACAGATCGCCGCCCAGCGCCAACAGTGACAGCGACCCAGATATGGAAAACCATACCCGTATCGGAATTATTGGGTCAAGCACTTCATCAAACTTGCGCTCCCCGGGGCGATGCGCTCATCGCCTCGTGTCGTCACCCGAACCGGCACGCGGGTCGTCGCCGGGTGCGCCGTCGCTTTCTTCAACCGGTCCGTCTTCGCTTGCCGGCGGGTTGTCTTCCTGCACCGGACCGGCCGGATCGATCGGATCTTCGAAGGGCAACGGCGCGCTCTCATCGTTCTCCGGCTGCTGCTCTTCCGGTTCGTCGGGCGCGTCCTCTTCGTCGCCCGGGCGGCGCACGCGGATGCCGTGTCGCTGCTCTTCTTCGGACTCTTCCAGTTCCTCGTCCTCTCGCAGGATCTGCTCCAGAATCCGCTTTTTCGGACTGGAATCGAACAATTCCGTGATCGACGAGCCGTTGATCCGGTTGTACAGCTCGATCGCTTTCTCGTCGGAAACGGTCTGCATCACACGCGCACGCACGATGCCCTTGGCCGGGTTGTACCAGAGCCCGGCGAGCTGCTCGTTGATCGCCACACGCTGCGCGGGGTGGTCGAGCGCATACTCCAGCGTCGACGCGACCTCCATCCACGGGTGGCGCGCGCCCAGCATCACGTTGCGAGGCGGCTCGCCGTCGAACCAGCGCGGATCGATCATTTCCGGCCATCCGAGCTCGTTGAGTTCGATCTCCTCGGTGGCTTTCAGATACCGAATTTTTCTTTCGATATCCTTCACCGCGTCGCGCGTGGTGCTCACGACGATCCGTTCGCGCTCCGCCGACGCCTGATGGAACAGGTACGCACCGATCGCGCCGGCCAGAGCCACCGCGACCATGATGTACCTCAGCCATCGCAAAGCGCGTGACCTCCTCGGGGCGTCCGATTTGGACCTTCCCATGTCAATCAGCGACACTTTCGGCCCCCTCCGATAGCCGGCGCCCGCGCGAACCGCCGCACAAACCCCCTCACGGTCCGTCTGTACGGCCTGTGCGACTGGTGCGGGGCCCGGCTACACTCGCTTTTCCCCGTTCCCCGCCCACCGATCCGCCCCTACGCACGCTCCAGGAGCGACCGAACATGACCGAAATCCGCTCCCAACGACTGCAATGCGGCGCTCAGTTGCTCACCGAGCGCATGCCCGGTGTCCGCTCCGCCGCCATGACCTGGATGCTCCCGCTCGGCACCGCGCGCGACCCCGAGAACCAGATCGGCATGTCCGCGATGCTCGAAGAACTCCTCCTTCGCGGCACGCAGAACGAATCCTCGCGCGAGATCGCCGACGCATTCGACACCCTGGGCGCCTCGCGCGGCACCTCAACGGGCATCCGGCACAACACCGTCACGGCGCGTCTGCTCGGCTCGCGCCTCGATGCGACACTGCCCATGTTGGTCGATATGGTCCGCTCACCGAGACTCGGCGGCGACGACTTCGACGCCTCGCTCGAAGCCAGCCGCGCGCTCTGCCTGCAATCTCTGTCCTCCATCGACGACGAGCCGCGCGACAAGGCGATGCGCGAGCTCCTGAGCGTTCACTTCGGCTCGCCCATCAACCGGCACACCCTCGGCACGCGTGAGGGCATCGAGGCCGTCGACGGCGCATCCGTCGCGTCCCACTACGCCGCCAACGCCCGGCCCGAGGGCTCGATCATCGCGGTCGCCGGCGATGTCGACGCCGATGCGCTCTTCGAACGGCTCAACGCCATGCTCGACGACTGGCAGGGCGCGCCCGGCGACATCGCGTCCGAGCAGCCCGGTGTCCGGGGCGTGCACCACATCGAGCAGAAGTCCAACCAGGTCCACATTGCCCTGTCCTACGACGCCCCGCGCGAGACCGACGACCCCGACTGCTGGTACGAGCGCCTCGGCACCGCCGTGCTGTCCGGCGGTATGAGCGGACGCCTCTTCACCGAAGTCCGCGAGAAGCGCGGGCTCTGCTACTCGGTCTACGCCTCCTACGGCTCCGGCAAGCACCACGGGCGCGTCACCGCCTACGCCGGCACCACGCCCGAACGCGCTCAGGAAACCCTCGATGTGCTGGTTTCCGAACTCCAGCGCGTGCGCACGGGCGTCGGATCGGTCGACGCCAGTGAGTTCGAGCGCGCCCGCACCGGCCTGAAGAGCAAGCTCGTCCTCAGCGGCGAGTCGTCCCGGGCGCGGGCCTCAGCGCTCGCCGCGGACTACGACCGCCTCGGTCGCTGTCGCTCGCTTGACGAACTTGCCCAGAAGGTCGATTCGATCACCCTCGACAAGCTCAACGGCTACCTGCAGGCCACGCCGCTGGACCTGTCGAAGACCAGCGTCGTGACCATCGGCCCGGCACCGCTGAAGTTCAACGGCTGATGGTTCTGCTCCCTCTCCCCTTGCGGGAGATGGTCGGGGTAAGGGGTCAGCGGCTCAGCCGCTGCGGTCCGCCGCTACCCCACCGGCGTCAGCGCCGGCTCACCCGCCAGCACGCGCCGAATATTCGCCGCCGTCAACGCCGTCATCTCCGCGCGGCACTGCGTGTTCCCGCTCCCGAAGTGGGGGGTCATGCTCACGTTCGGCGCGCTCAGCAGGCGCTCGCTGATCTCCGGCTCGCGCTCGAACACGTCCAGCCCCGCCCCGAAGATCAGCCCGTCGTGCAGCGCATCGGCCAGCGCCGCCTCGTCGATCACCGGCCCGCGCGCTGTCGAGGCGATCACCGCCGTCGGCTTCATCAGGCGCAGCTGCTCCGCGCCGATCAGGTGGCGCGTCTCGTCCGTCAGCGGCGTGTGGACGCTCACCAGGTCCGCCTCGCGCAGCCCCTCCTCCAGCGTCACGCGCCTCGCGCACAGCGGCGCGTGCTCGAACCGCGGCTTGGGCGAGCGGCTCGTGT
>JANSXG010000284.1 GCA_024743075.1 bacterium | reverse complement strand
GCTGGCTGGAGCCGAGCTCGTACTCGATCGGGTCCTCGATGGTCATGATGTTCAGGTCGCGCGCGGTCGAGCCGTGGCCGCCGCCGGCGAGCCAGCGCAGCGTCGCGTAGAGCGTGGTGGTCTTGCCCGAGCCGGTCGGGCCGGTGACGAGCACGATGCCGCTCGAACGAGACGCGCACGCGAGCAGCCGGGACCGGACGTCGCCGGGCATGCCCAGGGCCTCGAAGCTGGCGAGGTGGTCCGACTTGGAGGGGTCAAGCAGGCGCATCACGAGGCGCTCACCGTAGGCGGTGGGCAGCGTGCTCACCCGCAGGTCGATCCGGCGCTGGCCCGACGAGGTGCGCCGGCCGATGGTCACGTGTGCGCGACCGTCCTGCGGCACGCGGCGCTCGGCGATGTCCATGTGGGCCATGACCTTCACGCGGCTGACGATCGAGGTCGCAAGCTCCACCGAGATCTCCTTGGCGGTCACGAGCGTGCCGTCGAGGCGGAACCGGATCAGCGCTGCGGACTCGAGCGGCTGGATGTGGACATCGCTCACGCCCCGGGTGATCGCCTCGAACAGCAGCGTGTCGACAAAACGGACCAGCGGAGCCTTGTTGTCGGTCGAGAGCAGGTCGCGCTCGACCTCGCGCAGCGCGGCGTCCAGCGAGACCTCCTCGGACGCCGGCTTGAGCTCGACCACCGGCTCGTCGCCCGATCTGGTCTGGCTCTCGACCGTCGCGGCCTTGCGCGCGGCATAGGCCTCATCGATCGCGACGGCGAGTTGCTCGGCATCGGTCTCGCGCCACTCGATGGATCGACCGAGCCGGACGCGGAGGTTGTGCCGGACCGTTGGGGTCGGCTCCTTCGCGAACAGGACGAGCTCCGAGGGGCCGTCGCCGCTCGCGAAACGCCCGCCCGAGAGCAGCAGATGCCGGCGCGCGAACGCGCGGGGCACGAGGTCGAGGAACTCGTCGCTCGGGCCGCCGGCCTGCGCTGCGTCCGTCGTCGGCTGTCGGGATGGGCCACCAACGAGGAGCATGCTCACCACATCATCGGGAGGTCGATCAGGGGCGGGTTCGGCGGCAGGTTCGCATCGCGGAGCTGCTGGTCGGACAGGCCGCGCAGCTGCTCGGTCGCGCGCTCGCGGACCACCTTGGGCCGGATGAACACGTAGAAGCGCGCATCGCTTCTGCTCTCGGTGCTGCTCTTGAAAAGTTCGCCGAGCAGCGGGATCGATCCGAGGACCGGCACGCGCGATTCGCCCTCGTTCTGGTCGGTGAGCCGGAACCCACCGACCGCGACCGTGAAGCCGTCGGGGAGCGTGGAGATGCTCGAGACGGTGTTGCGCTGCGTCGGCGGCGGCAGCTCTGGGACCGCAGAGGAGCCGATGAAGGCGCTGAGCTCGACGTCGTAGGTCAGGCGGACGGTGTTGGCCGGGCCGATCTGCGGGGAGACGCTCACGGACAATCCCGCCTCGACGGAGCCGCCGAAGCCGGTGATCTCGGATTCCGAGGAGCGAACGGTGGTCTGCAGAAACGGCTGCTGGACCGCGGAGTCGATCCGCGCGTCCTCGCCGTTGGCCACGAGCAGCGTCGTGCG
>JANSXG010000214.1 GCA_024743075.1 bacterium | reverse complement strand
TGAGGCGGGGGCCGAGGATGAAGCCGACCTTTTCGGCGTCGATGGATTCGTCGAGCAGGTCGGATGCGGCCAGCAGGGCGCGAAGGCCGGTGAGTTTCGTCGAGCGGATGTGCTTGAGCCCGAAGGAAGCGATGACGCGGTTCTCATCGATGAGAGGCACGATGTCGGCGATGGTGCCGAGCGCCGCAAGGGCGAGCAGGTCGAGGAGGACCGCTCGCACCTCCGGACCGACGCGATCGCCGCCGGAAGCGAGCGTCGCGACGCGCCAGGCGAGTTTGAAGGCGACGCCTGCTCCGCAGAGCTCCCCGAAGGGGTAGGGGGTTTCGCCGTCGATGCGGATGCGCGGGTGGACGACGGCGTAGGCGTCGGGGAGTCTGCTGTCGGGCTCATCCTCTTCGCCGGCGATGTTGTGGTGGTCGGTGATGATCAGGTCGAGGCCGAGTTGGCGGGCGGCTTTGGCTTGGTCAAAGGCCGTGATGCCGCAGTCCACGCTGACGACAAGACCGGCGCCTTCGTCGTGGAGCCGACGGAGCGCGGCGCTGTTGAGGCCGTAACCCTCTTCGAGGCGGTGGGGTATGTAGGGGCGGAGGTTAGCGTTCGGCTCTATCGCGCGGATGGCGTGATAGAGGATGGTGGTGGCCGTGATGCCATCGACGTCGTAATCGCCATAGACGGCGATCTGCTCGCCGCCCCGGATGGCTTCAAGTATGCGTGACGCGGCCTTGTCGAGGCCGGGCATGAGCGACGGGTCGTGCAGCGCGGTCAGGGCCGGGGAGGCGAACGCGAGGGCGGGTTCGACCTCGGTGAAGCCGCGGGATTCGAGGAAACGGGCGACGAGCGGATCGGCCTGTATGGCGGCGGCGAGACGCGTCTGGAATGACCGGTCCGGTTCGACGGAACGGAAGCTCCAACGCTTGGTCAGTCCGTCGGTGTGGAGGGCGGGGGTGGTCATTGGCGGCTCGGTCCGAGAACGGTCGATAGGCGACGCGTGCGGTCAGGGTACTGTACTCTGGTCGGTCCGAAAGCCGCCGATTGGCGGGAGATTGTCGGGTCTGGACCCCGGCGTGTCCCTGTTCAGTGCTGGAGAGTTGCCGTGTCTGATGTCCGCTACAAGTCCGTGCTGTTCTTCGGTGCTCCCGGCACGGGTAAGGGCACGCAAGGGGCCATTCTCGGGCGGGTACCCGGGTTCTTTCACCTCTCGACCGGCGACATGTTTCGCGGGCTCGACAAGGAGTCGGATCTGGGCAAGGAGTTCCTGAAGTACTCAACGCAGGGGCTGCTGGTGCCCGACGAGTTCACGGTGCGGCTCTGGGAGCAGCACATGCAGGAACTGGTGGATTCCGGCGATTTCGACCCGAGCATCCACCTGCTGATCCTCGACGGGATCCCTCGGACCGTGCAACAGGCCGGCATGATGGATTCGCGGATCGAGGTGCTGAAGGTCGTGCATTTGTCGTGCTCGGACGATGAGCAGATGGTCGATCGCCTGATCAAGCGGGCCAAGAGTTCGGGGCGACCGGACGACGCGAAGGAGGACGTGGTGCGTCGCCGGCTTGAGGTCTATCGCGCGGAGACCAAGCCGGTGCTCGACCACTATTCCAGCGGCCTGATCGCCGAGGTGAACGCGATCGGTAGCCCGGCGCAGGTGCTCAGCAACGTTCTGAGCGTCGTCGCGCCGATTCAGGCCGAGCACTTCGCGAACGCGCTCGCCTGAAGTCGCATCGCCCGAGGTATCCTGTCGGTTCAAGAACGTGAACTTGAACCCCCAGGGAGGTGCTCCGTGAGCAGTTCGAAGCAATCGGTTGGCGTGGCGGCGGGTGTGATCCTCGGCGTCTCACTAACGCTTGTGGCCGGTCACTGGCTGACCGAGGCGGAAGCCCAGATGCCCGCCGCCGGTGTCCAGGGACGCGGTTTGACCATCCCCGCGATCGAGATCGGCGAGGGCAGCATCGCGCTGGTCCGCGGGCCCAACGAGCAGTACTTCGTGATCGATCGGCAGGGCAACGCCTACCCAGTGCGGTACCGCAACGAGGACCTGACGCCGCCCGTGGGGGCGACATTGCTCCGCGCGCCCTAGCCGGTCCATCAGCGGACAATCACAGCCGGCGTTGAAAGTCGGCTCCTGCGACAGCGTTAGCCCGATCGATCAGAACGGAGACCAGTCCGGGTCGTTCCGGCTGCGGGCTTCGTTCGCCCAGTAGCGCATGTCGGTCAGCTGGTCGACCTTCAGGTATTCGGCGTGCCCATCGAGAAACGCCGCAGCGGCGCGGTTGGACCAGCGTGGATCGACATGGCCGAATGTGACAGGCTGACGCCCGCGATCGAAGGTCGCGTCCGGGCCGGGGGCGATCACCTTGTGGAAGCCCTGAGTTGCGTCGACCAGTTGATTGTTGCGGGCCGAGGCGAAAGTGATCAGTGTTGAACCGCTTCGAGCACGCGTGATGCGGAACACGGGTTTCGTGAGGTTGTAGAACGCCTGCGGGTTGCCGACGACCTCGCTGGCATCGCCGCCGACGTAGCGAGCGTTGTAGCCGAGGCTCGGGTAGACACTGACGCCGTAGTAGTAGTCAAACTCGGGGACGCCGGCCTGGGTTTCGCTCCCGCGTCGATCGAGCAGGGCAGTCTGCTCGCCGACGAGCACGCCGCCTTCGAGTTGGTAGTCCATGTATGGCAACAACCGCCAGGGGTAGCGCTTGCGGACTTCGGAAAACGTGATCGGGCGACCGATCTCGTCGTAGAGCAGGCCGGGGTCCTGGAAACCGGGGAGCGTCTTGTAGTTGTGGTCGTTGGCGTAGAGGTTCATGCCCTGCATGAGCGAGCGTCCTGCGGCGAGTTCGGCGAGGCCGCGAGCGGATGCCCGGGCGTTGCCGAGCGCCGGCAAGAGGACGCCGATGAGCAGTGAAATCACCGCGACGACGACGAGCAGCTCAATGAGCGTGAACGCGCGATCGCCGGTAAGGCGCCGCAGCGGGCAGCGTCCGGTTCCGTGGGTGAGTGAAGCGAGGGGGCAACGCATGGGGTGAAGAGATCCCGGATTAGGAAGGACGTTCGATCAGGGGGCGACGTCAGCGAGCTCGTCCTTGCGGAGAGTTGCAATCAGTGTGGAGCGGTCAGCAGCGGTGACAGACCCGTCCTCGTCAACATCACGCAGGCCCGTCCCCTGCTCCCAGGCGTAGAGGTCTTCGAGGTCGACGGTGAAGTCGGTGTTCACATCCGAAGGAGGACTGACCGCGATGCTGAGTTCGACCTTGGCGTCCTCGATGGGAAACACGGTTTCGAGGGTGGCGAAGCGGGGGTAGATTTCCTCGCCGCCCATCCCGTCGAATCCGGCGAGTTGGAGCGAAGAGACCATGAAACCGATCGAGCCGGCGTCGATCTGAGCCGTGAAAAAGTCGCTCTCGGCGCGCGTCAGATCGGCTGCCTCGAATGTCCAGCGGGCGAGATCCAGCACGCGGAGCGTGCCGTCGGTCGCTTCGACCAGATCCGGGGTGGTGCCGATCGCGAGCGGGAAGGTGTCGAACCCATCGCTGACGCTGTCGTCGACCCGGCGGCCAGCGTGCGAATCACTGGGGAAGTCGATCGGGACCGCGTTGTAGCCATCGGCACCGCTCACCGGGTAGTTGGCATCGCGCCAGGTCTCGAACGTAAATCCGTTCCGATACCCTACGGCGTAGAGTTCGATGGGCCGTCCGGGGTCGGTATCGGTGGAGGGGTCGACATAGGAGGCGACCGGATCGTAGGTCGGGTCGTAGAACACGCCGTCGTTCTGGTCGAAGGTCGAGGAGTTGAGCATACTCAGCTCAAGTGAGAAGCCGGTCAGGCGTATCGGGCGATCCGAGTCTGGGACGAACCCTGACGCGTCGAAAGTCAGGAACAGTGTGCCGAATCGATCCGGGAAGGGGTCGGAGAAGTCGCCGGCGAATGTCGGTGCGGCGGTGGCGA
>JANSXG010000212.1 GCA_024743075.1 bacterium | reverse complement strand
GACCTTGTAATCACCGTCGAACCATGAGTTCAGGTCGGCGAGGCGGCAGCGTTCAGAACAGAACGGGTAGTGCTCATTTGTCTCGTCGATCGAGCGGTTGCATCGACGACAGACCACCGCGGCGGCCTTTCGCTCGGTCGCGTCCGGTCTCGTTCCTGTACGCGAATCATCCATCTATCGACTCCTGTTCCATCAGCGTTCGCAGGCGGTCGATCACCTGGCTCGATGCTTTCACCCGGATGCTACGCCCGCCCGACGCGTCGTGTCGCATCGTCACACGCACTCGGTCCAATGGCAGCATTGCCTCGATCCGTGAAGGCCACTCGATCACGGCGACCCAGCCGTCGTCGGCACCGATGCCGAGCAGCGTCTCCAGATCGTCCGACTCCGACTCGTCGACCCGGTAAGCGTCAGCGTGGATCAAACGCACGCCGTCCGATCCCGGGTACTCGTGCACGATGGCGAACGTCGGGCTTGAGACCGCTCGTCGATCGATGCCGAGGCCCTCGGCAATGCCCCAGGTCAGACGCGTCTTCCCGCTGCCGAGTTCTCCCTCAAGCGTGATGATCGAGGATGGCTCGACGCTCCGGGCGAGCGCCCGCCCGATCTGAACGGTCTGCTCCTCCGACCGACTGACGAGCTCAATCGCGGCATCGGCTGTCATGATCCGTGGTCCCATCCAGCCTCGGCGATGTCGATCTCGCGTCCACCGGAAAGGCGAAGACGCACGCCCGCGTCGCCGGCGTCCACACGCCCGATGCACGAAAGCTCGGTCCCATCGCCGAGCGTCGCGGGCAATTCTGCACCGGCCGTCGTCGTGAACAGCAGCTCGTAGTCCTCGCCATCAGCCACGGATACCTCGGCACCGCGCTCCGGGACGCGCAGGGGCACCCGCTCCGCATCGATGACCAGCCCCACGGAGGAGGCCTTCGCGATTCGGCCTGCGTCGCGCCCGAGACCGTCCGAGATATCGATCATCGCGTGCAGCCGATCACCCAACCGCTCGCGTAGTTCCAGTCCGGCCGCGTGTCGCGGCGTGAAGCCAAGATGGTGTCCCGTCTCGTACGAGGCGCCGATCCGCCCGGTCACCCACACCAGATCACCCGGTCTCGCTCCCGAACGCAGAACCGGTCCGACGCCCGCACGCGAAACGGACCCGAGCACGGTCGTCGAGAACTGCGTCGTGTCCCCCGAAGCGAAATCGCCCCCGACCAGCGGCGCCCCCCACTCCGCGCCGAATCGGCTCATCGCGTCGAACAGCGCCGTCGCGAGCTGTTCATCTGCGGGCGCAAAGCTCGCCGTGCAGACGGACGCGGTCGGCCGACCCGCCATCGCCGCGATATCGCTCACGCTGCGCGCGAGCGCTTTGCGCGCAATCAGCTCCGGCGAGGTGGTCTTCGGGTCGTAATGGCGACCGGCGATGAGCTGGTCGGTCGTGATCAGTAGAAGATCGGGCCCGCCGGTGTCGAGGACAGCGCAATCGTC
Organism: bacterium; assembly: GCA_024743075.1. Taxonomy (GTDB): domain Bacteria; phylum Planctomycetota; class Phycisphaerae; order Phycisphaerales; family UBA1924; genus JANSXG01. Next base: position 2,479 of record JANSXG010000212.1, on the reverse strand, counting down.
ACCCGGTCCGACCACAACGTGATCGCTGCTGGTCGCGTTCGCGTAGACATGGCGCAGGAACGAGGTCTCACGCATTGCTTAAACCGCCCGAAACAAGGTACCGCTCGATCAGCTCGGCATGCCGCTCGGTCGCGCCAGCCTTCTCGCGTACGCAGCGCGTGGACGCCTCGCCCATCGCGGCGCGGGATGCGTCGTCGCCGAGCAAACGCTGCAGTTCACCGGCCAGCGCCCCATGCGTGACCACGCGCAGCCCGCCCGCGTCCCGGAGCGCCTCCACCGACTCGCGAAAGTCTGCGTAGGCCGGCCCGATCAGCACCGGCTTGCCGAGCGCGGCGGGCTCCATCGGGTCCGAACCGGCGAGGTCACCAAAGGAGCGGCCGACCACGACGACATCGGCAAGCGCGTACGCCGCGCGGAGTTCGCCGATCGTGTCGAGGACGAAACGCCCGGACGAAACATCTCCCTCGCCCGGACGCGAACGCCGGACCGTCTGGTTGCCGAGCTTCTTTGCAGCCTCATCAAACCACTCCGGGCGACGCGGGGCACAGAGCAGTTGCGCGTTCGTGCCTTCGATTGCTCCCACCAGCAACTCGTGCTCGCCCGGTGCGGTGCTCCCGCCAACCACGAGAGGACGCGACCGATCGATCCCCATTTCTGATGCAAGACGCTCCGATAGCTCTCGCGGCGCACCCAGATCCGCCGAATCCCACTTCATCGACCCGGCCACCACGAGCTGGTCCTCGGGCACACCCATCGCCGCGAAACGCTCTCGATAGGCCTCGTCCTGCACCGCCGCGAAGGCAAGACGGGAGAAGTACCGACGCAGCAGCGGCCGGAGTCGCCGGTACCCGCGAAACGACCGCTCGCTCAGACGCCCGTTGACCACGCCGACCGGGATCCCCCGCTTCGCGCACGCATCGAGGAAATTCGGCCAGACTTCCAGTTCAACCAGCACGACCGCATCGGGCTTCACGCGATCGAGGAACCGACGCACCGCCCAACTCGCGTCGAGTGGGTAGCGCACCACATCGATCGACTCGTGGTCGCCGAACAGCGTCCTGGCCCGGGCGATGCCCGTGTCCGTCCCGACGCTCAATGTGAGACGCCAGGCGCTGCCCTCACCGGTCAGACGCCGGACCAGCGGCACCGTCAGGTTCACCTCGCCGACCGACACCGCGTGGATCATCAGGTGCCGACGCCCGTTTGCCGGGCGAAGACCTGAAGGCGCATCCGACGCGGGATGCCCGAACCGCTCACGCCAGTCACCGCGGGCCTTGCGCATCCAAAACGGCGCGGCCACAATGACCACAACGCCATACACCAGATCAAGCAGAAGGCGACGAAGCATGGACTCCAACGGACGAGCGAGAGTACGGAAGGCAGTGGGCCTGGAGGGACTCGAACCCTCACTGGGGTCACCCCCAAGCGGATTTTAAGTCCGCCGCGTCTGCCGATTCCGCCACAGGCCCGTGGGCTGCGGAGTGTAGCGAATCCTCTCAAAATACCTCGCGCACGAGAGAGCCCGTCAGCCAGGTCCGGCTGACGGCCCTTCTCGCTCCCGAACCAAGGGGCTCGTGAGTGCCAGTTAGTCGCAGGGCGTCCCGAACGCCCCGAGCACCGCGTTGAGGTCGTCCAGATCGACCGTGCCGTCGAGGTTGGCATCGCCGTCGAGAGAGTCGGTCCCGAAGTTCGCGAGCACCAGATTGAGATCCGAAAGATCCACGAGCCCGTCGCCCGTGACATCGCCCGAGCAGGGCGTCGCGAAAGCGACGGTGATCGTCAGGAAGTGACCGAGGTCGCTCGGGGTCACGCCGAAGCCCGACGGAACCGGACCAAGACCATAGACGACTGCTCCGGTCCCGAACGCGTTGTTCGGGAACACGACGTTGGTCGTCGAACTGAACGTGGAGTCGAACCGCAAGACAAAGTCGGTCGTGCCGAAGTACGGGCCGAGGTCCGCGGATTCCTCCCGCTCTTTCAATTCGGCAAGCGAACTCGGCTCGCTCACCTGCACGCCGTCCGTCCCGAGACCAACAAGACTACCGATCAAGGTGAATGTATCCGGCGCGTCCGTCGAGTCGTCGTACTGGGCGACCATGCTCAGACCCGTTGCGAGAGCGGTGCCGCTCCCACCGGAGGTCCAATTGATCCCGGAAATACCCCGCATCAGTTCGTCGATACGCAGCAAGAAACCGGTACCGTCTGGGTCCTCGACGGTAAACGACAGCTCGAAGGCGACGTTTCGCTTGTTGACCTGAGCAATGCCCCCGGCACCGACATTTGTGTTTCGGAAGGCCATCCGCTGCGTGAAAGTCGACTGCAGAGCGGAATCCGAGACCGGCCCGACGCTCACCGCCGTTGAGAACTGCGACTCGTCTTGATTGTCGTCGATCGTGCTCTGATCAACCGTGCCGACGTTCGAGATCGTCTGGGCCAGAGCGTTCGAACCGATGAAACCGAAAGCCACGATCGTGGCGAT
>JANSXG010000241.1 GCA_024743075.1 bacterium | reverse complement strand
GAGCGACGCTTCGGTAAGGACCTTGGTGGTCTCCTGGAAGGACGCACCGGAGAGGAACGACTCGCTCTGCAGCGACGCCTTGGTGATGCCGAGCAGCAGCGTGCGACCCGTGGCGGCCTTGGCTCGCTTGGCCTTGGCGGGCTGCTTGCCCTCGGACTCGGCGCGGGCGTTGGCCTCGCGGAGTTCGGCCTTGCTGACGAGCGCGTTGAGCGCGAGCCCCGTGTCGCCGGGGTCGGAGATGCGGCCCATGTCGGCGATCTCCTGGTTCTTGATGCGGAACGCGACCTTGTCGACCACCTCGTGCGGGAGCAGGTCGGTATCGCCGGGGTTTTCGACGCGGACCTTGCGGAGCATCTGGGCCGTGATGACCTCGATGTGCTTGTCATCGATGGTCACGCCCTGAGCACGGTACACGTTCTGGACCTCGTCGATCATGTAGGCCCACAGCGCCTCTTCACCCTTGATTCGAAGGATGTCGTGCGGCACGAGCGGGCCGTCGATCAGCGGGTCGCCGGCGTTCACGCTGTCGCCCGAGTGGACAAGCAGGTGACGATCCTGCGGGACGTGGTGGTCCTTCTCGAGACCGGCATCGGAGACGACGCGGATGGTCATCTTGCCCTTGCGCTTGTCGGAGTAGATCTCGACCTTTCCGGAGATCTCGGCGAGAACCGCCGGATCCTTCGGCTTGCGGGCCTCGAAGATCTCGGTCACGCGGGGCAGACCGCCGGTGATGTCCGACGAACCGGACGCGCCGCGCGGCTGGCGGGCGAGCATCTGGCCGGCCTTGATCTCCTGGCCGTCGGTGACCTCGATGCGTGCCTTCGCGGGCAGGTAGTGGAAGTCGAGGATGTTGCCGTCCTTGTCGACCACGTTGATCGCCGGGTGCTTCTCGCCCTTGTGCTCGATGACGGTGAGAACCTTCTGGCCCGCGCCGGCGTCGTCCTCGCGGACGGTCTCGTTGAGCTCGATGTCAACGAATTCCACGAAGCCGGGCTTCTCGGCGAGGATTGGCGTGCGGTGCGGGTCCCAGCGGACGAGCTGGTCGCCCTTCTTCACGTTGTCACCGTTGCGGTGCAGGATTTCCGCACCGTAGGGGATCTTGTGCTTCTCGAGCTCGCGTCCCTTGGCATCGAGGATGCTGATCTGGCCGTTGCGCTTGAGGGCCACCAGCACGCTGGTGCCTTCGTCGTTCTCCACCTCGACTTCGTTGCAGTCCTTGATCTCGATCGTGCCGCCCTGACCAGCGCGGAGATCGGTATCGATGAGCATCGTCGTCGCGACGCCGCCGGTGTGGAAGGTACGCATGGTGAGCTGCGTGCCGGGTTCACCGATGGACTGGGCGGCGATGATGCCGACAGCCATGCCGGGCTCGACCATCTGACCGGTCGAGCGGTCCATGCCGTAGTCCAGCACCGAGCAGCCGAAGCGGGAGTCGGTGGTGAGCGGCGAGCGGACGACGACCGAGTCGATGTTGAGCTGCTCGATCTTCTCGGCCATCTGGGCGGTGATCATCTCGTTCTCGCGAACGATGACCTCGTCGGTGATGGGGTTGACGATGTTCTGACGCGACACCCGACCGATGATCTGCATGGACAGCGGGACATCGATCTCTTCGCCCTTGTAGATGGCCCGCTTGGTGATACCACGCTTGGAGCCGCAGTCGTACTCGTTGATGATGACCGACTGGGCGACATCGCAGAGCTTACGCGTCAGGTAGCCGGAGTCGGCGGTCTTGAGTGCGGTGTCGGCCAGACCCTTCCGGGCACCGTGGGTCGAGGAGAAGTACTCCAGAACCGTCAGGCCTTCGCGGAAGTTCGCCCGGATTGGGGTCTCGATGATCTCGCCCGAGGGCTTGGCCATCAGACCGCGCATGCCGGCGAGCTGCTGCATCTGGCTGGTGTTGCCGCGAGCGCCCGAGTCGGACATGACGTAGACCGGGTTGGCGTAGGCGGCGCCTTCGCCCTTCTCGATCGAGGTGTACTCGCCGGTGACGGGGTCGCGGCGATCGTTCTTGAGGGTCTCGATGAGGGCCTTGGTGACCTGCTCGCGGCAGTGGGCCCAGATGTCGAGCATCTGGTTGTACCGCTCGCGGGCGGTGATGAGGCCGCGCTCGTAGTTCTTCTTGATCTTGTCGGCCTTCTTCTGCGACTCGGCGAGAAGCTCAAGCTTCTTGTCGGGCACGCGAAGGTCGGTGATGCCGAACGAGACGCCCGACAGGGTCGACCAGCGGAAGCCGACCTCCTTGAGGCGGTCGAGCAGGTCGATGGTCGCGCCGCGATCGCAGAAGAGGTAGGTGTCGTCGATGACGCGCGCCGCACCCTTCTTGCCGAGGGCGCAGTTGTAGAAGGGCATACCGTCGTGCAGGATGTCACCGAAGAGCACGCGACCGACCGTCGTGACGATGCGTCCGTTCTTGGGCATCGGCTCGGGCGTGCCGCCCTGGCTGGTGACCTGCTGCGTGAAGCGCGGCAGGCGGATCAGGATCGGGTCGTGGATGCCGAGTTTGCCCTGGTCGTAGGCGAGGATGGCCTCGTGCGAGTCCTTGAAGTGCGGGATCTTCGCCGGGTCCTTCTCGGCCTCGCGTCGTTCCATCGTCAGGAAGTAGACGCCGAGGACGATGTCCTGCGACGGCGAGATAATGGGCGAGCCGTTGGCCGGAGAGAACACGTTGTTGGTCGAGAGCATGAGCACATGCGCCTCGGACTGCGCTTCGACGGACAGCGGCAGGTGGACGGCCATCTGGTCGCCGTCGAAGTCGGCGTTGAAGCCGGTGCAGACGAGCGGGTGCACCTTGATGGCGTTGCCCTCGACGAGCACCGGCTCAAAGGCCTGGATACCCATGCGGTGCAGGGTGGGTGCGCGGTTGAGCAGCACGGGGTGCTGGTCGATGACTTCTTCGAGGATGTCCCAGACCTCGGCGTCGCGGCGCTCGAGCATGCGCTTGGCGGACTTGATCGTGTCGGCCAGGCCGTGCTCCTTGAGCTTGCGGATGATGAACGGCTGGTAGAGTTCGAGGGCGATCTTCT
>JANSXG010000072.1 GCA_024743075.1 bacterium | reverse complement strand
GCGCCAGCACGGCATCCCGGCGACGGCGCGTGGTTCGGGCGTCGGCACGATGGTCGGCTACGTGCTCGGCCTGTCGAACGCCTGCCCGGTGCACTACGGCCTGCTGTTCGAGCGCTTCACCGACCCGGACCGCTCGGAGTACCCCGATATCGATATTGACCTCTGTCAGGACGGTCGGCAGAAGGTCATCAACTTCGTGCGCGAGAAGTACGGGCACGTGGCGCAGATCATCACCTTTGGGACGCTCAAGGCCCGGGCGGCGGTGCGCGATGTCGGTCGCGTGATGGACCTGCCGCTGAAGGCGGTGGACGCGATCGCCAAGCTGGTACCCGAGCACCCGAAGATGAACTTCCAGAAGGCGCTCGCGCAGGAGCCCCTGCTGAAGGGCATCTACGACGGCGACGCTGCATCGGAGTCCGAGGTCTTCAAGCACCTGCCCGACGGCGTGCCGCGGGATATCCGGCGCCTGATCGACACCGGCAAGGTGCTCGAGGGGCAGGCGAGGCACGCGTCGGTTCACGCGGCGGGTGTGATCGTGGCGACGCGCCCGCTGCACGAGGTGGTGCCCTTGTACCGCCCGGCCGGTACCGAGGATGTCGTCACGCAGTGGGACGGGCCGACGTGCGAGAAGATCGGCCTGCTCAAGATGGACTTCCTGGGCCTGCGCACGCTGAGCGTGATCGAACGGGCCAAGTCGCTAATCCGCGACACGCTGCCCGAGGACGAGATCTGGAAGGCGATGTACCACGACCGCCCGGACGAGCTGCCCGATGCGGACATCCGCGCGCAGGCCGACCCGCTCGACCTCGAGGCGATCACCTACGACGATCCGCGCGTGTACCGGCTGTTCCAGCTGGCGGACACGACGGGCGTGTTCCAATTCGAATCCGGCGGCATGCGCAAGCTGCTCAAGGAGATGAAGCCGGACCGGCTGGAGGACCTGATCGCGGCGAACGCGCTGTACCGACCGGGGCCGATGGACCTTATCCCCGACTACAACGCGCGCAAGCACGGCCAGCAGGAGGTGCCGAAGGTTCACCCGATCGTCGATGACCTGACGAGCGAGACCTACGGGATCATGATCTACCAGGAACAGGTCATGCAGATCGCCAACCAGCTCGGCGGCATCCCGCTGCGTGCGGCGTACACGCTCATCAAGGCGATCTCGAAGAAGAAGGAAAGCGTCATCAACGATGCCCGCCCGAAGTTCGTCGAGGGCGCGGGCAAGCAGGGGCTGGCCAAGAAGGACGCGGAGGACCTGTTCGAGCTGATCCTGAAGTTCGCCGGCTACGGCTTCAACAAGAGTCACTCGACGGGCTACGCGATCGTGGCGTACCAGACCGCGCTCTTGAAGACCTACTTCCCGAACCAGTACATGGCGGCGTTCCTCACCTTCGAGAGCCAGGCGCAGAAGGTCGAGGACTGGATCAAGTACAAGGACGACTGTCGCAAGACGGTGTTCGTGGACAACTCGGTGGGCGTGGAGATCAAGCCGCCGGACATCAACCTGTCGGACTCGGACTTCACGGTGGTGTTCGAGGAGGACGAGGAGCGGACCGCGCTGGGCGGGCACGTGCGCTTCGGGCTCAAGGCGCTGAAGGGCGCGGGGGCGAAGGCGATCGAGGCGATCGTCGAGGAGCGACGCAAGGCCGGCGTGTTCAAGTCGCTGTTCGACTTCTGCGAGCGCACGCCCCCGGGCACGGTGAACAAGGCGACGATCGAGGCGCTGGTGTGCTGCGGAGCGTTCGACTCGGTGCACGGCATCGACGAGCGGGCCTCGATGGTGGCGTCGATCGACAGCGCGGTGTCGGCGGGGCAGTCGCTGGCCAAGGACCGGGCGGCGGGTCAGACGGCGCTCTTCGGCGGCGGGGACGACGATGCCCCAGCCTTCGAAGCGCCCGAGCCGACGCTGAACCGCGCCGCGCCGTGGACCGAGTCGGAGATGCTGCTCAAGGAGAAGGAGGTGCTGGGCTTCTACGTGTCCAGCCACCCGCTGGACCAGTGGAAGGAGCGCATCGAGAACTTCGGCACCATCAACACGCAGACGATCAAGGAGCGGCGCCAGGAGCAGGCGGGCGTGCTGGGCGCGCTGGTGAAGTCGGTGCGGATCGTGAACACGCGCAAGGGCGACCGCATGGCGATCGTCACCGTCGAGGACGACCTCGGCGTGCTCGACGCGGTGCTGTTCCCGCGCACCTACGCCGAGTGCGGCGAGTTCCTGACGACCGACTCGGTGGTCTTCCTGCTCGGGACGATCGATTTCTCGCGTGGCGACCCGCAGCTGATCGTGGAGAAGATCGTGCCGATCGAGCAGGCGACGGAGAAGCTCGCCAAGAACCTGGAGATCGTGATCGACGAGCGCCGGCTCAACGGCTCGTCGCAGGACACGATGATGCAGCTAAAGGGCCTCTTGCGCTCGCAGTCCACGATGGGCGGCGGCTCGGGCCGGACCGCGGTGCCGCTGACGCTGGTCGTACGGACCGGAACGGAGCGGATCACGCTGCGGAGCTCGACGATGCGCATCTGCCCGACGGGCGAACTGATCGAACTGATCGAGCGCGTGGCGGGCCCGGGCTGCGTGCGCGTGACCGGCGGGCTGCCGGATGGGTTCGGGGAGAAGAACAACCGGCGGCGGTTTGCGCGGTCGGGGTGATCAGGTCTCGATCGAGTCTTCAGACGCGCACTCGCCGTCTGCTGGCAATCGCAAGGCATTCGGATTCAGCACGAGCCAAGCGGTGTACACGGCGAATCCGAAGCTCGGCAAGACAACGTACAAGTAGCCAGCCACCCAGTTGAGGAACTGAGTCGTTGTCAACTGGTAGAGCACCGCCTCCAGCCTCCGCTCCGGGTTGTAGTACACGTCGACCGGGGTGCCCTCCTTGAAGGCTTCATAGAGTTCGGTGTACGGGTCGTACCCTGCCCAGAGTCCGACTTCATTGCCCGCGACGGTCAGTCCAGTCCCCCAATAGGTGTCCCCATCGATCTCGAACTCGTATCGAAGCACAAGGCGAGAACCTCCTCTTCGACGCCCTCCAATGGATTTCAACACATGAGTGATCGTGCCATCGGCACGAGGCCACGCCCTCGCCTCGCTGTGCTTGCCGTGCAGTTCGACAATCTTTGTCGTGAAGTAAAAGCACACCGCGCCCGCGATGATCGCTACAACCGCATTGAGCACCATCGCGCCAATGGAACGACGACCCCTTCGGGCCGGAGTCTGGCCTACGGGTTTGGCATCTACAGCGCTCACTCCGCCCCCGCCAGCGCCTCCAGCCGCCCGTTCAGCACGCGCAGCAGTTCGCGCTCGCGTTCGACTTCTCGCTTGTCGAAGCGCCCGATCTTCGCGTGGGCGACGAGGCGTTTGGGGTTCTTGTCCCACAGGCTCAGCGGCTCGTCGTTGGGGGTGCGGATCATGAGCCAGGCCTGTTCGTCGATGACCGAGACCAGTTCGTACTCGCGCTCCCACGGGTTGGGGGTGGTGATGTTCACGACGGCCATGCCGGGGTCGACGCGGCTGACGGCCCAGCGGACGGCGGCGTCGAGGTCGACGGGGCGGGCTTCGAGGATGACCGAGCCGGCGCTGTTGTAGCGCGGTTCCTGTGCCGCGAGCTCTTCGAGGGTGGGCTCGCGCTCCTTGACGCAGGAGGTGAGGCCGGAGGCCAGAACCGCTCCCAGAGCGAGGGCTACGGACGCGGACCCGATCAGATTCCAAAACTCTTTGCGATGCATATTGAACCCGCCTGACCTTTCCGGGATAAAATGACGATGGCACTGTAACCGGGCATCGGCCCGATGGGCATGGTGGGCCCGGTGTCGCCCGATCGAAGGTCTCGCAGCGCACGATGGTGTGGCGCGGGGCCTGACCAAAGGTTCACGCGGCGGAGTGCCGGGGTGGACGCCGGAAGGAACGCTCTGAGCGTGGAAGCAACTATTCGTGTTCCCGACGGCGTGGACGTCGTCTCTGTGTCTGGCCCGTCGGATCGCCACCTGAAGATGGTGCGCGAAGCGCTCGGGGTGCAAATGTCGGCCCGGGGCAACACCATCCGGATCTCCGGCGATCGCGGGCCGGTCCGCGCGGCGGGTCGGGTCATCGAGCGGACCATCGAGGCGGCCCAGCGGGGTCGCGCCTACGGGCGGCGCGAGGTGCTCGACGCCATCGCCGAGGCCTCGTGGAAGACCGATCAGGACCGTTCGGGGAACGCCCACGGCCCGGATGATGCCCCGGCGATCCTCGGCGGCGAGGGCTTCGAGGCGGCGTGGTCGGGCAAGCTCGATGTCTACTCCAACGGTCGCCCGATCGTGGCTCGCTCGCGGAACCAGCAGTACTACCTCGACCAGATGTTCGAGAACGACCTGGTCTTCGGCGTCGGTCCGGCTGGCACGGGCAAGACCTATCTCGCGGTCGCCGCGGCGATCCACCAGCTCAAGTCGGGTCGCGTGAAGCGCGCGGTGCTGGCGCGTCCGGCGGTCGAGGCGGGTGAGAAGCTCGGCTTCCTGCCGGGTGACGAGCTCGCGAAGGTGAGCCCGTACCTGCGTCCGCTGATGGACGCGCTGCACGACATGCTGGACTACAACACGATCAAGCGGTTCATGGCCAGCGATGTGATCGAGATCGTGCCGCTGGCGTTCATGCGCGGGCGGACGCTGAACGACTCGATCATTCTGCTCGACGAGGCGCAGAACACGACGCGCGGGCAGATGCAGATGTTCCTGACGCGCATGGGCCAGCGCTCGAAGATGATCATCACCGGCGATGTGACGCAGATCGATCTGCCCAAGCCGGGCGAGAGCGGCCTGATCGACGCGGCCCGTAGGCTGCGCCGGGTCAACGGCGTCTCGTTCTGTGCGCTCGAGAAGGCCGACGTGGTGCGCCACGACCTGGTGCAACGAGTGATCGAGGCGTACGCCGAAGACGAGGACCCGGATGTGCTGAACCGTCTCTCGACGAAGCGGGCGGTGGAACTGATGCAGGAAGATGCGCTGCCCGTTGACGCTTCGGGGGACGACGATGCCTGAGAAGACCTCCACCAAGACTTCGCCGAAGGCTCGCTCGGGTCGCATCCGGCGTGTGCAGCAGCGCCAATCGGTGTTCTCGCGCACGGAAACCGGGCTGCGCGAACTGGTGACGCATCCTGCGTTCGTGGGCGTGCTCACGACGGCTGTGCTGCTGGCCGTCGTGCTGACGGCGTCGATCATCGCGGGGCGCTCGGTGCTCGGTATCGCGGTGGACCGTATTTCGGACCGCACGTTCACGGTGCGCGCTCCGTTCGAGCGTGAGGACGAGGCGCGGACGCAGCGGAACCGCGAGATCGCGATCGCCGCGACGCCCCGGGTCTTCCTGGCGGATACGGCGGCGATCGAGGCGCTCGCGACGGAGATCCGGCGTCTGCCGCAGATCGCTTCGGAGGCGGGTTCTCTCGAGGAACTGCCCGAAGAGATCCGCACGCTCTACAAACTCGAAGCCGGCGACCTCGCGGTGCTGGCCGATCAGATCCGCCCGACGGGTGAACTTGCGGCGAGCTGGTCGTTCAGCGTGAGCCGCCTGATGGATGCTCTTGCGCGGCGCCCGATGCTCGCGTCGGACGACCGGCAGGACGCGCAGGTGACGCCGGGCCGGGTGATCGAGATCCGGTTCGAGCCGCCCAGCGACGGCGAGCGCGCACGGGTGGTTCAGGTGCCGCCGATCGACACGCTGGACTTCGGGACGAGCGATCGCAACGCGCTGCGTGACCGCCTGCTGACGATCGCGACAGATGCGGGCTTCACAGGCCCTCGCGCGGAACTGATCGCCGACCGGCTCCTGTCGCTGCAGCGTCCGCTGTTCCGGGCGAGCCGCGAGCAGACCATCGCTCGCGAGCAGGCGGCTGCGGCTGCTGTCGCGCCGGAAGTGATCAAGTACGAGCCCGGGCAGATCATCGTCCGAAGGGGCGAGCAGATCACCGGCTCGAAGCTGCAGGAACTGTCCACGGAGCAGAGCGCGTACATCGCGACGATGGGGCCGTGGGCAAAGGCTTCGTACGTCGGCGCCTCGCTGGTGATCGCGCTCGGCGTCGTGGTCGCGTTCGGGCTGTACCTCAAGGAATACTGTCCGCGCGCGCTGGCGAAGCCGTGGCGCTGCGCGACGCTTGGGATCATGATCGCGGTCGGTGTGTCCGGCGGCCTCTGGATGTCGGCGAGCCTGCCCGCGGCCATGTGGCTTGGCCTGACGCTGCCGGTGATGCTCGCGACGATGATCGCGACCGTGGCGTACGACCGTCGCCTCGCGCTGGTGCTCGGCGGCTCGATCGCGGTGACGCTGGGCGTGGCGCTCGCGCTCTCGCCGGCGGTGGTCGCGGCCCTGCTGGCGGGCGTGGCGATGGTCACGATCCGGCTCGACGATGTGCGGACCCGGCGCGATGTGGTGAGCGCCTCGATCCTGACCGGGCTGACGCTGGCTCTGGCGAGCGCGATCGTCAGCGTCATCGACCGACCGATCGTGGACGACATCGCGCGGGAGGTCATCGTCGACTCGGTCTACGCCGGCCTCGGCGGGTTTGTGTCGGGCGCGATCCTGCTTTTCATGCTCCCGGTGATCGAGTACGTCTTCGACATCACCACGGGTATGACACTCACCGAGCTGCGCGACCCGAAGCAGCCGCTGCTGCGCCTGCTGCAGCAGCGTGCGCCCGGCACGTACAACCACTCGCTGAACGTGGCGACGATCGCAGAGGCCGCGGCGGACGCGATCGGCGCCGACGGGCTGCACCTGTACGTCGGCGCGCTGTACCACGATGTGGGCAAGCTCAACAAGCCGGGCTACTTCGTGGAGAACCAGTCCAAGGGCCAGAACAAGCACAACAAGCTCAGCCCGGCGATGTCGGTGCTGGTGATCGTCGGTCACGTGAAGGACGGCATCGAACTCGCGCGCGAGTACGGCATCCCGCGCTCGCTGCACCACTACATCGAGAGCCACCACGGCACGACGCTGGTCGAGTACTTTTACGACCAGGCCAAGAAGCAGGCGGACGCCGACGATCAGATCGAACGCCCGAGCGAGGTGGAGTACCGCTACCCCGGACCGCGCCCGCGCTCACGCGAGGCGGCGATCCTCATGCTGTGCGACGCGGTCGAATCCGCGACGCGCGCGATGTCCGAGCCGACGCCGGCTCGCATCCGCCAGCTCGTGCACGACATGGCGACCAAGCGCCTGATGGACGGTCAGTTTGATGAGTCGAACCTGACGCTGCGGGAGCTGAACCTGATCGAAGCAGCGCTGGTGAAGTCGCTGTGCTCGGTGTACCACGGACGCATCGCGTACCCGTCGGACCAGAAGCCGAGCAAGTCGAACGAGACGCGCATCGCGTCTTCGGCGGCCGGGGCGTAGCAGGAGCCCAGGGCGAGAGTTCTTGTTAGCGCGATCGACGCTCGCGCTCGCTTCGGATGAGCGTCAGCGCTTCCTCGATCGCCCGGTCGAGGTTGTCGTTGGTGATGAACGCGTCATAGGCGCCGTTGTTCTTGGCGCGAGCGATCTCTTCGCGGGCCGCGGCGAAGCGTCGCTGGATGACCTCTTCGCTCTCGCGCTTGCGGGCGCGAAGGCGCTCGAGCAGTTCGTCTTCCGACGGCGGGAGGATGAACACACCGAAGGCGTCGGGGCGTTTGCTCTTGACCTGCTCGGCGCCCTGCACATCGATCTCGAGGATGACCAGGCGCCCGCGTTCGAGCTGGGCCTCGACGGGGGCGCGGAGCGTGCCGTAGCAGTTGCCGGCGTAGACCGCGTGCTCGAGGAACTCGTCCTTGGCGATGCGGTCGGTGAACTGCTCGCTGGTGAGGAAGTGGTAGTCCACGCCGTCGACGTCGGCGTCGGTCTTCGGGCGTGTGGTCGCGGAGATGGAGAAGGTGGCGTCGGGGATGGACCGCTCGACGGCACGGGTGATCGTCGTCTTGCCGACGCCCGACGGGCCGGAGATCACCAACAGCAGCCCGTTGTCGGTGTCCGACGGCAGACGGTGGTCGGCTGGGTCCGGGCTGAAGACGAGCGGCGGCTGAGGCATGGGGGCGAGAGTGTACCCGCTGGGCGAGGCCGGGTCAGCGGTCCGGGTTGAACACGTCCGTTCGATCGGCGCGTTTCCCGAAGGCGCTGCGGCTGGCGACCATGTCGAACTCGATGGCCTTCTCGACGACCTCGCCGCTGGCGACATCGGTCGCGATGATCTTCATCCGATACGAGCCGACCGACAGGTTCGAGGGCAGCTCGATGACCTGGACGACGAAGAAATCTCGCAGCTGGCGACGCGAGAAGTCGACAACGGGCTGCGGGTCGAGCTGCCAGACGAGGGTGCTCTCGGTGTCTCGGGCGTCCTCGGTGCCGATGCGGTAGATCTCAAGGGCCTGCCTGACATTGACGATGTAGCCGTCGACGCCGTCGCGGTTGGCGGGGGCGCGAGTGAACTGGTCGAGTTCGCAGTACACGATGGCCGGGTGGGCGCGACCGGCGACGAACTTGTAGCGCCCGTCGTGGCGCTCGACCTCGCGGTAGACGCCGAAGTTGTCGACACGCAGACACAGGCGGGCATCGGTAATCTCGAGGAGGCGCTGGGACCGGACAGACTCGACCGCTCCGTCGAGCAGTGCACCGACGCGGTCGACATCAACAAAGTCGGCGTCGAGCTCGTCGTGCAGCGCAGTGGAAAGTTCGAGCGCGGTCTGGACGAGGGCGAGTTCATCTGTGGTGAGCCCGGCGGACCCGGCCCCCTCGTCGAGCGGGCCGTAGACGGCCTCGAACGCGCCGGGGTGGATGGCTTCGACCATCGCGAGGCGGATCATGGAGCCGAGTTCGCTGGCGCGGGCGTCGCCCATCTCGTCGAGCGCTGCGCCGATCTCCCGCGCGGCAACTTCGATGCGGTCGCGCAGCGACGGCGGCTGGGCCGAGCCGACGGCAAGGCCGTCGCCAACTGGCTGGGCATCGGTCGCGTCGTCGTCGGCGCTCGCCAGTTCCGCCTCGGTCTCCACGGAAACGGGCGTCGGCAGGTTCGCCTGCGGCGGGTCGGGCAGCACGGAGACGGGCTGTGACTCCATGGTGGCCGCGGTTTGGTTCAAGGGCGGGTCGAGGCGCTCGACGGAGAGGTCTTCCCGGTTGTTGATCGCCTGTTCGAGCATCGACAGGTTCTTCGCGAACGCGTCTTGGGACTCCGCCTCGCCATTCTCCAGCGTCACTTCCGGCGAAGTCGGCTCAACGGAAGAGAGATCGGGGTCCTGCTCGCTCGCGCAGCCGCAAACGAGGCCGGATGCCCCGAGGAGGATGCCGATACGCCACGCCGTCGAACGGTGCTTACTCATTGCTCTCGCGTCCTGCTGATGACCATCTGGTTGGGCCCGGATCCTCCGGGTCCATGTCCGGTTATCGGCGAGAGAACGGACCGGGGATCAACGCCGGGCACGCAAAACTTGCGCGAAGCGCACACTGAGCGCTTCGAGCGCAAGAACTGCGTCTCCCTGGCTGGTCTTGCCCCGGAAATCGGCCTCGACGGCCTCGTCGAACAAACGTGCCAAGGCCGAAGGGTTGGCGCTCTGCGCGGCCCGGGCGACCGAACCGGCCGAGGCACCCCAGAGCCTGAGGCTCTTGTTGAGCTGTTGGGCCGGTACGCCGCTGGCGATGCCGCGGGCGTAGCCGTGAAGTTTGCGGGCGAGGTCAACATAGGCGAAGCGGATGAGCACCTCGCTGACGCGCGAGACCTCGACCAGTTCGTGGAGCATGGCGATGGCGGCATCGGCGCGACCCGTGAGCAGGACTTCCTGGATGGTCCAGACCTGCTCCTCGCGGCTGAGGCCGACGAACTCACGGACGTGGCCCTCGGTGATCGTGATCGGGTCGGTACCGTCGGCTGCGGCGGCGGAGATCAGTTTGTCGATCTCGGAGGCGAGGCGTCCGAGGTCGGGCCCGACGCGCTCGACGAGGAGCTGGGCAGCACGGGCCTGCATCGATGCCCCGCGCTTGTTCGCCCGCCCGCCGCACCAGGAAACGGCGCGTTCGGGTGGGATCTGGTCGCACTTGATGATCGTGCCGCACTTCTCGATGAGTTTGTCGAGTTTGCCCTTGTTCCACTTCTCAGCGCGGAGGACCAGGGTGGCGGTGTCGGCGGGCTGCTCGGCGTATCGCTCGAAGGCGGGGCGCGAGGACTCGTTGAGCAAGCGGTCTGCCTCATCGACGACCACCATTTTGTGGGTCACCATAAGCCCGAAGGAGCGACACTCGTCCAGCACTTCCGCGGCGGGGGTGGAATCGCCATCGAAACGGACGACCTCGACCTCTCCCCCCTCCGACTCGTTGAGCATCTCTCGGAGCTGGTCCGTGTAGCCGGAGCGGAGGAAGTGCTCCTTACCGGTGAGCAGCACGATGCGGCTGTCCGGGCCGAGGGGCAGACCGGATGCACCGGCTTTCGATGAATTGGCTCGTTTCGCCATGCGCGAAAGGGTATCACACGCTACAGATCTGCCGATGGCCCGTGCTCGCTCATTTCCCGGTTGTCGCTACGGCGTGCTCGCGCTGCGTCCCCTGCTGCGCGAACGGTTGCAGCCGGGCGAGCGGATCCTCGGCATGGGAGCGGCGGACACGGCGGGGCCGGGTCGTCGGGCGATGGCACTGGCGACCCCCCTGCTCCCGCTGGGCTGGATCGCCGGGTCGAGGGCGCTGCGTCGGCGACGGGTGATGGTGGTCACGGACCGGAGGGTGCTCGTGCTTGGTCCCCACCGGCCGCAAGTGAACGCTGCCTCGGTGCATTGGAACGCGGAAATCCCGCTGGCGCAGGCCCGTATCCAGCGGCTGACGAAGCGGCGGTTCCGCGTTGAGGCGGGGCGAAACTCGTTTGAGGCCCGGCTGCGCGGTCGCTGGCTGGGGGCGGAGTTATCCACCGTCGGTCCAACCAGCCACAGCCCACGGAAGGCCCGATAGGCGGGGCGTATTGCCAGCATTGACGCGGGAAATCGCCGGTAACTGCGCGACTGGACACGGATCGACAAGATTGTGCTTGGGTTTGGTCTGGCCGGTCGTATCATTTTGATTCAGACAGAGTTTCGACCGGATGGTCAGCCACGCCGGTCGGTAGGTGGACCTGAATCCGAAGGAGCGAACCAGAGCGGGGCGACGCGCCCTCGCCACTCATCACGGTTGAACCATGCGAGCGGCGGGTGCACGCACCGCCCCATCCTGAATCGCCCGACGCATCCGGGCCACACCTGCCTGAGCGACGCGTTCGCTCGGCGCGGCATCCAGCCGGTCTTCCCATCACCGGAGACCGACCTGTCGGTCTCCCCAGCCCCGGAGGACCCAGGCATGCCCCGCCACTCCACGCAACTTATCCGCAACATTGCCCTCACCGGACACGCCGGATCGGGCAAGACCACGCTGATTGAGTCCATCCTCGCAGCGACCCAGGTGATCGGGAAAGCCGGCAGCGTCGAAACCAAAGACACCATCTGCGACTTCGAACCCGAAGAGCAGGAGCACGGGCACAGTCTCAACGCGGCCTTCGTCAACTTTGACTTCACCGACGACGAGACCGAGCCCAAACACTTCAATCTCGTCGACACTCCCGGCTTTCCCGACTTCCTCGGTCAGTCGCTCAGCGTGTTCCCGGCGGTCGAGACCTGCGCCGTCGTCATCGATGCCGAGCGCGGCATCCAGACGACAACCCGGCGTGTGATGAGAGTGGCGGCGGAGCGGCGGCTGCCGCGGATGATCATCGTCAACAAGATCGATACCCAGTCCGATCAGGACGGCGCGCTCGCGGCGCTCGTCGAGCAGATCCGCGACACGTTCGGCAAGGAGTGCCTGCCTCTGAACCTGCCGACACCGGACTGCTCGGACGTGGTCGACCTCTGGGAGAAGGCCGAAGACGGCGACGGGCCGGGCACGCGATTCAGTTCGATCAGCGAGGGGCACCAGCAGCTCGTCGACCAGATCGTGGAGGTCGATGAAGACCTGATGTCGGTGTACCTGGAGGAGGGCACACTGACCAAGGATCAGTTGCACGACGCCTTCGAGAAGGCGCTGCGAGAGGCGCACCTCGTGCCGATCGTGTTTGTCAGCGCGAGGACCGGCGCGGGCGTGGACGACCTGCTGCACCTGATGGCCAACCTCTGCCCCAGCCCGATCGAGGGCAACCCGCGCCCGTTCCTTCTCGGCGAGGAGGGCAAGGACGAGCGCGAATGGCACGCCGACCCGACCGATCCCTCGAAGACCTTCGTCGGTCATGTGTTCAAGGTGACGACCGACCAGTTCGTCGGGAAGGTCGCGATGATCCGCGTGCACCAGGGGACGCTGAAGGCGGGCGACAGCGTGCAGCTCGGCGACTCTCGCAAGCCGATCAAGCTGGCGCACCTGAACAAGGTGTTCGGCAAGACGATGGAGGATGTGGACTCGGCGGTCGCCGGCGACATCATCGCAATGGCGAAGGTGGAGGAGTTTCACCGGGACACCGTCATCCACCAGAGCAAGAACGAGTCACTGAACACGCTGCACTTCAAGCCGGTGCCGATGCCCAGGCCGATGTACGGCGTGGCGATCGAGGCGAAGAACCGGGGCGACGAGGTGAAGATCGGCTCGGCGATGGCCAAGCTGGTCGAAGAGGACCCGACATTTACGGTGCAGCGGATCGCCGCGACAAACCAGACCGTCGTGAGCGGCATGGGCGACCTGCACATGCGCGTGATCCTTGAGAAGCTGCACAACCGCTTCAAGCTCGACCTGAACACCCAGCCGCCGAAGGTCGCGTACAAGGAGAGCATCACCGGCAAGGCGAGCGCGAGCCACCGGCACAAGAAGCAGACCGGCGGCAGCGGGCAGTTCGGTGAGGTGCACCTGAGCGTCGAGCCGCTGCCCGTCGACGAGTTCGGCGACGCGACCGACCCGAAGATCGGTCTCGACTTCGTGGACGAGACCGTCGGCGGGTCGATCCCGCGTCAGTTCATGCCGGCGATCGAGAAGGGAATCCGCCAGGCGATGGAGCACGGCGCGATCGCCGGGTACCCGATGACCGGCGTACGAGTGCGTGTGACCGACGGCAAGCACCACCCGGTGGACTCGAAGGAGATCGCGTTCATCAGCGCGGGCAAGAAGGCGTTCATCGAGGCCGTGAAGAACGCCAAGCCGGTGCTGCTCGAGCCGATCTGCTCGGTGGAGATCACCGCGCCCGCGACCAACGTCGGCGATATCACCGCGGACCTCTCGGGCAAGCGCGCCCACATGGGCGACACGGAGTACCTGCCCGGCGACATGATGCTCATCCACGCGAAGGCCCCGCTGGCCGAGATGGGTCGCTTCACCAGCGAGCTCAAGTCGATCACCGGCGGCCAGGGTACGTTCGTTATGGACTACTCGCACGATGAGAACACGCCGGGCAACGTGCAGGCGGAGATCATCGCGGCGTATTCGCCGGACCACGACGACGACTGATGTTCGAGCGAGGTCGTTGCCGCATCGAGCCCAGACCCCGGCCCGGCCGGGGTTTTTCGTGCTCGCTGTGCGAAGGTCGGTTCGGTTACCGTGGTGCTCGTATGGGAAAGTTCCTCGCGATCCTGCTGGGTGTCTGCTTCGCCTTCCTCGGGGCTTGCACCTCGACCACGCCGACGGCGTTTCGGGTAACCGACGATGCCGGGCGTCCGGTGGCGGGAGCGCACGCGCGGATCATCCTGCTCGATGCGGGAATGCCGCTCCCGCTGCGATCGGGAACCTTCGAAGAGGTCGCCAAGGTCCGGTCGGTGGGTGGGGCCATTTCCGATGCCGACGGCGTGGTTGAACTGCCGGTTGTCGGGGTGCGGGAGCACCTCATCGAGGTCGAGGGGCCGGTGCTGAGGGCGTCCGACCCACGCGGCGCGCCGACCGGCGTGTGGGTTTATCGGCCCAAGGATGCGTCACTGGTCGCGCGGGGTGAAGATGCGATCCCGCTGCGGATCGAGCGGGTGGAGTGAGACGCGCCGGCTGGACCCGACGGAAATACCGGGTGGGTACCCCTCGCACGAAAGCGGTAAGGACGACTGGACGATGAGCGGGTGCGGGCCGGTGTCGGCCGCGCGCTCTCAGCACCAGCCGGAGGCAGTTCATGCTGCGAGTCTCGTTGATCCAGGCCCGACCGGGCATGCGACTGGCGGCTCCGGTCCTGCACCCGGATCGGCCGGACACAATGCTCCTGCGCGCGGGCTTCACGCTGGACGACCGGGCGATCGATCGCCTGCGCAGCATGGCTCTGCCGGAGATCTGGATCGAGTACCCGGACCTTCGATTCATCGAGAAGTTCATCAGCCCGAAGATCACGCAGCAGCGCGGCGCGACGCAGAAGATGCTGACGGAGATCTTCGAGCGAATTGGCTCGAACGCGAACGCGAAACTGGACTACTTGACCTACCGGAGCACCGTCCGTGACTTCGTTCAGTCGCTGATCAACGAGCCGGAGGCGGCGCTGTACATCCAAGCGATGAGCGAGGGCGACGGGCCGCTGCTGCGTCACTCGGCGGATGTCACATTCCTGAGCCTGCTGATGGGGTTGAAGCTTGATGCGTACCTCATCGCCCAGAGAAGACGTCTGGCGCCGCACCGGGCGAAAGATGTGGTCGCGCTGGGCGTCGGAGCGATGCTGCACGACATCGGTTTGCTGCAGATCGACGAGGAAGCCCTGCAGCGCTTCTACCGAACCAACGACGAAAGCGACGCGGAGTTCCGACGCCACGTGATTCTCGGGTACGAGCAGATCCACGGTGGGCTCGACGCTCCGGCCGCGGCGGCGATCCTGCATCACCACCAGCACTTTGATGGGTCGGGGTTCCCGACGCGCAGGAAGAGCGGCGATGAGGTGCGGGGTCTGGCCGGCGAGGAGATCCACATCTTCGCGCGGATCCTGACGGTGGCGGACCTGTTCGACCGGCTGCGCTACTCCGATCCGAGCGCCGGCCCGGTGCCGACTGTCAAAGCGCTCAGCATGATGCGCGAGGAGCCCTACCGTGACTGGGTCGACCCGGTCGTTTTCAAGGCGCTGCTCTCGGTGGTTCCGGCGTACGCGCCTGGGACGGTGGTGAAACTGAGCAACGGCGAAAGCGGGGCCGTGGTGGACTGGGACCCCGCTGACCCGTGTCGCCCTACGGTGCAGCGGATCGCCCCTCTCGAAGACCTGGGCGGGCGGGGGTGGCGCTCTGCGCCCTGCAAAAGGTTCGTGTTGAGCGAGCGACGGGACCTTTCGATCGTCGAGGTGGACGGGGTCGATGTGTCGAGAGCGAACTTTTACCCATGCCACGATGCGGAATTCACGCTGCTCGGTACCGAGACGCAAGCCGCCTGACCGTTTCGGACTATTTCGCGACAGATCACGTCATTTCGAAGCATATCGACGCTGTTCGTTGACATTTTGCCCATTCGCGCCTAGGGTCTCGCCCGGCGCGACGGGCCATTTGTTTGGCTTTTGTTTGCATCGGCCGGGGCGATCCCGACCGAAAGCACACCCGACGAATGGCGACGATCTCGAACGACGGCCAGTCCCTGCTCATCGATTCCAAGCGTCACTGGATCATCTCCGGCACCGTCGGGTACGCCGGCGTGCCGCGGCCTTTGTGGAAGAGCCGGCTGCGGGCTGTCCGGAACTCCGGGCTGAACACGATCGTGGTGCCCGCGGTCTGGGCGCATCATCAGGTGACATCGAAGTCGCTGGACTTCGAGGGCGACCGGGACATCGCGGCGTTCGTGCGCGAGGCGGGTGATGCCGGCCTGCACGTGATTGTGCGGGTCGGACCGGTTGTGGAGCGCGGGCTGGACCTCGGCGGCATGCCTTCGACGCTGCTCGGATCGATGGACCCGGCGGAGTCGCTGCGATCGGACGGCCCGGAGTTTCTGAGCGCACTCTCGACCTGGATCCGAGCGCTGTGCCAACAGATCGCGAAGCTGCAGGTCACCGAGCGGAAGGAGGGCGCGCCGTCGGGCGGGCCGATCATCGCGGTGCAGGCGGAGCACGAGTTCTCGTGCGCCGACCCGGATCTCGCAACGACCTACCTCACCACGCTCACGCGGTACCTGCGGGAGGGCTCGATCAAGACGCCGATCTTCAACACGAACAACCTGATGGTCGCCGGCGAAGGCGAGGTGGAGACATGGTCCGGGTACGCGAACCTCCACGGGATCACGCGTCAGCTGCGTGCGGCGAAGCGCGACCAGCCGCG
>JANSXG010000031.1 GCA_024743075.1 bacterium | reverse complement strand
GGATCGTGGTGATGGACGCGGGCAAGGTGGTGGACACGGGCACGCACGCGGAACTCTTGGAGCGTTGTCCGCTGTACGCGGGGCTGGCGAGCCATCAGTTGGCGGCGGGGGCTTAGGCTGTGTTCCGCAAAGTGACCAAATGGGTCGCCGAGGCGACCCGCTCCGAGGACGACCGGCTGAGCGAGTTTCTGGACGGGCTGGATGATCCGATCGCGCGGCAGGTCGAGTGGTCGGCGCTGGTGAGCGGCGGGGCGAACTTTCGGACGCACCGGCTGAAGGTCGTCTCGCCGGTGCGGGCCGAGTTCCGGCTGGCTTTCGGGGCGATGCTGTTCTGCTGGATCTTCTTCGTGATCGGGCTGGTGGCGATCGGGTTCGGGGTGGCGTCGCTGACGGGGGCTCTCTCGAAGGGGCCGCCGTGGTGGTTCATCTTCCCGTTTGGTCTGGTGTTCGGCGGGGTGGGAGCGGGGATGTGGTGGGCGATGTCGCGGCCGCGGGTCTTCGACATGCAGGACCTGTGGTACTGGCGGGGCAAGCGTCCTCTTGACCGGGAGGCCGTGGAGCGGTGCGAGGACTCGGCGCCGCTGGATCTGGTGCACGCAATCCAGATCATCCGCGAGCGCGTCAGCGGCAATGACTCGTCGTACAACAGTTACGAGATCAACCTCGTGCTGCACGACGGGCGACGGGTGAACGTGGTGGATCACGGGAATCTGAAGCACATCCGGAAAGATGCGCAGGCGATCGCGGAACTCATCGGGGTGCCGGTGTGGGACGCGACGGCGTAGGCGAGGAGCGCAGATGGCCGCATCGCCGGACGAACCCGGCCAATCAGCCGAGCGTGTGACGGGCGGACCGCCACGAGACCTGCTCGCGCGGCTGGATGACCCGGTGGCGGAGCGGACGGAGTGGGCGCCGCTGGTGCGTCTGGGGACGCATCTGCACACGCATCGGCTGGTGCAGGACTCGGTGTCGCGCTGGTCGATGCGTCCGACGCTGGCTGTTCGCCTGCCGAGCGGGCTGATGTGCCTGCTGTTTGTCGCGATCGGCGTGATGCTGTTGGTTGGGGGCGTGCTGGGGCTCCGAAACCCGGGTGCGGTGCTGTCGCAGAGCGTGTGGGCGGGGCTGCTGTACCTCGGGCTGGGTGTGTGCGGGTTCTACGTGGCTTCGGCGGGAATCCGGCAGTACCGGTGGGTGTGTCAGCCGCGCGTGTTCGATCTGCAGGCGAAGGGGTACTGGCGGGGGGCGGGGCCCCGGGGTGTCGGAACTCCCGAGGCTGGGCGTCACTCGGCGCCGCTGGAGGAGGTGCACGCGGTGCAGATCCTCGGGGAGTTGGTTCGGGGGACCAGGGCGACGGAGCTTCGCGACTTCATGAGCTACGAGATCAACCTGGTGCTGGATGATGGGCGGCGGGTGAATGTGGTGGATCATGGGAGCCTGGAGCACATCCGAAAGGATGCCGCGGCGATCGGTGACCTGATCGGGGTGCCGGTTTGGGATGCGACGGAGACGTAGAGCAGTTCGGACGGTGGCCACGCGACGAACGGCCCGGCACTGGCCGGCAAGCGGCCAGTGGCACCTGAGGCAGTCAGTCCAAAGCAGCGGCTGCGCCGCTGACCCCTCTCCCCGGCCCTCTCCCGCAAGGGGAGAGGGAGGAGAACACAGCAAAATCGAAAGAAGGCAAGGTCGAGTAGAATTGCCCAACTATGTCCCTCCCCAGAATCGCCATCGTCGGCCGACCGAATGTCGGCAAGTCTTCGCTTTTGAACATGCTGGCGAAGGCGAAGGTTTCGATCGTCGATCCGACGCCGGGGGTGACGCGCGACCGGGTGTCGCACGTCATCGATTTGGAGGGACCCCTGAAGACCGAGCCCCACAAACTGGTGGAGATCGTCGATACCGGCGGGTACGGCGTTTACACCGCCGAGGGTGCGCGGTTCGACGATGCGGGCGCGGACCTGCAGACGCTGACGGCGGACATCGAGGGTCAGATCGGTGCGGCGGTGGCGACGGCGGACCTGATCCTGTTCGTGGTCGATGCGCAAGCGGGGATCACGACGCTGGACGAGACGATCGCCAAGATGCTGCGCGAGCGCCGGCTGGTGAAGGATGCCGAGGGCAAGCAGCGGGAGTTGCCGGTGCAGATGGTGGCGAACAAGGTTGACGCGAACAATTGGGAGCCGCACGGACTGGAGGCGTCGGCGCTGGGGTTCGGCGAGCCGTGGCTGGTCTCGGCGCTGAACAACTACATGCGGCGCGAGTTCAAGGAGAAACTGTTCCACGCCCTGCCCGAGCCGGACCCGATGGGCGAGGACGAGCCGGAGATGAAGATCGCCCTGGTCGGGCGGCGCAACGCGGGTAAGAGCAGCTTCGTGAACGCGCTGGCGGGCGAGAACCGGGTGATCGTCTCGGAGATCGCCGGGACGACGCGCGACGCGGTGGATGTGCGCTTCGAGATGGACGGGCGGACGATGGTGGCGATCGACACGGCGGGCGTGCGCAAGCGCTCGAAGTTCGCCGACGCGGTCGAGCAGTTCGCGAACATGCGGATGGCCCAGTCGGTGGTGCGCGCGGACGTGGTGCTGCTGCTGATCGACGCGACGGAGAAGATCTCGGCGATCGACAAGCGTCTCGGTGCGCAGATCGCCGAATCGTACAAGCCGTGTGTGATCGTGGTGAGCAAGTGGGACCTCGCCGAGGGCAAGAAGAACCGCAAGGGCGAGCCGCTGAGCCCGGACGATTACCAGGAGTACATCGAAAAGGAACTGCCGGGGCTGGACACCGCGCCGATCATCTTCACTTCGAGCAAGGAGAAGATCGGGATCGAGCAGGTGATCGAGGTGGCTTTCGAGCTGTTCGACCAGTCGCGCCAGCGGATCTCGACGGGCAAGATCAACAAGACGCTCAAGGAGATCCTCGCGGTGCGAGGGCCGTCGTCGCGTCTGGGGACGCAGGCGAAGATCCTGTACGCGACACAGGTTGCGGTCGCACCGCCGACGTTCGTGGTGGTGGTGAACAAACCCGAACTGTTCAAGGGCGACTACGAGCGGTATCTGCGCAACCGTCTGCGCGAGACGACGCCGTTCACGGAGGTGCCGGTCCGGTTGTTCTTCCGCGAGCGCAAGCGCGCGGACATCGAGGACCTGCTGTCGGGGCGCCACAAGCGCAAGCAAGAGGCCAGGCGGCGCGAGGCCGGGGAGGCCGGTCCGGGCGGCGGGAAGTTCTCGGTGGACGGCATCGACGACGAGCTGATCCGGCAGATCATGGCCGAGGACGACGAGGACTGAAGCGAGGGCTACTGATCCCGCGCGAGGCGATCAGGCGGCGAGGCGCTCGGGCATGGCTCCGTCGGCGCCGAGGCGGCAGGTTTGGATGAGTTTCTCTTTGTCGATGGGCTTGGTGAGGAACTCGTCGCAGCCGGCGTCGAGGCAGCGGACGCGGTCGCCGGGCATGGCGTGGGCGGTGAGCGCGATGATGGGGATCGTGCAGCCTCGTCTGCGGAGGGTGCTCGTGGCGGAGTAGCCGTCGAGCACGGGCATCTGCATATCCATCAGCACGACATCGAAGGGGTCGGTCGCGTCGTCGATCCTGTCGATCGCGATCTGGCCGTTCTCGGCGATCTCGACGGTCGCGCCGGCCTTTTTCAGGTGGTGGGTGATCAGGCGTTGGTTGTCGGGGCCGTCTTCGACGAGGAGGACGCGAACGCCCTTGAGCGGGCAGCACGCCTGGGTCTGCGGCTGCTTCGAGGACGCGGTCGACTCGGATCCGGCTCTGGCGATCTGCTCGATGGCTTCGCGGATCTCGTCTGGCGCGAGCATGCGGACGCCGCTGATGTCGCCGGTGCCGACCCGGACGGTGAAGACGGTTCCGACGCCCGGCTTGGAGTCGACGGCGATGCCGCCGCCGAGGAGTTCGGCGAGTCGCTGTGAGATCTGCAGGCCGAGGCCGGTGCCGCCGAATCGCCGGGTCATGGAGTTGTCGGCCTGGCTGAAGGGCTGGAAGAGACGCCCGATCGCGTCTTCTTCGATGCCGATGCCCGTATCTTTGACGCGGAGGGCGAGGCAGCGCGTGCCCGAATCGTCGCGCTCGACCCCGACGCGGACCGTGACGGACCCCGCCTCGGTGAACTTGATGGCGTTGCCGATGAGGTTGATGAGGATCTGGCGCAGGCGGATGGGATCGCTGGCGATGAACTCGGGCACGGCGGAGTCGTAGGTGCTCGAGAGCGAGATGTTCTTCCCGAGCGCGCGGATGCGCATGGACTCGATCACGTCTTCGACGATCTGGATCGGCGAGCACTCGATCGACTCGACGGTCATCTTGCCGGCCTCGATCTTCGAGATGTCGAGGATGTCGTTGATGATCGCCAGCAGGTGCTCGCCGTTGCGCCGGATGGTGGCGATGTGCGACTCGCGCTGTGCGGGGTCGGCCTCCGCGAGGAGGTCCGCGAAGCCGAGGATGGCGGTCATCGGGGTGCGGATCTCGTGGCTCATGTTGGCGAGGAACTCGCTCTTTGCGGCGTTGGCGCGGTCGGCCTCGGCGCGAGCGACGTCGAGTTCGGCTGCCTTCTCGGCGAGCCGCTTGGCGGTCCGCTCGGCCTCGTCGCGGCTGTGCTCGACCTGTTCGAGCATGAGCTGTCGCTCGCGCTCGGCATTCTTCTTGGCGGTGATGTCCTGGAAGGAGCCGACGAGGCGGACCGCGCGACCGTCTTCGAATACGGCGCGACCGCGCGAGTGCACCCAGATTCGGTTTGAGTCCGCGGTGATGAACTGCGTTTCGAGGTCGAAGTCGTCTCCGGTGCGGATCGCTTTCTGCACGGCGTCGCTCACGATCTCGCGGTCACTGGCCGGGTAGAACGCGAGCGCGTCGTCGAGGGTCGGGGCGTAGTCCGGTCCGACGCCGTGGATGCGTCTGGTCTCTGCGGTCCAGAACAGTTCGGCGGTAACGAGGTTGAGTTCCCAGCCGCCGACGCCGGAGATGTCGCTGGTCATCTCGAAGAGGTCGCTGACGCGCTGGAGGTCTTCCTCGGTCTTGCGGCGCTCGGTGATGTCTTCCTGGACGGCGATGTACTTGCAGAGGTTCCCGTCGGCGTCGTGGACGGGCTGGATATCGATGGAGACCCAGTAGGGCCTGCCGTCCTTGGTGTAGTTGAGGATCTGTGTCTGGAATCCGACGGCGCGGGCGAGGCGGGAGCGAATGAACTCGATGGTTTTGGGATCGGTGTCGGGCCCCTGGAGCACGCGGCCGGGCTTGCGCCCGCGCACCTCGGCGAAGGAGAAGCCGCTGATCTCTGTGAACGCGTCGTTGACCCATTCGATCCGTCCGTCGGCGTCGGTGATGATGACGGCGTTGCTCGTGCGCTGGGCGACGAGGGCGAGGTCCTCGAGGCGGGCCGTCTGGCTGCGGAGTTTCTCGAGGACGCTCTGCATGACCCCGCCGATCTCGACGAGTTCTCGGGAGCGCAGCCCGGAGAGGTCGATCGGCTCGCCGGTTCCGGCGGCGCGCTGGAGTGCGATTCGGAGGCGCTCGATGGGTCGGATCGCGAAGAGCTGCAGGATGAATGCGAGCGCGGTGACGGTGAGGAGTATGGCGACGACCGCCCAGATGAGTGTCTGCCGGGTCCGGTACGACGCCGCGGTACTCACCCACGAGATGTCGCGGATGACGACGGCGACGGCCGAGGGCTGGGATGCGCCGTACTCACCGCCGTCGACGGGGATGAGCGTGGCGACGCGTTCTTGCTCGTCGACGGTGAAGGAGATCTCCCGCTTGGAGTGGGAGCGTGCGACGGCTGAGATCAGGTGCTCGACCGGGGCGAACCGGGTCGAGGCGACGTGCCAGCCGGTCTCGAGCGCGTTGCTGCTGGCGATCACCTGGCATTGCTCGTCGATGAGCCCGACGGCCTCGATGTTCTCGAGCAGCGCCATGCGCTGCACGATGCGTCGGACGCCGTCGTGGGCGTCGGCTTCGAGTAGGGCCTCGATGGTGAACTCGAGGTCGTCGGCGAAGTCGTCGGCCTCGGCGAGTTCTCGCTCACGCACCGACTCCGTGTAGCGGAACTCGTTCTGCAGAGCCACGAACTCGCGCCCGGCGACGGCGAGGAGCACGCCGAGGATGGCGAAGGTCGCCAGGCCTCGGCGACGCGACTGGGAATTGAGCCACGAACGCATCATTCGCTGTCTCCGACACGAGACTGAAACGCACCGACGGGCGTCGGGGCCGGCAGGTCCAGTTTCGCCGCGATGTCGCGGAGGGTTCGATCGAAGTCGTCACCGAGGAGCCGCGCGTTCAGAGCGCGGCCGCACGGTCGGATGCCGGTCCACGCCCGCGCGAAACCCTCGGGCGGTTGCTGAAGCGATTCTGCGCAGACGCCGAAGACCGCGTCTGGTTCGCGCTCGACCGCGTCGAGCAGATCGAACCAGACGGCGCGCACGCGCTCGATCTCGTCGGAGTTCGAAGACGCGAACGCGGATCTGGCGAGGAGGACATCGAGGACGAGGCTCTCGAGGTCGCTCGTGCGATGGATCACGCTGCCGCCGATGTCGTCGGCGAGCACGGTGAGCTTGGGCTCCCACAGCACGGCGGCGTCGATGCTTCCCTGCCGGAGCTGGGCCGAAGCCGCGTCGTTGGAGAGATCGACGATCGTGACATCGTCGAGCGTCAGGCCGTGATGCTCGAGCGCTTCCGCGAGGACCAGGCGGTTGATCGCGTCCATTTTGCAACCGACTCGGAGCCCGCGAAGGTCGGGGACGGTGTGGACTCCGCGGGCGGCGGCGATGCCGTCCGCGCCGCTGGAGGTGTTGGTCACGAGCACAACATCGAGTGGCGTGCCGTCGTGATTGCAGACCAGTGTGCCGAGGCTGGTGAATCCGAGCTCGACGGAGCCTTCCATCAGGGCACGGGCGACATCGCTGGACTCGTCGAAGCGGATGAGTTCGACATCGAGGCCGTGGCGCTCGAAGAGGCCCGTCCGCTCCGCGTACAGGATGATGTCGAAGCCGACCCAAGGCGGAAAGCCGATGCGGATCGGCCCGTCACGACGCGAGAGTTCCGGCGCCGGCTGCGCAGCGAGCGCGGCGAGCAGTGTGGCGACCGCCCCGATGATGAACAGAATGCGAGTCTTGGTCAGCATGGAATGTGCCTGAATTCCCGATGGGGAAACCGCGAAATCCTCCGAGTCCCTTATCGGCACCGTACGTGCAGGTGTTCAACGCAAGCGCGGCATCGGCGTGTTGCTGCGGAAAACCCGTACAACCTACTAGGTGCGACGAGCAACCGCATTGTTATCGGGACCTCGCGTATGCTCGGGAGCGCGATGCCTGACCTGCCTGAGACACTCGCACAACTCGGTCGCCTGCTCGGTGACCCTGTCTCGGATGCCCGCTCGCTCTCGGGCGGTTGCGTGGCGGATGTGCGTATGTTGACGCTGGAGTCGGGGCGCCGAGTGGTCGCGAAGATCGGCGGGCCGGACCTGGATATTGAGGGCCGGATGCTCGACCACCTGGGAGAGCGATCGGATCTGCCGGTGCCGCGGGTGCTGCACGCCGAAGCGGATGTGCTGGTGATGGAGCACATCGAGCACGCGGGCGGCTCGGGCTGGGGCAGGCACCTCGCCGACCTGCTGGCGGCGCTGCACGGGATCACGAGCCTCGACGGTCGGTTCGGTTATGCCTCGCCGACTCTGATCGGCCCGATCCGACTCGAGAACGGCTGGGCGTCGGACTGGGGCGGGTTCTATCGGGACGCGCGGGTCCTCCCGCTGATCGACGAGGCGTCGCGCCGGGGAAACCTGGCGCACGGTCTGGAGCGCCGGCTGCGATCGTACGCGGAGCGCGTCGGTGACGATCTGGACCACGCCCCGCCGGCATCGCTCGTTCACGGCGATGTCTGGAGCGGAAACGTGCTCGCGAGCGGTAAGAGCGTGGTCGCGCTGATCGACCCGTCCGTCGTGTACGCGGATCCGGAGTTCGAACTGGCGTTCATCGCGCTGTTCTCGACGGGCGGACGCGAGTTCTTCGAGCGCTACGCCGAGCACCGACCGATCGACGACGGGTTCTTCGAGCGCCGAGTGTTCATCTACCAGCTGTTCCCGCTGCTCGTGCATGTCGCGCTGTTCGGCGGCGGGTACGCGGCGCAGCTCGATTCGACACTGCGCCGGCTCGAGTAGCGACGAGCGGGCTCAGACCACGGCGCCCGCCCCGGCGGCCGGCACGAGCGATTCGAGGTGGGTCACGGTCTCCTCTTCGGGGTCGAGCAGCGTGATATGCCCGACTTTGCGCCCCGGCCTCGGCGCCTTGCCGTACAGGTGCGGGTGGGCGTCGGGCGCGATGGCGAGGATCTGCTCGCTCGACGGTGCCGCACCGACGAGGTTGAGCATGACCGCACGATCGACGCCGGGCTTCATACCCGTCGGCCCGAGTGGCAGGCCGAGGATGGCCCGGATGTGGTTCTCGAACTGGCTCGTCCGGCTGCCCTCGATGGTCCAGTGCCCGCTGTTGTGGACGCGTGGCGCGAACTCGTTGGCGATGATCCAGCCCTCGCCGCTGTCCTTCACCTCGAACAGTTCGAGGGCGATGGTGCCGACGTAGTCGAGCGCCTCCATCAGTCGCCGGACATGCGTCTCGGCTCTGGTCTGCAGGTCCGCACCGATGCCCGGTGCGGGCGCGACGCTGCGCTGGAGGATGCCCCCGGCGTGCCGGTTCTCGACGAGCGGGTAGCAGCGGATCTCGCCGGATCGAGCGCGCGTGGCGATGATCGAGAGCTCGCGGACGAACGGGACGAACGCCTCGGCGATCAGGCCGCCCGTCGCGGCGGCGGGCCCGAGCAACTCCCAACAGTCGCCGGCCTGGTTGGCGTCGCGCAGCACGAACTGACCCTTGCCGTCGTACCCGCCCCGACGGGTCTTGACGACCAGGGGCGCGCCGAGTTCGCTGATCGCGGCCTCAAGATCTTCGCGAGAACCGACCTTGGCGAATCGGGGTGTGGGGATGTTCAGGCGGCGGAAGAGCGTTTTCTCTTCGAGCCGGTCCTGTGCGGTCGCGAGCGCGTCGGCGGGCGGGGCGGGCGGTTGGCCGCCGTGGTCGCGGACCTGCTCGCCGATGAATTCGAGCACGCGAGCCGGGACGTTCTCGAACTCGAAAGTGACCGCTTCCGTGCCGTCGATAAGCGCCGCGAGCGCGGTCCGGTCGTCGTAAGGTGCCTGGATGAGTTCTCCGACGGCACCGGCGGGCGCGTGGGACTCGGGGTCGAGGAAACGGAAGCGCACCCCGAGGGGAACTCCCGAGAGCGCGAGCATCCGTCCGAGCTGGCCCGCGCCGAGGACCGCGACGACGCGATCGCCGCTTCCGGGTTGTGGCGTGGAATCAGGCATCGGGAGGACAGGACGGGTCTGGGTTGTCGAGCACGCGCTTCGTCTGGGCGGCGCGGAAGTCCTTGAGCCGATCGCGGGTCGCCTGGCGCCAGTCGTCGTCGCCCCTGCTGACGATGGAGGCGGCGAGCAGGCCCGCGTTGGCGGCGCCGGCGGGGCCTATCGCGAGCGTGCCGACGGGGACGCCTTTGGGCATCTGGATGATCGAGAGCAGCGAGTCCATCCCGGAGAGCGCGGTCGTCCGAACGGGCACGCCGAGGACCGGAAGTTCGGTCGCGCTGGCGATCATGCCTGGCAGATGGGCGGCGCCGCCGGCGCCGGCGATGATGACCTCGAGTCCCCGAGACGACGCGCTGCTCGCGTACTCCATGAGCAGCTCGGGCGTCCGGTGGGCTGAAACCACGCGCTTCTCGGTTGGCACGCCGAGTTCCTCAAGCATGGATACGGCGTGCTGCATGGTGTCCCAGTCGGACCACGATCCCATGACAACACCGACGACGGGGGGCATGGTGTTCCTCGCTTGGCTTGAGCGTCGTGCGGCTCAGGGATGGGGGAGAGTGGGTAGCCGGCGGCGACCCGGAGCGACAGTCTAGCGGATCGGTGTGACTGGTCAGAAGCCAGCGAATCCCCGTCTGCGTGACGCAATGGGCTTATCGGAACCGATTTGACCGCGCGCATCCGGAGCAAACGGGCCCGGATGCAATGCATCGCGGTCCGAATGAAACCCAAAAGTAGGCCCGCTGAAAGACCGAGTTCTCCTTGTTCGAGGCCGGTCTTGCCTGAACACTGAAGGGTTGCCTCTCCTGCGCTACGGGTGCGGGGAGTACAGAATGCGATCGGACGGGTGGCCGTGTGTTTTCGGGGGCTCGGACGGTTTGATCGTGATTACGAAAGGAAGAATCGGTCATGGGATTTCGCCCTACTGCTAAGAAGAACTCGAAGCTCGCGCTCGGCGTGAGCGCCGCCGCGCTGATGATGCTCGCGGCGGGCCAGGCCGCTTCGGCGGATGTCCGCTGGCTCAACGGCGACACCGTCCGCATCGATGTCGGCTTCGCCCAGCCGGGTCAGCTCGAGCAGGATCTTCTCGCTCTGGCCAACCGACCCGATGCCAAGCGTGCTCTTGTTCAGTTCGATCAGCCGATCACCAACGCGCAGCGCACCGCTCTGAGCGATGCGGGCGTGAACCTGCTGCAGTACGCCGGCGACGGCGTGTACTTCGCCTCGCTCGACGTCGCGTCGATCCAGAACTCCGGAGCCGCGCTCAGCGCGGTCTCGGCGATCCAGCCGCAGTGGAAGATGCATCCGCTGCTGATCAACCGAGACATCCCGGGGTACGCGGTGACCGGTCAGGTCACGAGCGCTCAGCAGGGCGAATTCGCGACGGCCGGCGAGCCGATCGTCGCGGCGTACCTGATGCTGCACCGCGATGCCGACGCGAACGCCGGACGCGCGATGCTCGAGAACCACGGCGTGTTCGTGGTCGATCGCATGAAGTCGATCAACGGCTTCGTCATCGAGGCGCCGATGACCGCGATCGAGGCGCTCGCCGGCGCGGACGATGTGCTGTGGATGGAAGTCGCGCTGCCTCAGTTCTCGACGATGAACGTGCAGAACCGCCAGCTCACCGAGGTGGACACGCTCGTCGGCTTCCCGATCGATCTGTCCGGTGAAGGCGTGACGGCGTTTATCTACGACGGCGGGCGAGCCCGCGCGTCGCACAACGACTTCGGCGGCCGCGCTTCGACCATCGACAGCTCGAACCTGTCGAACCACGCGACCCACGTCGCGGGCACCGTCGGCGCCCAAGGCCCGAACCAGGGGATGGCACCCGATGTCACGATCGTCTCGGCCGGCTTCGAGTGGAGCAGCGGCGGGATCTTCCTGTACTCCAACCCCGGCGACTTCGAAGCCGACTACGCCAACGCGTTCAACAACTTCGACGCCGATGTGGCCAACAACTCGATCGGCACCAACACCGCGACCAACGGCTTCCCCTGCTCGATCACCGGCGACTACGGCCTGATGGCGTCGCTCATCGACGGCGCGGTTCGCGGCTCGCTGACCGACGGCCGCCCGATCCGCATCGTCTGGGCCAACGGCAACGAGCGCCAGAGCAGCAACTGCGGCAACACCTACAACACGACCGCACCGCCCGCCGGCGCGAAGAACCACATCACCGTCGGCGCGCTCAACGCCAACGACGACAGCATGACCAGCTTCTCCAGCTGGGGCCCGGTCGACGACGGGCGCATCAAGCCAGACATCTCGGCGCCCGGCTGCGAGCAGGGCGGCGACGGCGGCGTTACCTCGCTCGGTTCTGGAAGCGACTCGTCGTACTCCACGCTGTGCGGCACCTCGATGGCCTCGCCGACGGTGGCCGGCATCACGGCGCTGCTGCTCGAGCACCATCGCAACCTCAACCCCGGCGCCGAGGACCCGCGCAACTCGACGATCAAATCCATCCTGGCCCAGACCGCCGAAGACCTCGGCAACACGGGCCCGGACTTCCAGTTCGGCTACGGCTCGGTCCGAGCCTCGGACGCGGCGCTGCTGATGCTCAACCGCAACTACGCGGAGACCGAAGTCGGCCAGGGGAGCTCGGCTCTGTTCCAGGTCACGGTCGCCAACAACTCCCCGTTCAAGGCGACGATCGCGTGGGACGACGCACCCGCGGTGCCCAACGTCGACACGGCGCTGGTCAACAACCTCGACCTGGTCGTGACCGACCCGAACGGCGTCCGCCACTACCCGTGGACGCTCAACCCGGCCAGCCCCGGCTCGCCGGCGACGCAAGACCAGGAAGACAGCGTCAACAACATCGAGCAGGTCTACGTCCCCGACGCCGTCCCCGGTACTTGGACCGTCGAGATCCGCGGCACGGACGTGCCCGAGGGCTCGCAGCCGGTGTCCGTCGCGACTTCCGGCTCGCTGATCGGCCTGAGCGCCAGCCTCCAGGGCGGTGTTCCGGATCTTGTCAGCCCGTCCGAGCCGACCACCCTCGATCTCAACGTGATCGCTCGCGGCCAGAACGTCGTCAGCAACTCGGTGCAGTTGCACTACCGCTTCGACGGCGGTTCGTTCACCACCGTCCCGATGGCCAACACCTTCGGGTTCACCTACTCGGCCGACCTGCCCCCGGCGCCGTGCGACGCGAACGTGGAGTTCTTCTTCACGGCCGAGGGTTCGATCACCGGTCCGATTCAGGTCCCGACCGACGGCGCGTCTGCCCCGTACTCGGTGAACGTCGGCTCGATCGACACCGTGCTCGAGGACGACCTGTCCACCGACATGGGCTGGACGGTCGGCGCACCCGATGACGATGCCACCACGGGCATCTGGGAACGGGTCGACCCGGTCGGCACCGGCGCTCAGCCCGGCGACGCCCTGTTCGGCACGCTCTGCTGGGTCACCGGTCAGCACCCCGGCGGCGGCGACGGCGCCAACGACATCGACGGCGGCAAGACCACCCTCATCAGCCCGATGTACGACTTCAGCGACTACGGCCCCGGCGAGCTGACCTTCAGCTACTGGCGCTGGTACTCCAACTCCTCCGGCGCGAGCCCGAACGCCGACATCTTCGTCATCGATATCTCCGACGACGGCGGCGCGACCTGGACCAACCTCGAGACCATCGGTCCCGACGGCGGCCAGGTCAACGGCGGCTGGTTCCAGAACGAGTTCGATCCGGCCGACTTCGTCTCGCTGACCGACTCGGTCATGCTCCGCTTCGTCGCGTCCGACGAGGGTGACGGCTCGCTGGTCGAGGCCGCCATCGACGGACTGAAGGTAGACGCCGAGACCTGCGTGGACGGCTCGCCGGACTGCCCGGCCGATGTTGACGGCAGCGGCAGCATCGACCTCGCCGACCTCAACCTCGTGCTCGGTTCGTTCGGTCAGACCACGGATCAGGGCGACACCAACGACGACGGCGTCGTTGACCTCGCCGACCTGAACACCGTGCTCGGCGCATTCGGCACCTCCTGCGAGTAATCGCCCGCCGGATCCGCTCAGCGGATGCACAAGTTCTCAAGGCCCCGCCCATCACCGGCGGGGCCTTTTTCGTGCGCGGGTACACTTGCCAGCGGAGATCACCATGAACGATGAATCAACGACGCACGACATCTGGCTCGGGCCGCACGCCATCGACACCGAGCGCCTGCTGCTGATCGTGGTCGGGGCACACCTCCGCGCGGAGGTTGCCGATCGCCCGCTGGCGTACGCGCTCCGTGATCGCGTGAACCGCTGGCTCGACGATCACGCGAACACGCCCGACAGCCACCGTCCGGATGTCATGGTCTGCACCGACATCTGGTACCTCAACAACGAGGAACTGCGATCGCGTCCGACCATCTCCATCGGGGGCCCCGGCGTGAACGCGCTCGCGGCCTACCTCGCCGACCGGCTGGAAACCGCGTTCGTCGTCGAAGATGTGCTGGCGGTCCAGATCGATCTCGACTTCGTCGACCCCGTCGCGAGCTGCTGGGGGACGACGCACGGCTCGACGAACGCCGCGATCGACGCGTTCTGTCAGCGCTATCTCGAGGTGTTCCTCGAGGACGCGATGAAGCGGACCGAAGCACCCGACGGGTGAGCGCTATTTACCCACGCAGAAGGTCGCGAAGACGCGACCGATGACATCGTCCGGGCTGATCCGCCCGGCGATCGAGCCGATGCCGTCGAGCGCATCACGCAGCGCGCCGGCGACCAGTTCCACATCGGCGAGGTGGCGCTCGCCGGCGGAGTGTCGAGCGGTGGCGATGGCGTCGTCGAGCGCGCTCAGTGTCTGGCGCAGTGCGAGCCGATGGCGCGGCAGGAGTGCCGCAGAGGCATCGGCGTCTGTCGCGGAGCGCGAGGACTCGTCGAGCGCGTCGGCGATGGCGCGGCGCAGGGCGCCCAGGTTCCGACCGTCGATGGCGCAGACGGCAAGCCCCTCGACGACCTCGCCGGCGAAAAGGTCGGCCTTGGTGCGCACGCGGAGAACGGGAGCGTCCGAAGGCAGTCGTGCGCCCAGCGCGAAGTCGGCGTCGGGGTCGCACAGCACGACCACATCCGCCCGCTCGATCTCGGTCCATGCCGCCGACTGGCCGAGCTGATCGAGCGAACAAGCCGCGGCGAGTTCGTCGTCGAGGCCGGCAAGATCCACAAGTGAGCACTCGGTGACGCCCCAGGGCGATTCGGACCGGGGCACGATCTCGGTGTCCTCGGCGATGGCGTCGCGAGTCGTGCCGCGGGTCTCGGAGACGATGGCGCGTTCGCGTCCGAGCAGCGCGTTGAACAGCGTGGACTTGCCCGCGTTGGGCACACCCGAGAGCACCACGCGAGGTCGCCCGGAGTCTTCCTGCCTCGACGGCTCCGGGCCGAGCAGCGCCGCGACGCGAGCTCGCTGGTCGGTCAGCCGATCGTTCAGATCGTCCGGCCCGATCGCCACGACGTCCTCCTCTTCGGTGAAGTCGATGCCGGCCTCCACGAGCGCCAGCGCGGTCGCGAGCTCGTCAGCGATGTCGCGGTACCGGGCTCCGGTTTCGCCCGCGAGGAGCTGCTGTGCAGCCCCGTGCTCGCTCGCGGAGCGGGCGGCGATCATCGCGCGAACGCCCTCGGCTTGCTCGGCGGTCATCCGGCCGTTCAGGAAGGCCCGCGCACTGAACTCACCGGGGTCTGCGCTGCGCACGCCGTCGCTGCCCAGGAGCAGGTCGAGCGCGCGACGGGTCAGCAGCGGGTTCCCGGGCAACTGGATCTCGCAGGCGTCTTCGCCGGTGTAAGAGCCCGGCGCGGGGAACGTGGCCACGATGACGTCGAGCCGCCCGGCCGGCTTGTTCGCGTCGTCCTCGCGGGGGATGAGCATCGTCGCGCGACGGACACCCCGCGCGGGACGGCGCGGTGGTTCGTCGAGCAAGCGGTCGACGGCACCGAACGCGTCCGGCCCGGAGAGCCGGATCATCGCGCGCCTCGAGCGCTCGAAACCGGTCGCGATCGCGACGATGGTGTCGCCGAGGCGCACCGGCTCAGTCCCGCTTCTTGTAGCGGTTCTTGGCCCGCTGCTCCTGCACGCGCTGGCGCTTGGACTGCCCCGGCGCGGTGGCGGTGTTGCGGACCCGCTTGGGCTTCTTCTGCTTGGGCTGGTAGCTGCGCTCGTCGGGGTGCTTGTCGAGTTCGAGCGTGTCGATGTGCGCCCGGATCCACTTGCCCTCGATGATCGCGAAGCAGGAGTTGGTCACGAAGTACAGCGTCAGCGCCGCCGGGGCGGTGTACATGAACACCGGGAACAGGACGACCATCATGACCTTGATCATCTTCTGCTGGGCTCGCTGCTCGTCGGTCATCGTCGCCGAGGGCGGCGGGGACATGTACTTCTGCTGGATGAAGAACACCAGCCCGAGCAGCAGCGGCAGGATGTTGATCGAGTCGATCTGGCCCAGCATCCACACGGGGAAGCCGTTCCCGAGTGGGATGAACTGGTCGCTCCGCGCGAGATCGGCCAGGAACAGCCATTCGCCGCCGGAGATCGTCTGGAAGATGCCGAAGAACGCCGGCTCGTGGCGGAGCTCGTGATTCATGTACAGCATCGCGTAGAGCGCGATCCAGATCGGCGACTGCAGGAACATGGGCAGGCAGCCGAGCGCGCCCGTGTACGACACGCCCTCGGAGCGGAAGAGCTTTTGCTGCTCCTGCATCATCTTCTGACGGTCGTTCTTGTACTTCTCCTGCAGCTTCTTGAGCTTCGGCTGGACGCGCTGCATGTCCTTGGCGAACTTCTGGATGCCGATCTGCGATCGCTTGAACACCGGGTGCAGGATCGTCCGCACGACGAGCACCAGCAGGATGATCGCCAGCGCCCAGTCGAACACCACGTAGTCGTGGAAGATCCGGAGCACGAACAGCAGCAGGTTGCCGAGCCACTCGAAGGTGCAGAAGGCGCACATGCCGCCGATGTTGTAGACGACGATCTCGGTGAGCTGGAGCCCGGCGATGCGCGGGTCTTCCTGGTTGGCGAGGCCCCGCTCGTCGAGCGGGCCGGCGTAGGTGCCGAAACTCAGATCGCGCGACGAAGCCGGTGCCGCCTCGACCTGGGACGACGTGATACGCATCGACAGGCGCCCCTTGCCGTCGTTCGCGCCGTTGGGGAGCACGACCGGGTCCACGCGACCGACCATGTCGAACGCCTTGTCGCCGGGGCTCGCCGGATCGAGCAGGGGGTGGATGATCATGCCGAAGTAGCGGTTCGTCTGGGCGAACCAGACGAGTTCATCGGCCCCGCCGAACGGTTTGCGCGGCGGCCACATCGAATCCGGCACCATCTGGTTGTTCTGGGCCTTCCGGACGTCATCCAGCACGTTCGTCAGGCGCTTCAGGCGACCGTCGGCCTCGACCTGCGGATCCTGCCAGCCCTGCTGGGCGGTCAGCGTGTAGCCGTAGCGGATACGCTGCATCGACAGCAGTGAGTAGCCGGTCTTGTCGCGCTCGAGATCGAGCGGGCCTTCCTGCACCCACGCGAAGGTCAGCGGCTGGTCGGTCAGGTTTTCAACGCGCTGTTCGACGGCGATGTCGTAACTGTTCGGCTTGACCTCGTACGAACGGACCACGCGCGCAACGACTTGACCGGAGGCGTTCTCGATCTCGGCGATCATCTCGCCGGGCCGGTCACCGGCGCGCCAGAGCTGGCCGTTGATGCCGCCGAAGAGATCGACCCGCTGGTCTTCGACCAGCATCGCCACCGCCGCGAGAGGGACGAGGCGGTAGGTCACCGTCGAGCCGTCGGCCTGGGTCACCGGCTGCTCGCCGAAGTTCGTGAGTACGAACTGGCCCTCGGCCTCGATGTCGGTCTCACCGGCCTGCCGGCGTTCGCGGGCCGCGACGAGATCGCTGGCGGTCTCGAACTCCTTGTTCAGCAGGATGCGCTTCACGCCCGCGCCGAGGTATGTCAACTCGACTTCGAGGTTGTAGTCGGAATCGAAGTACGGGCTGCCGAGCGTCGCGGCGACCGAGTCCTGCGGGTTCGGCCCGAAGACCCGCGCACGCAAACCATCGAATAGCCCATCGCCGGTCACCGGCTGCGTCGGCTGAACCTCGCCTTCGTCCGGGGCACCGATCAGTGGTGTCGTCGGGCCGTCCGGGTCGACGGATTCGGGCACCTCGTCCGCCGGTGTCTCGGGCTGGTCGGCGTCCACCGGCTCGGTCGTGTCGGGCTGATCGACCGGCGTCCGCTCCTCGGCGGTCGCATCGACCGCGTCGTCCGCGCCCGTCTGGTCGACCTGCTGGGTCTGAGCGGCGCGGTTCTTGACCTGGCTCTGGGAATTCTGGAACAGAGCGAAGACGATCCCGATCGCTCCGGCCAGCACGATGATCGGGATCAGGATCCGGAGCGGTGAGTTCTTTTTGGCTGCGGGCATAGCGATTCGATCTGAAACCCGGCACCGCGTGGGCGATGGGTCAAGGTTTGGAGGGCGATGCGGAGCAAACAGCACCGCCTCGCACCTTCGAGGGGGCCGTCGCTGCAGGAACGAAGACTGTACATCAGCACGACGCGAAGCGTCGCGCGATCAGCGGTGAAACCGCTCAGCGACCTTCGTACAGCCGGTCGGCGAGCCAGTCGGTGAGTTCCGGGATCTCCCGGATCTTCTCCGCCGTCGCGTCCACGTCGTACTCGACCCGGTGGAACTCGACCCGGTCCTTGTGCATCACGATGTACGCGGCACGCGGGTCGTGGTCGCGCGGCTGGCCCACGCTCCCGACGTTAATGATCGCCTTCTCGCCCTCAAGGAACTTGTAGGTCGAGTTGTCCCCCACTTCCGCCGGGGGATAAAAGTCGGGCTCGTCGGTAAACACACCCGGAACGTGGGAGTGACCCACGATCGCGACGCCGTCGACGAGGTCGAACAGCGACTTCATCTTGTCGGGGCTGTTGATCGCGTCGTCGGGGAAGATGTACTCATTGATCGGGCGACGGGGAGAGCCGTGGACCGCCAGTACCGGCTTTTCCGACTCCGTGCCGACCGATTCCGAACCGTTCATCAGCACGCGAACTCGCAGGCGACCGAGGAAGCGGTAGCGCTGGTTGCGCAGGTCCACATCCTCGACCTTGTCGAACTGCTCGCGGGTCCAGTAGGCCGCGGCTTCGGCACCGGGGTTGAAGTTCGTCGGCTCGTAGAGGACCGCGAAGTCGTGGTTGCCCAAGAGCGACCACTCGCAGTGCTCGGCGACGAGGTCCACGCATTCGAGGGGTTCCGGGCCGTAGCCGATGATGTCACCGAGGCAGATAATCCGTTTGACATCCTTGGTGCGGATGTCGTCCAGCACCGTGCGCAACGCTTCGGCGTTGCCGTGGATATCGCTGATGACGGCCGTCGGAAACACGAGAAACTCCCAAATCCTGCGGGCGAACGGGGTTGGGTCCGCACCGGGGGACGGAGCAGACTACCAGCGTGGGGCGGGGCGTGCTACGCCGGAGTGCCCGAGACGAGAATCGGCCCGAACGGACCCCGCGATGAATCGCGAATTGCCAGCGGAGCTCAGACGGTGCGGAGAGGGGTTCGGGGAGATTCCGGATCGGGCTTGCCCGCCCCCCTCTCGCGACTATGATCCGGCTCGATTGTCGTCCGGTCGGGTTTCAGGCTTCACGCCACGCCCGGATCGGCCGATAAACGGCTCTGCCCGCCCTTTCTGGCGGGGATCGGCCCCAGCCGGTCCGCTCTCTCACCCACCACCCTCCGCCCGGTCGCCCTCGGCCCGGGCGGGCTCAACAGGACACGACGCCCCATGGCTGTTCAGTACCAGCGCACCCGGGAAATGACGATCGACGAGCTTCTGCTCGAAAACCGCGTGGTCTTCCTCTTCGGGGAGATCCACCAGGCGTCGGCGGCCCGCGTGATCATGCAGATGCTCTACCTGGAGAACCAGAAGAAGGGCCAGGACATCAACTTCTATATCAACAGCCCCGGCGGCGTCGTGGACGACACCCTGGCCATCTACGACACCATGCGATTCCTGTCCTCCAAGGTTGCCACCTACTGCATCGGCCGTGCCTACTCCGGTGCCTCCTTGCTGCTCGCCGCCGGCGAGAAGGGCAAGCGCTACATCCTGCCCAACGCCAAGGTCATGATCCACCAGCCCTACGGCGGCGTGACCGGCCAGTCGGCGGACATCCAGATCCAGGCTCAGCAGATCATCAAGGACAAGAACCGGCTCAACGAGATCTTCGCCAAGCACACCGGCCAGTCGGTCGAGCAGGTCAAGAAGGACGCCGAGCGCGACAAGTACTTCGACTCCGGCGAGGCCAAGGCCTACGGCCTGGTGGACGAGGTCATCGACCTCCCCGAGGAGTCCCCGCCCAAGTCCTGAGGCCCGCCCACCCCGCTCGACGCTCGCCCGTTCTTTTCTCCCCAGACCTCGCTCGGAATACACACCCGATGACACGCCCCGATACGAACAGCCAGAACCGCCCCAACCCCTCGGCCCACCCCCTCTCTTCGGGCGGCGGGCACGCCAACACCCTGGTCCCGATGGTCATCGAGACCTCCGGTCGCGGCGAGCGGGCCTACGACATCTACTCGCGCCTGCTCAAGGACCGCATCGTGTTCCTCGGAGGGCCGGTGATGGACGACAGCTGCAATCTGATCGTCGCCCAGCTCCTGTTCCTCGCCAACGAGGACGCCAAGAGCGACATCCACTTCTACGTGAACAGCCCCGGCGGCGCGATCACGGCGGGCCTCGCGGTGGTGGACACCATGAACTTCATTGCCCCCGACGTGTGCACATACATCATTGGGCAGGCCGCCTCGATGGGCTCGGTGATCGCCGCGAACGGCGCGAAGGGCAAGCGCTACGCACTGCGCAACAGCCGCAACCTGATGCACCAGCCCCTGATCAGCGGCATCATGGAAGGCCAGGCGACCGACCTTGAGATCGAGGCCCGCGAGATCCTGCGCATGCGTGATCGGCTGTACCAGATCTACTCCGAGGCCACCGGCAAGGACCCGAAGGAGATCGAGGACACCTGCGACCGCAACACCTGGCTCGACGACGAGGAGATGCTCTCCTACGGCCTCGTGGACAAGGTGCTGACGAACATGCCCAAGTCCGGCGACTGATCGGCGACGGTGATTCGTAAACAAGAGCCCGGAGCGCAAGCTCTCGTTTAATGCGAACTTGAAATGTCAGGCGAACGGGCTCGGGCCTCGGCTATGCTTGAAGCGATGCCCTCTCACCGATCGACCAACCTGGCGCGCGGGATCGCGGCTTTCGGGCTGTGCGCTTTGGTCGTGGTCTCGGCCTGCTCGCGCCGGGCCGGGGGGTTCAAGGACCCGCTCGATGAGGCCCGATACGAGCGGGACCAACTCGAGATCGAGTTGCGCCGGGTCACCGCGGAGCGGAACGAACTGCGGGCGAAGTTGGACGAATTGACCGCCAAACTGGAAGCGGTGGACGGCGTGCCGGCATCGGTGGTGATCGATTCCATGCCGCGATGCGCTGGCATCCGCATCGACCGGCTGACCGGGCTCTACGACCGCGACGGCGAGCCGGGGTTCGAGGGGATCGATGTGTACCTGATCCCGATCGATGCGCGCGACCGGTTCGTGCAGATCTCGGGGACGCTGCAGGTGGTGGCGACGCTGTACCCGCCCCCCGGCTCGGACGAGACGGAGCGGGTGGTCGCCCGGCGGATCGTGGAGCCGAAGGACATGCGCGAGGCCTATCGCTCGACGCTGCTGAGCACGCACTACAGCGTGCCGCTGGAATTGGGTCGCCCGATCACCTCGCTTGAGGGCACGCTGGTGCTGCTGGTGCAGTTCCGCGACGTGCTGACCGGGCAGACGCACAGCGCGGAGCGGATCCTGAAGATCTGAGGGCTCGCGGACTGCCAGAACCGCGTTATCAGGTCGGAAACGGCGATATCCGGACAACTTGGAGATTTTCGCGCCCCGGAAGCGAACTCTGGGCGTGCGGGCGTCGTTGTATGGGTCGACCGGTTTCGATGATGAGGCCGGTCAACAGAACGAATGAGTCTCTCCTCTCTCTCTTGGTTCTAGCCACGCGGCCCCGGAGCACCAGCCGGGGCCGCGTGCGTTTTGGGCCTCGGGGATCGACGCCCTACCGACCGGGGCGGTATTCTGGGCACCAGACCAGCCGGGGCCGGATCTCCGGCCCGGAAGCCTGCGATCATGGATGCATCGATGGACCAGACCGGACGCTCGACCCTTTCGGACTCCCCCGCTTCGAGGCACGCCGTGCGTCTGGGCGGTGTTCTCGCGCTGTCGGTGATCGCGTGCAACCTGATCGGGTGCAGCAAGGCGCTGTTCCCGCAGGACGAGGCTCGAACGCAGTTCGACCGGTACGATCGCTCGCGTGATGAGTACGCCCCGATGTACATCGAGGACGAGTTCGGGCGTCAGCGCCCGAACCTGCAAGGGCGTCTGTCGCCGAAGCGTTGAGGCGTGCGCGGTCTGCTCGTTGTCCCCAGACGGCACACATCGCATGCCCGAGCGTCCAGATAAACCGACGGTGTCGCGCTGATCCGCTTCCGGCGCGGTATCGTGATCAGCGATTCGCTCTTTCTAAAGGTTTTTGTGCGGATCCGCCCGATACGTGCTGTAGGCTAGAGCACACAACGCACTCGGAATCTGGTATGGCCACCACTTCTCGCAACCAGACAGCCAGCAGCTCCCTCGGCGGGGCGGTCCGCAAGCTTTCGCGGCCGCAGATCGTCTGGGCGAGTCTGCTGCTCGCGATGACCGTCATGACCGGTCTGCTGTCGCTGATGACGGGCGCTCCGAGCGGCCTGACTCTGACCCCGGCGGCGAGCGCCGTTTCGGGCGAACCCGGCGACTGGCTCCAGGGCGTGCTCGCTCCCGTGGAAAACATCGAGGGTCCGAAGTGGGACGGCATCGTCATCCACCACTCGGCCTCGATCCAGGGCAGCCTCGATTCGATCACCCGACAGCACGAGCTGCAGGGCCTCGCGGGCCTCGGCTACCACTTCATCATCGGCAACGGCAACGGCGCCGACGACGGCGAGTTGCTGGTCGGCTACCGCTGGTCGCAGCAGTTGCCCGGTGCCCACGTCGCCGGCCC
Source organism: bacterium (assembly GCA_024743075.1). GTDB lineage: Bacteria > Planctomycetota > Phycisphaerae > Phycisphaerales > UBA1924 > JANSXG01. The sequence continues at coordinate 1,921 of JANSXG010000031.1, read as the reverse complement.
GCTCTCGGAGCAGTACAACGCGACGAAGATCGGGATCTGCCTCGTCGGCGACGGCGACAGCCGCTCGTTCACGCCCGACCAGATGTCCACGCTCATGCAGATTGTCCGCGGTCTGCAGGACGAGTACGGCATCGCTCACGGGGCGGTGGAACTGCACCGGGATGTGGCTTCGACGAGTTCGCCGGGCCGCTTCTTCCCGCAGACCAGTTTTGAGCAGGGCCTGCTCCACGCGAGCCGCTGAGATCATCGCCCGAGTAATTGATGGATGATTCCTGCCCCCGCCGGGTTTCGCACCGGGCGGGGGTTTTTCTTTTCCCGGATCGCGGAAGATTGATGGTCCGAAGGTCCGAAACCCGCACCGGTTCTCGGTCGCATCGTGCGAAACAGACCCGGCTGCGGCGATTATGACGACGCGACGCGAGGACTCCACTTTCGGTCGGTATGGAGCGCTGAAAGACCGACCGCCCGACGCCGATGAACAAATGCAGCGGCGTTGATGGGCAATTCGCCCGATCGCGGGCCGTTGAGCGGCTGTGGAGTCGCGCCGGGGAGGGGCCGCCGGTGGAGGGCTCCGTTGAATCTGATGAGGACCATCGCCATACTACCCCTCACTCATGACCGACCGCGTCCGGCTGCGAGAGCGATCCGAGACGAACCGAGCCCGAACGCAGCCCTGCCAGGTAGAAATGTGAAGCATTACACCCCTGCCAAACCCGGAACGAAACTCGCGGGCTTTCATGTCCTCGGCGAGATCGGTCGCGGTGCGGCCTCGACGATCTACCTCGTGCAGGACCAGAAGAACAAGCAGATCTGGGCGCTCAAGCACGTCCGGAAAGACGGACCGAAGGACCAGCGGTTCCTCGATCAGGCCATCGCCGAATACGAGGTGGCCGGAAAGATCGACTCCGAGCACGTTCGCGGCATCGACCGGGTTATCAAGAGCCGGCAGAAGCTGATCTCCATCAAGGAACTGTTCCTCGTCATGGAGTATGTGGACGGCGTGTCCGTCGAACTGCATCCGCCGACGACCTTCGAACAGGCGCTGGACATCTTCCTGCAAACGGCGAGGGGCCTGTCGGACATCCACAGCGCCGGCTTCGTCCACGCCGACATGAAGCCGAACAACGTCGTGATCTGCGAAGACGGCACGGTGAAGATCATCGACCTCGGTCAGGCCTGTCCGATCGGAACGGTGAAGGAGCGCATACAGGGGACACCCGACTACATCGCGCCCGAACAGGTGCACCGTCGCCAGATCACGCCCAAGACCGACATCTACAACTTCGGCGCGACGATGTACTGGGTGCTCACCCAGCAGCACATCCCGACCGCGATGAGCAACAAGAGCGATTCGCTGGTGCAGGGCGTCGACGATTCGCTGATCGAGCGTCCGACCCCGGCGATCGAACTCAACCCGCGCGTGCCCAAGGCGCTGTCGGACCTGATCAACCACTGCGTGGAAGTCGATCCGGACAAGCGCCCGATGTCCATGGCGAAGGTCGTCGAGATTCTCGAAAGCGTTCACAACGGACTCGCCGACGGCGACGACGAAGCGGCGTTGGACGATTCGAGCGTCTCGGAGAGCGCGTGACGACGCCAATTCAGCGACTTCGCTGCTGATTCCTCATCCGGTCGCTGCGCGACTACCGTCTCGCTTTGGTCCGCAGCAGAGCCGGCACACATCACCCGCCCAGCAGGCGGCTGTAGAGCCCGCGCGCCCGGTCGAGGTCGCCGAGCCCCTGAAACAGGGCGCGACCGTCGGCGAAGACCGTGATCTGCACGCCCTCGGGCTCGCGCAGCGTGCCACGGACGAGGTACGGACTGACACTCAGGTCTTCGGTGGTGGCGGGTTTGAGCGTCCGGCCGACGGCCTGCAGATCCACCTTCGCACCCTGACGGGGCGGGGCGACCTGGATCGCGC
>JANSXG010000041.1 GCA_024743075.1 bacterium | reverse complement strand
GGGCGATCCGGACGAATAAGCCGCTACTTCACGCGCTTGAAGATCGCGCTCATGAACTCCACCCACTCGCCGTTCTCACCGACCATATGGGATCGAAGCGCCCGCTCATCGGGCCCACGCACCTCGACCACGTCCTGGTACTTCGCCATCTTCGTCGGGTCCTCGAAACTCGGCCCGAGCGTGTCGAGCGCGAGCCGATCGCCCACGCGCTGCCCTTCGTACAGAAACATGAACGCCATCGGGCTCCCGAACCAGGTCCCGACATACTTCTTCTTCAGCGGGTCGTACCCGAGCGTCATGATGCCCGTCATCTCCCCCGCGCCCGGCATCTCTCCCGTCATCTCGCCCTGCACCCAAAAATCCCCGATCGCGCGCACGACCTCGCGCCCGCTCCCGGTCGTCGGCTCCTGGCCCGGCTCCATCACGCACGAACTCTCGTACGTCCACTCGCCTACGAGGCGCATCAGCCACTCGTGCTCCGGTGTCGGTTTGGTTTCCATGACGGTTCTCCTTTCGAAACAGGGTAACTCCACAGAGCCCATTCCTGCAGGCAAAGCCGGGGGCCGCGTACACTCCCCCGTCCCCATCATGGCCAAGAACAAGAAGAAACAATCCGCCACCCCCGTCATCGAGAACCGGCGCGCCCGTTTCGATTACTTCATCGATTCCACCCTCGAGGTCGGCATCCGCCTCACCGGCACCGAGGTGAAGTCCGTCCGCGCCGCCAAGGTCTCGCTCAAGGAGGGCTACGTCCGCGTCCAGGAGGCCAACCCACCCTCCCTCTGGCTCCACTCGGCCCACATCGGCGAGTACGACCACGCCAGCGCCGCCTTCCAGCACGACACCACCCGCACCCGCCTGCTGCTCGCCTCCAAACGCGAGATCGCCGAACTCGCCAAGGCCACCGCCGTCCGGGGCGTCACCATCGTCCCCCTCAAGATGTACTTCAAGGGCCCCTTCGCCAAACTCGAGATCGGCCTCGCCCGCGGCAAGAAGCAGCACGACAAGCGCGACACCATCAAGGAACGCGAGTCGCAGCGCGAGATCGATCGGGTGATGTCGACGAAGGTCGGGTGGTAGTGCCGCAAGGGTGCCGGGGTCTGAGCGAAGCGAAGGCCCCGCCGGACAAGGATCACTCCGCCTTTCGCGCCGCCTCACCATCCACCGGTCGCGGCTCGAACACCCGCACCTCGCCCTTGCCCGCCTTTTTCGAGGCGTACAGCGCGCGGTCCGCGTTCACGAGCAGCTGATCCGCATCGATCGGCCGGCTCTGCTGCAGACTCGCGATGCCCACCGACATCCCGCAGCCCGCGCAGCCGCAGTCCACGCCCCACGCCCGCGCCTGCTCGCGGAACATCGCCTGCAGGCGCGTCGCCACGCTCAGCGCCACATCACTGGATGTCTGCGGCATGACCAGGACAAACTCGTCCCCGCCGTAGCGGGCCGCGAAGTCCGACTGCCGGATGCAGTCCGAGATCACGTGGCCGACCAGACGCAGCAGCTCATCGCCCATCGCGTGACCGGCCGAGTCGTTCACATCCTTGAAGCCGTCGAGATCGATCATCACGCACGACAGGTCGCCGCCGTAGCGCACCGCTTCGGCGAACATCTGCCCCAGCCGGTTCTCCAGCTGCCAGCGGTTGGCCAGACCCGTCAGCGGGTCGGTCCACGCCTCGGCCTCGAGCTTCGCGACCCGCTGCTCCAGCCCGGCGTTCTTCGACTTCAGTTGATTGTTCGTCGCCTTCAGCTCGCGGATCATCATCACGCGCCGCACATCCACCTCGGCCCGCGCCATCGCCCGCTCGATCACCAGCGCCAGCCGGTCCGGCGACACGCTCTCGCGATCCACAGCATCCGTCGCGCCAGATTCGATCGCGGCGTCCACCCAGTCCAGCACCTGCGCATCGCCCAGCACCACCACCGGCGCTTCGCTCGCCAGCCGGTCCAGCGCCGCCTTCGCGTCCAGCACCAGCCCCTCAACCCGCTCGCGCGAGAGGCCCTGCGCATCGATCAGCACCAGGTCCACGCGGTTCAGCACCATCGCGCTGCGCGAACTCACGCTCTGCACCGAGGTCGAACCGTAGCATCGCTCCAGCGCCTCACCCAGCGCGCGGGCCAACGCCGCGTCTTCCGACACCAGCGCCACGTTCGGGAACGAGATGGGACGATCGCCTGCCAACACCGACACAGTCCTTTGCAAAGTCGGGCCGGGCAACGCCGAACCGACGAATCGCGGGCACTTCGACCCACGATTCTCTACGCACGGTCCGGGAACCCGGTTCATTCCGCTTCATCGGCCCAGACCGAACGCAACCACAGCCCGAACGCCCCCGCCCGCACCGGTTCCGACTGCTTCCGATAATCACCACCCTGACGCTCAGCCACCTGATCGCGAACGCCAGCTCCACATCGCCGCATCGTCCATGGGTGTCACCCGCGCCTCCGCCAGCAGCCGCCGGCTCAGCGCATCCATCAGCAGCCGCTCTTCACGCAACCGCACCAGACGCTCCAGTTCCGCCCTCACCGACTCCAGCGCAGGCGTCCGCTCGGGTCGCACGATCTCGTCCAGCACCACCACCGCCACCTGCGCCGGACCGTCCACCTCCATCACGATCGGGCGGCTCACCTCGCCCACGCTCATCCGCGCGATCGCCGAGCGCAGCGCATCCGGGTACGTCGGGTCCGACGGGCTGATCGGCTCGATCACCCCGCCCCGCACCGAACTCACATCCGTGCTTACCTCCGCCGCCACGCGCGAGAACGCCTCGCCCGCGAGCACCCGCTGACGCGCCCGCTCGGCCTGCTCCACCGTGTCCGCCGTGATGATCCGCACACGCATCCGCGGCTCGTACCGAATCCTGTACGCCCGCTCCACGCTCACCGGATCAACCTGCACCCGATCCTGCACCAGCGCCCGGAGCATCGCCGTCCGACGCAACAGCCCCTCGTACCGCTCCGGCCCGAGCCCCCGCTGGCGCCGGATCTGATCGAGCAGGCGCTGCGCCTCATCCGCATTGCCCGATGCATCATCCGCCTCCAGCGACTCGCGCAACAGGAGCTGCTCGCGCTCGACCATCGCCGGCGTCAGACGCAACCCGCGCCGGCGCATCTCCCCCTCCAGCATCATCTCAAGCGCCACTTCCTCCAGCACGATCCCGCCCGCGGCCTCCGCCAACAGCGGCTTCACCCGCTCCCAGTCCACCGACGAGCCCGCCACCGTCGCGAACGGCCCGGCCGTTTCGCGCGTCGAATTGCCCGGTGAACCCGGACGCTCCACGCGCACCGCACGGTCCGCGACATACCGCTCGCTCGCCTCCAGCCCGGAGCCGACGCCGGAACCCGAGCCACCCGAACAGCCCGCCATCGCCGCGATAGCAACCGCCGCGGATCCCCAAAAACTCAATCGCTTGCTCATTGCCGTACGCTACCACAAGCCTCTATGACCGATCCCACTGCCCAACCCGCCACCGACCAACAGCGCCTCCCCGCCCTCTGCCCGTACTGCGGCCACGGCCACTCCCTCGCCCCCGGCAAACCGCGCCCGCTCCAGTGCGAGTCCTGCAAGGGACGCTTCGAGCCGCTCTCGCGCCAGGCCACGCAGAACGCCATGGGCCCCTGGCAGATCCGCGACCCGGAAAACCCCTTCCGCCCGCCCTGCTCCTACGAGACCATCGTCCGCCTCGCCCAGCGCGGGCGCATCACCCCCACCACCATCGTGCGCGGCCCGACCACGCGCCAGTTCTGGTCTTACGCACGCGACACACCCGGCGTCGCCGCCGTCCTCGGCCAGTGCCACGCCTGCCACACCCCAATCTCCGCCGACGACACCGCCTGCCCGAGCTGCGAAGCCGTCCTCCGCCCCGAAACCGACCGCCAGCAACTCGGCCTCAGCCCCAAGGCCGTCCTCCCCGGCGAAGCCCCGCCCGAACAGATCGCCGCGATCATCCGCCCGAAGACGCCCCAGCCTCTCCCGCGCCCAGCCCAACCGGCGCCCGAAGAACCCGCCGCAACGCAGCGCGCCGCCAACCCCGCGCCGCCACCTGAGACCGCCCCACCCGCACCCGCTACCCCCGAGACCATCCCCGACCCGCCCGCGCCGAACCCGACGCGCCGACGCGCCAAAGCCCCCGGCTGGCTCATCGCCCTCCTCGCCGTCCAGGCCGCGGCGATCCTCGCCCTCGGCGCGCTGCTGCTCATCGAACTCGATGTAATCGACCCTGCAGAGCCGCCGTCGCAGGCCAGCAACTCGCCGAACGCGGACGCCAATGCCGACACCGCGCCGACACCGCCGGCCAACCCGCTGCCCGATGACGAGACCACGCCCACGCCGACAAACCCCGACGACGAACCGGCACCCGGAACCGACATCAACGACTTGATGGACGACGCCATGCGCCCCTTCGCCGATCGGTACTGGCCGATCGTCGAAGGCACACGCTCCGACGACCCCGACACCCTCGCCCGTGCCATCGAACAACTGCGCGACCTCCGCGCCGAAGCCGCTGCCGCATCCCCCGACACCGACTTCACCCTGACCGACGACCTGATCGCTCAGGCCGAAGCGCGGCTGGAACAACTCCGCCTTCTCGAACAGTTCGACCCGCAGAGCTGAGCGGGATCATCCGGGTGCCATGGTCGCCCCTTGAGGCGACTATGCGAAACCTTCCGGATCTGCGAAGCCCTCCGCTCCTTCTCCCCTCCGTGGGAGAAGGTGGTCCTGTGCGGATTCAGCACAGGACCGGATGAGGGGGCCAGACCAACTCGCAACGCTCAACGAGCGTCGCGCTCCTCCCTCACCGCCTCCGGCGACCCAACCCGACCACCATCGCCATCCCCAGAAGCCCCGCCCCCGGCGGCGACGGGATGATCGCGTCGAAGAACACCTGCTTCGTCAGGTTCCCATCCGCCGGGACGATGGCCCACTCGCTGCCGTCCCAGTCGAACCCGATCGCACCCATGAAGATGTCGCCGTTGAAGAGCTGCATGTCGAACCGCAGCGGCTCCGAAGGGCTCCCCGCGAACGTCGTCGAGAACTGCATGCTCGACGTCAGCGGCCCGGACGACGCCGCGAGCACCGGCGCATCGCCAAAGTCCCCGATCAGGTCCCACCCGGACACACTGAAACCGCTCATCAGGGGCGGGGCGAACGTCCGCCCCTCGCTGACCATCGCGATCCCGACAAAGTCGTACGCGATGCCGCCAAGGTTCCAACCCTCCGTCCAAGAGCCCCCACGATCAACCGTCCCGAGCGGCTCGGCAAACGGCGCGGCGGTCGCTCCGCTCGCCAACCCGAGCACGCACAGGCCGCTCAACAGAATCAACTTCATCTCGCTCTCCTTCTCTGATGCAGTGCATCAGGTGTCACCGCGGCTCGCACCTTCGCGCGCCGCTTCTTCGGTCGGATCCCACATCACATACGACGGACGCTCGTACACCAGCCCGCACTCTGGACACTCACCGCGATCGCGCTGGCGCTCGTATCCGCACTTCGGACACAGGCGTCTGAGTTAGCACATCGCCGCTCGCTTGCCTCGCGTAACCATGAACCCACAAATTCCAACGCTTGCGAATGCCCACAACCCGAGGGCGAGCAGTAGCGGCCTACCCAAGTATGCCCATCGGTTGATGGACTGCGTGTACTCGACGGTGAGCGGTCGACCGGTCCCAACACCTCCGGTTGTTGTCCATCCCGAGACGGGCACCCCCGAGTGCTCTGCGTTGTACCCAATATTCACCTTCATGAAACTCACGACATCGGCTTCGATAAACGAGCGGACAAATTGGTCGAAAATTTCGTTCTCTCCCGTGTTCCATCCGGCGCCGAATTCGCGACTCAACGCTGCGTCCAAATCTCCGTTTGCGCTGTCGCCCCCTTCCGTCGTCACCGTCTTGATGAACGGGCGCACTTGGACTCGCTGTGTCGGTGAGGGAGCGAGGACTCCGAGCCTGCTCGACTCCGCAGCGACGCCGAACTCGACGATCAAACGCGGGTAACCACCCGGCCGAGAGATGCGCCACTCTTCAAGCGGTTGATCGGTGTTTTGAACTTCGATCGGATGTGTGAATCCGGTCATCGCGGCTCTGCCCCTACTCGACTCACCAAGCAGTACTTCCGTCGATGATTCGGGAATCGCCAGATACGGGACAACAACTATGAGGAGACAAACGGGCAACAGGATGAGAATGATGGATATCGACCTGAGTCTGCCGGGCTGACTGTGTTTATATGGTCGTGCTCTCATGTATCTCACCCTTCGCTTCTAGGCGTCCGGGATCAGTCTACCGCCTCATCGCCGCCCCCCAGCCCCGCAAGATACACCGCCAGTTCCCTCACGATCGCGCTGTTGGCCGGCAGGAACTCGTCCCAGGGGATCTCTTCCAGCGTGCACCAGCGCAGGTCGTCGACCTCCAGCGGTCTCGCATCGGCCCCGGGGTCGGGCTCGAGGCAGACCCATGCGTTCAGGCGGACCGTGCCGTGCTCGTAGGTGTGCTCGACGATGGCGAGCTGGTGGGTCGCTTGGACGGTCAGGCCGACCTCCTCGCGGACCTCGCGCTCGGCGCAGTCCCTCGGGCTCTCGCCCGGCTCGACCTTGCCGCCGGGGAACTCCCAGTAGCCGGCGTAGACCGTGTCGGCACGACGACGCGTGATCAGGACCCGCGCGTCCCCTTCCCCGGCCCGGACCACCAGCCCCAGCCCCACCTCGATGACCCGCGCCTCAGCCACTGATTCCGTCATCCAAACACCACCCAAATCCGCCGAGATTCCGGGAAGTCGATTTTCCGACATGAATACAGGATATGAAATTCGGCATATTTCTAAAACGATTGCTCACAAGCACTTACAGATTCTCGCGCAAAGTCGTGGCCTCAGCGAGGTCGCACAAATGCCGATGACTACGCTACCCTAAGAGTGCTGGTGGCGACGGGCCAATCGCCCGCAACACACAGACTGATATGTCCCTCGGCACACGCCGAGTTTCAGCTTTCTTCGCGGCGAAAGCCGTGGCACGCCGTCGGTCGGGGATCGGAGCCCTCGACCGACGGTTTTTTTCTGCGCATCGCGCAAACGCGCAACAACACACGCGAACGCGCCCCGTTCATGCGCGAACACACGCGTTCGTGCGCTGCGCGTGTGCACAACCTGTCGGTTGCGCTGCGCTTTTCAGAACGTGAGCACTTCGTAGCCGTCGCGCAGCATCTCGCTGAGCGGTTTGCCCATCGGTTTCACCTCGATGCCCTGCGCGCGAAGGTCTTCCGTCACGCCGTACGAATCCGCGCACGCGATGCACGCGAGCACGGTGACGCCGTCGTTCTTCATCTGCTGGATCTTCGCCTGCAGGTCCTTATCGGCCGCGAGAAGTCGCGAGGACGGGCCCCACACGATCAGCGTGACATCGCCCGCCCAGCCCGCGCGTTGCGCGGCGTGCGAGTACATCAGGCACACGCGGTGCGCGACGTCGGGGTCACCGGAGGTCCATACCACGGCGAGTTTGTCCACAATCGAAGCCGATTCCTGCGGGCGTGCTTCGGCGCGGGAACCGGCGAGCGCGCCGATCGCGACAACTCCGAGAATCGCGGCGAGGATCCACGGCAGGCGATGGGTGAGTTTCATGTCTTCTCCGTTCGGTGAGAGTGGTTGATCAACACGCGACCAAGCGGGCTGAGCCCGGCGGTATTCCACGGACTTGCTTCGCGCGGATCAAGGGTACATCGCGCGCATGACGCGCCGGAAGCGATCGAGATCGCCGATCACGTACACGGGTGCGCGAACCGCTTCCACCGGCCCGCGCAGGCGGACCTGCGAGCGCAGCGGCTCGTTCTCTTCCCAGGTCCCCAGCGGGCCGCCGAGGCGCTGACCGGACACCCGGCGCGCGTCGAAACGGTGGGCGACATCGAGCGCGGGGCTGGCGGGTAGCCGCGCGGTACGGTCCTCGACGTACACCGTGAACCGGCGTGCGCCGGGCTCGAAGTCGTCGGTCGCGCCGTACTCGAGTTCGATGACCCCGGCGAAGTCGTCGGGCACCACGAGGGTGACCAAGGCCTGCGGACCGCTGAGCAGGCGCACCTCGAACTCGTTCGGGCTGGTGCGTTCGACCGTGCCGACGAACGGCGCATTGACCTGCGGCGTCGAGTGCGGCGTCATCACGCGGAACCGCTCCCCGATGTAGCCGACCGCTTCGGCGCTGACCGCGACAAACGGTTCGTCGGCCGCCTTGAGTTTTGCGGCGCCGTTGTCGTCGGTCCGGGCCTGAGCGGTCTTCGGCCCGAAGGGCGCGTCGCCGGTCCCCTGCTCGATGACGAGCTTGGCATCAGCGATCGGCTCGCGCGACTCGAGGTCGACGACCCGGAAACTCAGCGTGCGATAGCTGGTGCAGCCGGTGAGCAGCGTCGCACCCAGCAGCACGACGAGCATCCGAAACAGGCGCATCCGAAACTGGGGCATCCGAACGGCGAAGCGCATAGGTCGTTCCTCCTCAGGGCCCCACATTACCAGCAACACGCCCGGATCAGCCGCTCAGAGGCGAACTTCGCGGAACGGCTCGGGGGATTCGTCGTGGATCGGGATCCGCGCGGCGTCGGAGTCCGGGTCCATGCCCTCCGGACGGGCTTCGGGGTAATGGAACTTCACGATGGCGCTCCCGAACGCGCCGTCGCCCCGCGCTGAGCGGAGCAGTTCGACCGCCCGGTCCTGCAGTCGCCGGTCGAGCAGGCCGTGGATCCGGACGGAGACCACATCGATGCCCGCTTCGGCGTAGACGGTCACGCCGGCGAGTTCGGTGTTGTCGGGCGGGAAGACCTGATCCATCTCGGTGCGCAGGACCTCGACGACCGCCCGCTCCTGCTCGCGCTGCTGCGCGCCCGTGTTCGTCATGCTCCGCACGACGATGACCGAGCCGATGAGCAGCGAGACGAACAGCACGATGGCGACCGGCGCCCCCACCGTGTAGGCGATGGGCTGCTTGACCTTCTTTGGTTTGCCGGTCTCGTCGTTCACGCCGGGATGATACGCCGCGCGATCAGTCCCGGAAGCCGACCGGCATGGGTCTCGTGTCGTATTCGTGCACGCCCATGACCTGAGGCAGGTTCTTCTCGTACCGGGTCGGCGGAAAGCGTCCGGACAGGACCAGCCCGAGGACTACGGCGAAACCCAGCGCGAAACCGCCGAGGTGCGCGATGTTCGCGGTGCCGTTCGCCTCGTTCATGAGCCCGAGCAGGTCGAGCAGGACATAGATCGCGACCACGATCAGCGAGGAGATCGAGAACGTGCCGGCCCGGATGTAGATCCAGTAGAAGATGGAGACGGTGTTGGTGGGGAAGAACACGACGTGCGCCCCGACCACGCCCATGATCGCACCCGAGGCACCGACCGCCACCTCACCGCTGCCCATGATCTTCCACGCGATCGCCGCGACGATGCCGCACGCGAGGTAGAAGGCCGTGTAGAGCAGGTTGCCCAGCTTGGCGTTCACGGCGTTGCCGAAGACCCAGAGGAAGATCATGTTTCCGACGAGGTGCACGATGTCGGCATGCGCGAACATCGACTGGAACATCGTCGCGCCGAACATCGGGTCTTCTTTCCAGTACCCGGCGGTCTCCCACGGATAGTCCCGGTCGAAGAACAGCGAGAAGCTGTACAGCGTCGCGACGGTCATGATGACCCAGTTCGCGATCGGGTAGCGCTGCATCGGGACATCGACGGCGACGGGCAACAGGATCATCGGGGCTCCTCGGGGCGGCGCCGGGATCCGCGTGGTCGTCACGCTCCGGCGAACGCGACAAACCTAGCGTGCGCAGGGCATCGCGTGCAAGCGAAAAAACCGGGGCGGTATGTCCGATTTCCGGTCGGGGAGGACACGCGCCGGCTCAGCGCAGGCCGTAGTCCTTGAGTTTGCGATAGAGCGTCCGCTCGCCGATGCCCAGAAGCTTGGCGGTCTGCTCGCGGTTGCCGCCGGTGAGTTTGAGTGTTTCGCGGATGGCGCGCTTTTCGAGGGCTTCGAGACTGGTGCCGGCCAGCGAGCCGCCCTCGCCGGTGCCGGTGAGTTCGCTGTCGCCCTCGGGCTCGTTCTGGACTTCGGCGGGGACGTGGCGGACATCGACGCTGACGTCCTTGCCCTCGGACTCCCCCGCCGCCATGACGACCATGTTCTGCACGACGTTGAGCAGTTGGCGGACATTCCCGGGCCACGAGTACGCCGTCAGGCGGAGGACCGCGGCGTCGGAAAAGGCCGGGGCGTTGCGCCCCAGTTCGCTCGCGAACTTCGAGGCGGCGTGCCGGATGATGCGCGGGATGTCCTCGCGGCGCTCGCGGAGCGGCGGCAGGTGGATGTGCGCGCCCTTGATGCGGAAGTACAAGTCCTGGCGGAAGCTGCCGTCCTTGGTGGCCTTCTCGAGGTCCTTGTTCGTCGCGCTGACGAAGCGGACATCGACCTTGCGCGAGTCGTTGGAGCCGACGCGCACGACCTCGCCGTTCTCCAGCACGCGCAGCAGCTTGGCCTGCATGGCGAGCGGCATGTCGCCGAGCTCGTCGAGGAAGAGCGTGCCCTTGTCGGCGTATTCGAAGACGCCCTGGCGGTCGCGGTCGGCGCCGGTATACGCGCCCTTCACATGCCCGAACAGTTCGCTCTCGAGCAGCGACTCGCTCTGGCCGGCGCAGTTGAACGGCACGAAGCGCTGGCCGCTGCGGGGCGAGTTGGTGTGGATCGCTTTAGCGATCAGTTCCTTGCCGGTGCCGGACTCGCCGGTGATGAGGACCGGCAGGTTCGACGCTGCGACGGTCTTCACGGTGCTCAGGATGCGCCGCATCGCCTCGGAGCCGGCGATGATGCCCTCGAAGCCGGCGTGCTGGACGAGGTCCTCGGTGCCGGAGGCCTCCTGGGCGGAGTAGTGCCGGAGCAGAACGGTCTCGGCGGCCCGGTTGACCAGGCTGCGGAACAGTGCGAGGTCGAGCGGCTTCTCGATGAAGTCGAACACGCCGTGCTTGAAGGCCTCGCGCGCGGTCGGGACATCGCCGTGGGCGGTGACCATGATGGTCTCGGCCTCGGGCTGGAGCTGGCGGGCGGCGTCGAGGACGCGCAGGCCCGCATCGGCGCCGTCGCTGGAGACCGTGCCGGAGGTGTTGGCGGGGTTGGTCGGGTCGGCCACGCCGGTCGCGAAGCCGGACGAGTTGGGCATGCGCAGGTCGGTCACGACGATGTCGAACGCGCCGCCCCTGAGCTCTTCGATGGCGGACTTCACATCGTTGACGATGGTGCAGACGTGGCCCGGACGCTTGAGGGCGTCGGCCATGACGTCGGCGTGGTCGGCTTCGTCCTCGACGATGAGGACCTGGGCGCGGAGATCGGTGGTGCTCGGACTGGTTGCCATGGGAGGGGCAGTGTACGCGCCCGGCGCGGCGGGTTCAGCCGACGGTCGCGCCCGGGGCGCTGCGCCACAGCCCGGCGAGGCCGATGGCCATGGCGTCGGCGATGTCGTGGGGCTCGGGCGGCTCGGCGAGTTTGAGTTCGGCTTGGACCGCGCGCTGGATCTGGGCCTTGCCCGCGCTGCCGGAGCCGGTGAGGGCCTTCTTGACGGTCTTGGGCGGCAGTTCGATGGGGGTCAGGCCGGCCTCGCGCAGGCGGAGGAGGATCACGCCGCGGGCGTGGGCCATGACGATGGCGGCGCGGGGGTGGGCGGTGTGGCTGAAGAGGGCTTCGACGGACGCGGCGTCGGGGCGGGTGCGCTCGAGCAGTTCGGCGAGGTCACGATCGAGTTCGAGCAGCCGGTCGGCGATGGATGCGCCGGCCTTGAAGCGGAAGCAGCCGGCCTCGACGATCGAGACGGCGTCGCGCGCCGCACCCGCGGCTTCGAGGCAGGCGTAGCCGGTGACCTTGAGTCCGGGATCGATGGCGAGGAGTCGCACGGGGAGAGGTTAGCGAGGATCGGCGGGTTGGGGCTGGTCGGCTTCGGCGGGCGGGTCGAGGAAGTCTTCGGATGAGAGTTCGACGGTGCCGCGTTCGGGGATGGTGATGCGCTTGAGGTGTGAGAGGTCCTCGCCGCGGCGGAGGCGGAGCATGGTGTCTGGCAGCGAAGCACCGTGCGGGTCACCTGCCAGACTACTCGCCACCCGGCGCGATCCGAAGCGCCGATTCGGGATTCGGCTGCTTCACGGTCACTTTGAGTGTCCGGGCGAAGCTCAGCAGGGCGCGGGCGCTGCGGGCGACTTCGGTGAGCTCGCGTGTGCGATGGTCGAGGGCCATGAGGGCGGTGGCGGCTTCGTCGATGGCCTCTTCGTCGTCCTCGGCCTGGGCCTCGGCGAGGGCGGATTCGACCCTGGCCCGCTGCTCGCCGGCGGAGCCGAGTTCGTCGATGACCGTGGACAGCGCCCCGACCGCGGCGGTCTGGCTGGCGACGGTGATCAGGCGGGAGCGCTGGGTGAGGGTTCGTTCGAGGCGGGCGAGGCGGTCGTGCATGGCGGGTGTGTCGAGGAGGGTGATGAGCTGGTCGACGGTGAGGCCGACGGCGGCGGCGACGGCCTCGAAGGGGATCTGGGGGTCGAGGAGGGCGGTCAGGAGGGTGTCGAGGCGGTCCTCGGTCAGGTTGACGGGATTCGGGGCGGGTTCCGGGGCGGGGACGGTGCGGCTGGCGTAGGCGGTTGGTGTGGTGATCATGGCCCGATGATGACGCGGGGATGGGGTTGGGGCAATAGTTTTGTTTGGTATTTTTTTGGGTCAGTGACAGGGTGTTGTCAGTGGCGAACCCGGCGAGGGCTCAGGGGCCTGCGGCCCGGCACTGGCGGGCAAGCCGCCAGTGGCACCAGAGCTGTCCCCGGCGCCGTCCGCTTCGCGGCCACCTTCTGACGCGAGGGGAGAAGGGCAGAAGACATCGCCGCCTGAGGAGGGCGGCCATGGCACGCCTGAATGGTCCGTGTCACCTTGCGGTGCCGGTTCTCGCCTGTCAGGGTGGCCGCGGCGTGGTTGCGGCGCACACTTGAGGTTGGAGGAATCAGACATGGGCAGCACACGGGCAGCACGGGCGATGGCGATCGGGGCGGCGGCGACGGCGGTTCTGGCGTCGGCCGCGGGCGCGGGGTTCATTATCGAGATCGATACGGACGGGCAGGACAACGGCGTTATCGTCTTCAACCCGAACTTCGTGTTCGGCGGCGACACGACGACGGCGTCGCAGAGCGCAACTGCGAATGTGGTCGGCGCGACCGGCGGGGACAGCATCTTCGGCGGAAACGGCGCGGAGCATCCCGACGCCTATGTTTATCGCTACACGCCGAGTGAGCAGCCAGACAATCTGGTGCTCGCTCCCGGCACGCCTTTGGGCGAGGGCAACACGGCGACCGGCGTGGTCGGCGGCGGGCCGGGGACCTATCGGGTGTACGCCTCGTGGCCGTTCACGAACAATGTGAGCGGCGGGGAGGTGACCTTCGACCTGGAAACCTTCGGCGACTCTCTCGAAGTAACCATCGATCAGAACAACCGAGGCGACGCGTGGGTGCTGCTCGGCGAATTCGAGTACACGAGCGGAGACATACGGATGGGTCAGTTTGCGGGCTCGAATACCTTCATTTCGATGCGCGCGTACGGCGTGCTGTTCGAGAAGGTCGGGGACGGACCGCCGTGCGCGGATGTGACCGGCGATGGGGATGTGGACCTGAAGGACCTGAACCGCGTGCTGACGCTGTTCGGCCAGAATGTTGAACCGGGCATGGCTGCGGACGCCAACGGCGACGGCGTGGTCGATCTTCAGGACCTGAACCTGGTGCTGGCGCAGTTCGGCACGAGCTGCTGAATTGTTGAGCGTGTGAATCTGGGCAAGTTGAGGTCCGGCGTGATCGCGTGCGACACGCCGGATTTTGCTTTGATATCGCAGGTAAAGCGTTACACTTGGCGGATGCAGAAAACGCTTTCATCGCTCGGTCTCGTCGCGTTCGCCGGTCTCTCGCTTTCCGCTTTGCCTCAACAGGTGGACGCGGAACCGGTTCACTTCACCTACCTGTGGCACATGGAGCAGCCGATCTACTGGCCCGATCGGCGCGGTGACGGGCCGTGGCGTTACGAACGGCTGTGGCAGTCGCTGCAGCAGAAGAACGCGGGCGCGGCGCACCCCGAGAACAACATCTTCGAGATCTTCTCGAAGCCGGATCGCGTCGCGGCGTACCAGTACCGGCCGCGCGAGACGGTGTCGTCGATCTCGTACCTGCCCGAGGCGGGCGCGCAGGTCTCGTACTCCGGCGGTCTGATCGCGAACCTGCAGTCGCTGGCGGAAGCGGGCGGACAGCTGGGGTATTCGAGCGATCCGTTTGCGGACTATCGCGTGGCGCGGGGTTGGCAGACTTCGGGCGGTGTCGGCGTGCCGCGACTGGACGTGGTGCGGTTCGCGTTCCACCACCCGTTGCTGCCGTTGTGCGATGACGAGCTGATCCGCAAGGAGCTCGCGCTATACCAGGAGGTGTACGCACAGGCATGGGGTTCCGGTGCGCCGATGAGCACGGGGTTCTTCCCGTCGGAGATGGCGTTCTCGAGCCGTCTGGTGCCGCTGCTTCAGGAAGCGGGGATCGAGTGGAGTTTCGTGTCGGCGGAGAAGATCAGCCGCGCGTTTGCCGATTTCCCGGTGCAGTACGGCTCGGGCGGCATCAACACCGACCCGCCGAACCGGGCGGACCAGGTGAACGGAACAGCGGGCGACTACGTGCGGACCTCGATCTCGCGCGGCGTGGCACCGGCGGAGGCGGCGCCGCAGGGCCTGACGCCCCAGCGGGTGCGGTATGTGGACCCGCAGACGGGAGTGGTGAGCGAGATCATCGCGGTGCCGTGCAGCCAATCGCTTGGCTGGGAGGACGGCTACGGGCCGATGGGCGTAAGCAGACTCGATGCACTCGCGCCGTTCAACGATGCGCAGCGTCCGATGCTGATCGTGCTCGCCCACGACGGAGACAACGCCTGGGGCGGCGGGTATTCCTACTACAACGAGGCGGTGCCGAACTTCGTGGGCGCGGCGAGCGGCGCGGGGTATGTGCCGACGGTGGTGGAGCGGTACCTCGCCGATCACCCGGTGCCGGCGGACGCGGTGGTGCATGTTGAAGACGGGGCGTGGGTGAACGCGGACGGCGACTTCGGCAGCCCGCAGTTCGTGAACTGGGTCGAGCCGCTGCGGGACGGTTCGGGCGTGCTGGACCCGAAGAACGGCTGGTCGGTGGACGTGCGCGCGTGGGCTTTGATCACGGCCGGGACGAACTACGCGAAGACGGCCGAGCAGATCCAAATGGATCAGGGCATGGCTTTGCGGATCGACCACGTGCTGAACCCCAGCGCGTTCTCGACGCGCGCGGAACGCGCGTGGCACTTCCTGCTGGGCGGCGTGAACAGCGGGTATGTCTACTACGGCAGTTCGCTCGATCTGGTGGCGAAACCCGGCGTCGCGGTGAATGAGGCGGTCAGCGAAGCGCTGCCGGTGCTCGGCTCCGGCGCCGACACGACCGGCCCGACCGTCTGGCTGCCCCAGCGGTTTCCGTGGAACCCCGGCGGCGTGAACTTCGGATCGCCCTACGGCTACCAGCAGTTCGTGGACGACGGCGACTTCACGGTGTGGACGCTCGTGCACGATGTGGCGGGCCTGCAGTCGGTGACGCTGAAGTATCGCGTCGACCTCGACGGCGAGAAGCCGATGAACTCCGTCGAGAACGGGACCTACGCGGGCGGCGCCGGCGTTGGGGAGTGGATCAGCGTGCCGATGACGATCCGGGCGTTCCCGGACAGCCCGCCGGCCGGGCACGCACCGGCGAACCTGGTGGAGCCGGCGACGGACATCGCCAGCCACGCGTGGGCGGATATCGAGGGCGTGCGCGAGGCGCTCCTGGACTACTACGTGGAAGCGATTGATACGCAGGGCAACGTCACACGATCACCGATCCAGCACGTGTGGGTCGGTGACGGCGAGGGCTCGAACGGCGGCGGCGACGCGGTCGTGGTCGAGCCGGAGCAGCTGATCGCCGGGGAGACCGCGACGATCACCTATGACGCCGGCGGTCGCCCGCTGGACGGGGCATCGCAGGTCTACCTGCACTACGGCTTCAACGGCTGGTCGGTGCCGATCGTGCCGGATCCGGCGATGAGCTTTGATGCCGGCGAGGGCGTGTGGCGGATCACGGTGCCCTTGATCGCGTCGGCGACGCAACTGAACCTCGTGTTCAACGATGGCCTGGGCAACTGGGACAACAACGGCGGGCAGGACTGGAACTACGCGGTCAGCGGCGGCGAGCCCACGGACGAGTTCGTCATCGACGGGATGCTCGACGAGCGGGCGGAACTGGTGGCGACCGGTCCGTCGGGGCGGCGGATCTGGGCGTCGGTCGAGGGCACGACGCTGTACGTGGCGACCGAGCCGGCGGGCGCGGGCGACGACGTGTTCCTGCTGATCGCCGGCGATGCGCCGGGCGCGATGCGCAGCGCGATGTGGGGCAAGGCGGGCCAGGTCGCGTCGTGGGACGCGTTCATCGGCAACGAAAACGACAACGGCTACCACGGCTGGTTCAACAGCGCCGGGAGCGGCGCGCCGGGTGCGGCGCACCAGTCCGCTTCGGGGAGCGTGCTCGAGGGCACGATCGATCTGGAGCAGTTGCTGGGGAGCGTGCCGGAGCGCATCGCGATCGCTTCCGTGGCGTACGCGACGCCCGATGGCGGAGCGCTTCGCGCGTCGCGTCAGGTGCCGGGCTCGAACGACGGCGACGGGAACCTCGACGCCGACGAGTGGGTGGAGGTCGAGATCTGCTCGATCGACGTGAACGGGACCTGCTGCGCCGGCGATGTGACCTCGGACGGCGCGGTCGACCTGTCCGACCTGAACCTGGTGCTGGCGAACTTCGGCCAGGCGACGGGTGAGGGTGACACGAATGGCGACGGCGTGGTGGACCTGCAAGATCTGAACCTGGTGCTTGCGCAGTTCGGCGCGGGCTGCTGAGGCGCCTCCAACCTACACACACAAAGAGCCCGGCCGATCGGCCGGGCTCTTTGCTGCGCTGACTGCAGGGTTCAGCGACGGCGACGGCGTCCGGCGAGGAGGGCCGGCGCGCCGAGGAGAGCGAGGGTGCTCGGGGTGGGCACGGCGGTGAGCGTGATGTTGTCGATCGCGAGATCGAAGTTGGTGAAGGGGTAGAAGAAGCCGAGTTCGGCGCTGTGGATGACGACCTCGTCCACGCCGGAGATGAGTTCGGCGAAGGTGACGCCTTCGGGTAGCGTCCAGTTGCCTTCGCTGTCTTCGGCGCCGTAGGGCTGCCAGCCGGCGGGGAGCTCGGCGGAATTGGGATCGAAGGTGACCGAGTAGTTGGTCCAGTCCTGGCCCTCACCGGAGACGGTGCCGAGAGTGAAGAGAACGGATGCGTAGGGGTAGAAGCCGTCGGCGAGGTCGTAGTTGCGCATCTCGAAGATCACCGACCGGTCGACGGGGTTGCCGAAGAAGTTGATGTGGTTCGCCTGGATGTCGAAACTGAGTTCGAGCTGATCGCCCTTGGCACCGTAGTCACCGAGCAGGTCGGTGTTGGTGCTGTTGGCGAACTGGAACCAGAACATGTCGGTGACACCGGGGATGCGGTAGTAGTCGTTGGTGCCGTCGCTCTGGATCTGTGCGCCGCCGTTTCCCTGCCAGCCGTTCGTGCCGCTGGAGAAATCGGTGTGGGAGATGGTGTCGGCGGATGCGACTGCAGCGGTGCCGGCAACGACGGCGGCGAAGAGGACGGGGTACAAATCGGGATGTGTCATCGAGGTTGCTCCTGGGTGCAAAGTGTTCTGAACTGTTCAGAACAGTACGGCTGATTGGCGAACCACGCAAGGCGTTTGGTGGAAAATCTGGCGGCCATCGCGATCCGGCGACTCGGCGACGGGCCGAATGCTTCCCTGACCGGTGCAGGCGACACAGATTCCGGCATTGTGGGTGGATTTCGCTTAAGTGACGGGAGATCCGGCGTGCTGAATCGGACGGTTGGGGTATGGAACGCCGAAACGAAGAATCGAATTCCCCCACCGAGCTCTCCGTCGGGAGCCTTGGGCACCGGGACGACCGGATCTCGGAGCCGAAGTCACCGGCGCGGGCGTCCGTTGATCCGAAACACCTCAAAGCCCGGCCGCTCAGGCGTGAGCAGGCCCCTCAGGCGACCCCGGCGGACCCGCTTGAAGGGTTCGTGGTCCGCGAGCGGGAGTTGGTCTGGGTTGAAGATGTGCTGGTGGGGCTGACGCCGCGGCAGCGGGATGTGCTGCTGGAGTGTTGCAGTGGCGGGACGAGCGTCGAGATCGCAGCGCGGATGCGGATCAGCCAGTCAACATTCCAGAACCACCTGCACGCGATGAGGCTGCATCTCGGCGTGTCGGGCAAGGACTCGATCGCGCGTCTTGTGGGTGTCCGACTGCTCAATGGCTACCGAACCTGGTTAGCGGGCGGATCGTCCTAAGGTCCGGAAAGCCGGAGCGGTGCGGTACACTGCGCGCGCAGCCGGCCTCGAAGGCTCGGGAGCGGGATCCCGGTGGATCGGGCTTCATGCGAGCCCGATACGGTGTGATGGAGGGGACGGGTCGCCAGGCCCGCACCATGTTCGCGAGCACGATCAGGGAAAGGGACGGACAGTCATGAAGGGTGTGATTCTTGCCGGTGGTCTGGGGACGCGTCTGCGCCCTCTGACGGAGGTCACCAACAAGCACCTGCTGCCGGTCTACGACCGACCGATGATCTACTACCCGATCCAGTCGCTGCTGACGGCGGGGATTACCGAGATCATGATCGTGACCGGCGGCGACCACGCCGGCGACTTCCTGAAACTCCTGAAGAACGGCAAGCATCTCGGGATCAAGCGTTTGGAGTATGCGTACCAGGAGGGCGAGGGCGGCATCGCCGATGCGCTGAAACTCGCCGAGGAGTTCGCCGACGGCGAGAAGATCTGCGTGGTACTCGGCGACAACCTTATTGAGGGCAACCTGCGCAAGGCTGCGGGCGACTTCTTCACCCAGCCGAGCGGGGCGAAGATCCTCCTCAAGGAGGTGCAGGACCCCGAGCGATTCGGTGTGGTCCGCTTCGAGGGCGAGGGCGCTTTTGGTTTCCGCAAAACACCCAACATAAATAGCACCCAACAAAGCAAAAGCAAAAACGCACACGAAAAGACCTTAAACGGAGAGAATTTAGGTGGCATTCCACTTCCGAGCCCGACCAAAGCAGGATCTTGGTGGTACGTGAGCCTGTTGGACGCATCATATGCAGGGCTACGTTAGAAGCAGCATTCTCCCATCATCATGGGGTAATTGTGTTTGGAAGTACCATGGGGTAATTGTGTTTAGAAGTACCCCACAAGACCTTTTCTCCCGTATACTACCATCCCATCTCTTTTCAAGCCTTGTCCTCAACAGAACATTTCGGAAGTGGCTCAGCGGCAGCTTTCCAAGTTCACCAGAGGATTATCGCAACCTGCAAGGGCCAGGGCCAACCCCGCAAGGAGGTTTGCCGATGATCACATGCCCATGGGTCTGCCTCGAAACAACCCGCGCAAGTCCTGGTCTTTGGGTGAGTTGCTAGAAGTTCCGGTATTTGAATCATTACCAACCTGTTACCAGCTCCATGCTTGGCCAATCAGTAGCCGGATTTCTCAACGTCATCCGTATCGTTGGTTTCCTTTTGGCTTCTCCAGCCAAGAGGCCTTCCGCTCGATTTGTTGGTTGCCGCTTTCTGTACCAAAGAACCAGGCCCATCGAAAATTGGGCACAGCTATGTGTAGGTTCCCGACAAGCTCACCTCCACACTTAGGCTTACAAGACATTTTTGTTTTTGTTTTGTAATATTTAGAGGGAACCGTGCATGTCCAACTTGGGTGGTTTGAACATCACGCATTAGGCCGAAGGAGTTTCCAATGGGAGATGTTCAAAGGTTATAAGATGGTAAAAGAACCTTGGTTCATTCTGTTCGTCCGGAGCGTCCAATCTGAAAGCGCATTGAAGGGTATGGCTTTCGCGCATTCAATCAGGCACGAAAGGTGGTTTGCCAAAAAATCAGAACATGTCTCAAGAGTGGTGGCCCCGTCAAGTTGTCGGATGTCTTTCGAATTTTCCTGAAACCAACAAAGCAAAGAAACAACACCCTGACGCATCCCTGCCTGAGAGCCAGCGCCGAATTCGGACAGGCTGAGCCGACCAAAGTGGAGATGACATCTCACGAGGCGCGGTTTTTGATGGGGGACCCTTTGGTGGACATCATTTTGAATCCCAATGAACTATGCGCTTTCCAAAGGTGATGCGTGGTGTTCAGCAAGAAAAAACATATTCGACCACATGTTGTGTAGGTTCCCGACAAGCTCGTCCCCACCCTTAGGCTTACAAGACAGTTTGTGTTTTTGTTGTTTATTGTTTAGAGGGAAACTTGGGTGGCTTGAACATCACGCATTAGGCCGAAGGAGTTTCCAATGGGAGATGTTCAAAGGTTATAAGATGGTAAAGGAACCGTGGTTCATTCTGTTCCTCTGGAGCGTCCACTCTGAAATCCCTTTGCCGAATGGTTTTCTTGCATTTCAATCAGGCATGCCAAATAATCAGAACATGTCTCAAGAGTGGGGTCCCCGTCAAGTTGTCGGATTTCTTTCAATGTTTCCTGAAACTAACAAAGAACAGAAACAACACCCTGACGCATCTCTGCCTGAGAGCCGGCGCCGAATTCGGACAGGCTGAGCCGACCAAAGTGGAGATGACATCT
>JANSXG010000097.1 GCA_024743075.1 bacterium | reverse complement strand
GTAGAACAGCAGGTGAACATGGTGCGTCGCCGCATCGATGTCCGCGATCAGGCGATCGATCACCTCATCCGTATCGTGAATCAGGTCCACCGCGTTGCCCGTCACCGCCGGCATGCCCGAAAGCGACTTCGCCAGCCGCGCCAGGTCCCGTCGGTGTTCCGGAAGATCGTCCAGCGACAGTTCGTGCCCACCGTCCGACCGCGCCCGCACCCGCGCATCAATCTCCTCCGCCACCCTCCGGTGATGATCGATCCGCTTGCGGCCGACGAGCTGGCGACCGATCACCAGATAAATCACCAGGCCGATGAACGGCTCGAAGAACACCACGATCAGCCAGGTCGTCGCCACCGCCGGACGGTGGCGCTCCAGCACGATCGGGATCAGAACGATCCGTATCACCCACTGCGCCACCAGCACAACCGCGGCCAGCGAGATCCCACTCAGAATCGACCACAGCCAATCCATGCCCTGTTATACCTCGTTCGTCCTTCTCCCCTCGCGGGAGAAGGTGGCCGCAAAGCGGACGGATGAGGGGGCGGCCTGAGTCTTCCGACGAATCAGAAGCCACGACGCCTGGCCACGCGTGCTCTCTCCCCACCCTCGGCGCACCCACCCCACGCTGCTACCATGACCCCATGCTCAACAAGGTCCACAAAACCGCCGCTGACGCCATCTCCGCCGCCAAATCCGCCGGTTCCCTCACCGACGGCATGACCGTCCACGTCGGCGGCTTCGGCCTCTGCGGCATCCCCGAACAGCTCATCATCGCCCTCCGCGATTCCGGCGTGAAAGACCTCACCTGCGTCTCCAACAACGCCGGCGTCGACGACTGGGGCCTCGGCCTGCTCCTGCAGACCAAGCAGATCAAAAAGATGGTCTCGTCCTACGTCGGCGAGAACGACGAATTCGCCCGCCAGTTCCTCGAGGGCGAACTCGAAGTCGAGTTCAACCCCCAGGGCACGCTCGCCGAACGCATCCGCGCCGGCGGCGCGGGCATCCCCGTCTTCTACACCGCCACCGGCGTCGGCACCCAGATCGCCGAAGGCAAAGAAACCCGCGCCATCGAGTTCAAGGGACGCACCCGCGACTACATCGCCGAGACCGGCATCTGGGCGTCGCTCGCGCTGGTCAAGGCCTGGAAGGCCGACACCGCCGGCAACCTCATCTACCGAAAGACCGCGCGCAACTTCAACCCCATGATGGCCACCGCCGCCGCCTTCACCATCGCCGAAGTCGAAGAGATCGTCGAAGTCGGCCAGATCGACCCCGACGAGGTCCACACCCCCGGCAACTTCGTTGACGCGATCGTCAAGACCGAGAGCGAGAAGCGGATCGAACAGCGCACGACCCGCGAGGGCTGATGTTCGTCCTTCTCCCCTCGCGGGAGAAGGTGGCCGCGCAGCGGACGGATGAGGGGGCGGCCCAAGTCTTCCGACCGTTCCGGCACGAGCCGCGCCCGACAGGAAGCGGCTTGTCTTACTCCGCCGCGCCATCCCGCGGCGCGTGCTTCTCCAGCGAAAACGGCTCGTACGTCCCGACCCGCTTCTGCACGCTGCGCTTGAGCTTCCCTGCCTGCCAGCGCGCCCAATCCCCAAGATCACTCAGCCGCCACAAGGGCGAATTCCCGATCGTCTCATCCGGCCCGTACCCGAACCGCGCGAGCATCGGCCCCGCGGTCCGCTCGATCCGCCGGATCTCCTGAGGCGACAGCTTCGACCGGTACCGCCCGTGCCGCGCCTTGTCGATCGGCCTCATCGTGAGTTCTTTCCACGACTTCTCGACCTCGAGGAACCCGCTCGCCTTCCGCTCGTGGTGACGCAGCATCGACTCGTCAAACTCGATCCCGAGGAACGCGCAGATTTGCTTCAACTCTCCCTCGGGATCATCCACCAGCGTCTCGTAGCGCAGCTCGAGATACTTCTCCGCCCCGAGCTCCTTCGCCTTCTTCGCCTGGCGTTCCATCACATCGCGCCAGTACACCGCCGTGCGCCACTTCGACTTCTCGCGCCACCACCATTCCTTCTGCAAGGACACCACCACATCGCGCGGGTCGCGATACATGTGGATGAACCGGGCGCCCGGGAAGTCGGCGAGGATCGCGTCGATGTAGCGCTCGAAGTGGGGCGTCTTCTCACCGATCAGGAGCGAAGCCGGCTCCGCCTCGCCCATGTTCATCGCGAGGTGGTCCAGCACCCACAGCATCAGCTCGCGGCTGGTCCGCGCAGCGCCCGAACGCACCGCGTCACCGAACGCGGCGCCGTCGAGGCCGAGCTGCTCCCACCACCACTGTGTGACCACCTTCTCGACATACGCCTCGACCTCATCGTCCACCACCGGGCAGCGCAGCCCGTGCGCCGACGGGTGGAACCGGCTGTAGAAGTGCGTCTCCGGCGGGATCGTCACGCGCGGGTGGCACATCAGCATCGCCTGCAGCAGCGTCGTCCCGCACCGTCCGGTGCCGATGATGAAAAACGGATCCTCTCGCGCCATCCGCGGCAGGATACCAACCGGCTCCGGGACGAGCCGCGCCCGGGTGTCGTCCAAGGGTGCCATGGTCTAAGCCCGACATCGTCGGGCGCAGGCCATGCGAAGCGCCCAGCGCAGTTCCGAACTCCAGCCGCCGGACCGCCGCTCCCTCTTCCGCTACCCTTACCGCCATGGGTCTCTCCAGCCGCCTGCGCCGCTTCATCCGACGCCACGCACCCAGCCGCCGGTCCGCGTTCACCGCGATCTACCACCTCGACGACTGGAACGCCAAAGACAGCGCCCGTGACGAATCTTCCGTCTCCGGCCCCGGCTCCACGCTCGACGCCACCTTCGCGCTGCGCACCGCCCTTCCCACGCTCATCACCGACCTGAGCATCCGCACCATCCTCGATGCGCCCTGCGGCGACTGCCGCTGGATCCGCCACGCCGACCTCGCCGGAGTCCGCTACACCGGCGCCGACATCGTCGAGCCGCTCATCGAAGCCAACCGCCAGCGACTGAGCCCGACCGACTTCACCGGCGTGAGCGCCCTCGAGTTCACCTGCACCGACCTCGTCGGCGATGGCCTGCCAAAGGTCGACCTCATCATGTGCCGCGACTGCCTGGTCCACCTCAAGAACGAGGACGTGCTCAAAGCCCTCGCCAACTTCCGCGCCTCGGGCAGCACCTGGCTCCTCACCACGACCTTCCCCGACGCTGCCGAGAACCCCAACCTGAGGAAGACCGGCGGCTGGCGCCCCATTAACCTCCAACTTCCCCCATTCAACCTCCCAGTGCCGGACCGGCTCATCGCCGAGCACCGCGAGAACGGCGAACCGGAGTCGCCCAAGCCGATCGAGAACTCCAAGTCGATGGGGCTCTGGAAGCTCAACGCGGAGTAGCCATGACCGAACCCAGCACCGAACCGACGAAGCCGCCAGCCGGCTTCGAGACGAAGCGACGAACGCCGAAGCCCCTCCGCGGCAAACCGATCCGCTACGTGCAGCGCTGCGTCGCCGAGGTGCTGCGCAACCACCCGCACCGCAACCTGCTCATCCTCGGCCAGCCCAAGTCCGGGAGCACGTGGGTCCATCGCATGCTCGCCGACCTGCCCGGCTACGTGAAGTGGACGCCCGACAACATCAAGGTCTGGACCAATCACGACCTGCGCCGCAGCGACTTCATCCCGCCGCCCCGCGGCTACACGGTCACCAAGGTGCACGCGTCGCCCAGCCCCGAGAACATCGCGATCGTGCGCGAGACGAAGCGCCCCTACATCGTCACGCTCCGCGACCCGCGCGACCTCGCGGTCAGCTGGACGTACTTCATCGCCAACCACCGCGCGGTCGGCTTCGAGGACATGCCCGAGCGAACCGTCGAGGAGCGCATCAGCGTCTACATCGAGCGCGTCCTCCCACGCATCCTCGATTGGGCCGTCGGCTGGGTCGATGAGGCCAGCCAGACCGGCCAGGGCCTCGTCCTCCGCTACGAGCACCTCCTCGTCGACACCCAGGGCCAGCTCCGCCGCGCCGCCGACCACATCGCCGTGCGCCTGTCCGACGCCCGGATCGAAACGATCGCCGACCGACACAGCTTCGCAAAGGCCACCGGACGCAAGGCCGGCCAGGAAGACAACAAGGCCTTCAACCGCAAGGGCATCGCCGGCGACTGGCGCAACCACTTCACCCCCGAACACACCGCGGCGTTCGAATCCGTCGCCGCAGGTCGCATGGAGCGCCTGGGGTACGGCGGGGAGTAGCCTCGGGGCGGCGAACGAGGATGCCATGGTCGGAGCCCGACGCAGTCGGGCGCAGTCCATGTGAGGTGCCCGTGTGGCATGCTCAAACTCGTTTGAGCATGTTCCTCCACCGAAGCACATGCTCAAGCAAGCTTGAGCATGCCACCCAAACTGACCAATGAAAAAACCGCCCAACCGGGCGGCTTTTGAATCAGTCAGTCTCGCCGGTTCTCACCGGTCGCTCATCGCCACGTACGGCTGGTCGTGGGCGCCCACGTACTGCGCCTTCGGGCGGTACAGGCGGTTGTCGGCCAGCTGCTCGAGCATGTGCCCGGCCCAGCCGCCGATGCGGCTCAGCGCGAACATCGGGGTGAACAGGTCGAGCTTCAGGCCGATGCAGTGGTAGGTCGTCGCCGAGTAGAAGTCGACGTTCGGGTAGATGCCCTTCGCGCCCAGTTCACGCTCCATCACCTGCTCGATGATGTGGCTCTTGGCGTACAGCTCCTGGTTGCCGGTGTCTTCGGCGAGCTTCTTGGCCAGCGACTGCAGGTCGGTCGCACGCGGGTCCTTGGTCTTGTAGACCCGGTGCCCGAAGCCCATGATCTTATCCTTGCGCTGGATCTTGCCCATAATGTACGCCTCGGCGTCGTCCACCGTGGGGATCTCGTTGAGCATCTTCATGACGCCCTCGTTCGCCCCGCCGTGCAGCGGGCCGCGAAGCGAGCCGATCGCGCCGGTGATGGCCGAGTAGACATCGCTGAGCGTCGAGATGATCACGCGGGTGGTGAACGTCGAGTTGTTCAGCCCGTGGTCGGCGTGCAGGATCATGCAGATGTCGAACGCCCGCGCCATGGTCTCGGTCGGCTTCTCGCCGTTGAGCATGTACAGGAAGTTCTCGGCGAAGCTCAGCGAGGTGTCGGGGTGGACCAAGTCCAGACCGCGACGATGGCGGTCGAAGTAGGCCACGATCGTCGGGGCGTGCCCGAGGATGTTCAGCGCCTTGTCCTGGGCGGCGTCCACATCGTTGGCGTTCGGATCGCTGTCGTACATCGCCAGCGAGGAGACGAGCGTCCGGAGCACGTGCATCGGCTCGGCGGTCTTCGGCAGCGAGGTCACGCGCTGCTCCATGCCCTTAGGCAACTCGTAGCGCTTGCGCAGGTTCTGGGTGAACTCGTCCAGCTCGTTCTGCTTCGGCAGACGCTTGTTCCACAGCAGGAACACCGTCTCCTCGAAGGTGGAGTTCGACGACAGCTCGCCGATCGGGATCCCGACGTATTCGAGGATTCCCTTCTGACCGTCGATGAAGGACATTTCCGTCTCGGCGGCGACCACACCTTCAAGACCCTTGGGGGCACTGGCAACAGCGGACATTCTCGTCGAACCTTTCGGCTGGAACAGCCAAGGAGGGACGGATCCCTCGGGAAACGCGGCCCCTCTCTCGGGGTGATCGCGATATGGTGACACCACAGCGGCGTGCATCGGTAGCCCGTCGGGGGCCCCGGCCTCGCCGCAGGATCGGACTATAGAACCGCTCCGCCGACGCTTCAAATGACCGACCGATCCCGAGACCGCCCGAATCCCCATGATCCTCCAAGGCCTCCTGCTCACCGACCCCGCTCAGCCGCCCCAACTCGGCTGGATCCGCGTTGATCCGCCCGCAGCGGGTGTTCCCGGGCGGATCGCCGAGATCGGCCACGGGGAATTGCCGAGCGACCTCGGCCCGCCTGATTTCGGCGGGCGCGACCGGATCATCAGCCCGGCCTTCACAGATGCCCATTTCCACGTGCCGCAGGTGGAATCCGTCGGGGCCGATGGCCTGCACCTGCTCGAATGGCTCGACCGGGTGATCTTCCCCGCCGAGGCGTGGTGGGGGCGGGGCGGGGCGATGGCCTCGGCCCGCACCAGCGCCCGCCGGCTCATCCGCGAGGGCACCGCGGGCTTTGCCGGCTACCTGACTTCCCACGTTGAGGCTTCGCGCGATGTCGCGATGTACTTCGCGCGCAAGACGCCGATGCGGTTCCACCTCGGGCGTTCGGCCATGGACCGCAACGCGCCCGACGAACTCACCGCCGAGGACCGCGCCCGCGCGAAGCAGTCGCCGACGCCCTCGCCGCTGCTCCCGACGCTCGATGTCGAGCCGAAGCAGAACCGGCGCTTCGTCTCGGCCAACCCGCGCTTCGCCGTGGCGTGTTCGGACGAACTGCTCGCCGAGATCGGCTGGGCGGTCGCCGAGCGCGAGAAGGCCGGCGAGCGCGTGCTCGTGCAGACGCACCTCGCCGAGACGAAGCCGGAATGCGAGCTCGTCGCCGAACTGTTCCCCGATGCGCCGCACTACACCGCGGTCTACGATCAGGCCGGGCTGCTGCGCGACGGCGCGCTGCTGGCCCACGGCATCTACCTCGCCGACGACGAACTCGAACTCATCCGCGAACGGAACGCCGCCATCGTCCACTGCCCGACCGCCAACCTGTTCCTGGAGTCCGGTCTGTTCAATTGGACGCGCGCGGCGTTTGACTTCGGCGTGCGCGTGCTGCTGGGCTCGGACATCGCCGGTGGCCCGGACGTCGCGATGCCTCGGGTCGCCCGCTCGATGATCGAAACCGCCAAGGCCCTCAAACTGACCCGCTCTGGTGCCGACGCCGAGCGGATCAGCGTGCCGAGCCCCGCCGAGGTGTGGAAGCTCATCACCGAAGGCAACGCGACGATCTTCGGGCAGCCGGGCGCGCCGGATCGTTTCGGGGTATTGGAGGAGGGAGCCCACGCGGACCTCTTGGTCCTGCGCGTGCCCGACGCCTGGCGCGATGAGCACCTGGTCGGTCGCCTGATCTACTCGTGGTCCTCGCGCCTGATCGAGGCGCGAGTGTTCAACGGGCAGCATGTCGACCCCGCGAACATCGAACGACAGACGGGAGGCAGCCCGTGCTGATCCCCATCGGAGTGGACCGGCCGAAGAAGCGTCCGACGGTCATCACGTACTGGCTGATCGCGGTTTGCATCTTGGTCTCTTTGGCCGAGTTGCTGCTGCTTCGGTTCAACGTTTCGCTGCACGAAAAACTGTTCGAAGTGACTTTCACGGGCACTGAGAACGGTATTCTTTTGCTTTGGCCGCCCGGTTGGGACATGGTCTCGCAGCCATTCAGATTCTGGCAATTGTTCACCTCCCAATTCCTTCACGCGGACCTCCTGCACCTGCTTGGCAACATGCTGTTCCTGTTCGTCTTTGGCCCGGCGGTCGAAGATCGACTGGGGCGCATCGGTTTCCTCGCCTTCTATCTGCTTGGCGGAGCTGCTGCGGGCGGTATGCATATGCTCGCCGGCGGCGAACAGACGGTCTACGGGTATCTCGTCCCACCCGCTCTTGGTGCGTCGGGAGCTATCTCGGCGGTCACGGGTGCGTTCCTTGTGATGTTCCCGAAGGCAGACATCAAGACATTCTTTCTGTTCTTCCTGCTCGGCGTCTTCACTATTCCGGCATGGTGGTTCATCGCAGGATCCATCGCGCTGGACATCTTCTGGAGTGCTTCCGGCGAAGGCACCGTGGCCTACGAGGCTCACCTCGGCGGCTACTTCTACGGAGCGTTGATCAGTGTCCTGCTCCTCTGGCGCAGGATCATTCCGAGAGAGCCGTATGACTTGTTCACGATGGGCAAGCAGGCGAGGCGCCGGCGCCAGTTCCGCGAACTGACGACCAAGCCCATGTCCGACCGGGTCTGGGACGCCCCGCGCGGCGGGAAAGACGGGAAGGAAGGGCCGAAGCCCAGGCGCGTGTCCGCTCGCGGCGAAGCAGAGATGAAAGCGCGCGGAGCGGTGCACGAGTCCATCGAGGCCGGCGACCTCGACGAGGCGACGCGCCGGTACCTCAAGCTGGTCGACGAGTTCGGCGCGCAGTGCCTGACGCGCGACGGCCAGCTCGCGGTTGCGAACCACCTGCACGCCTCGGGCGACCACCAGCACGCGGCGCTCGCGTACCGGCAGTTCACCGACCGGTACCGGGCAGACGCGGAGACCAACCGGGTCCGGCTGATGCACGCGGTGCTCCTGGCGCGATACCTCAACGATCCGATCGGGGCCGAGCGCGAGCTCGACGCGATCGAGAACCACAAGCTCAGCAGCGACGAAGCCGAACTGGCCTCCACGCTCCGAGAGGAACTGGCATGACCGACGACCATCGCACCGGGCCGATCCGCACGCGGATCAAGATCTGCGGCGTGCGCGATCCGGAGACTGCGCTGATCGCCGCGGAGTGCGGGGCCGACTCGATCGGTCTGGTGTTCGTGTCGAGTTCTCCCCGCTGCGTGACGATCGATGAGGCGTACGAGATTCAGAGCGTGCTCCCGGCGTTCGTGACGAGTGTTGGTCTGTTCGTGAACCCGAAGGCCGAGCCCTACCTCCAGACGATGGTGCAGGCCGATCTCGATCTCGGTCAGTTGCACGGCAAGGAGCCCGAGCCCCTGGTGCGCGAGATCGGGCCGGACCTGATCAAGGCGATCCGCTACTCGCGCGAGACGATCGAGGCCGACCTGCGCAAGTGGTCGCGGATCGACGAGCTCGACGCGGTCCTGATCGACGGCGGCGACGGTGGCACCGGCGAGAAGGCTGACTGGGCGCACCTCGCCGAGGTGATCGACATCTGCGATCACCCGGTGATCCTTGCAGGCGGGCTGACGCCGGAGAACGTGGGCGAGGCGATTCGCACGGTGAGGCCCTACGCGGTGGATGTGAGTTCGGGCGTGGAGTCCGAACCCGGCGTGAAGGACCCGGCGAAGATCGCGGCGTTTTGCCGCGCGGTGCGCGAGGCCGACCACGCGCTGGCGTGACAGCGCGCACCATTCCCCCGAAGAGGGACGAACCGCTTCGACCATTGCGGTTTTCACCGATTCCTCACCCAAGGTGTCCCGCGAGCGGGGTACATTTCGGGTGCGGGTGGTGTTCCCGCGGGGAGGTGCTCATGGCACGAGCAACGACACCGAATCGTCGCACGAGCACGCGGCGCTCGACACGCGAAGAACTCGAAACCACTTGGGAAAGCGCATGGCCGCTCAGCAGTGTTGCCGCTGAGGCGGTATCGCGGTTCGGCGCGGCGGCCTCGTCGTGTGAAGAGCGGGCGTGCTTTCCGGTCGTGCCCCGAACGCTGCAGTCGGAAGCGGACCGCCATCCGGAACGGTCGTGTTCCGGCATGGTGGCGGAGCCGCTGAACTGAGCGAGCCGGCGCTGGCGATGAGTCCGGCGGCGAGGGTGCGTCCTGGTGCGGTGGGGATGGTCGGCTGCGTTACGGTCGGCTTCGCGACCGGTTTCTTCGACGACTTTGCTTCGCGCTCGGCTTTGGCGCAGGCCTTTCGACGCGCTTCGCGCCGGGCGCGGGCCTCGCGGGCCATAGTCCGGCAGTGGAGTAGCGCCTGATTCGCGGCGAGCCGGCGCCGGTTGCGTTCGAGCCTGTTGATGGCGTCCTGCGCCGCGTCGCCGGTGGGCGCGGACGGGGCCATCAGTTCCTCAAGGGTGTCCAGGGCGGTGCGCTGGACGCGCTGCATGGTCAGCTCGGTGAGGCGGCGCTCTTCGAGGAGCTGCTCCTTGAGCGAGCGGGTGTCGGGGCGGGCGGATTCGACGGTTTTGGGTGTGGTGTGCATACGCGTGGTCCTTTCGTAAGAAGGCGCGCGGGGCCCACGCGGCGCGCGCCGGAGCGGTACATGCGCGAAGGCAATGCGAGAATCTGCAGGAACCACGGGCAGAAAAAAATTTTGAAAAGTCGGAAAGTGGCGATGCGCCGGAGCCCACCCGGCGCGCGCCAGGGCGGACTTGCGCTGGGATCGGGGTCGGGTGGCATGGCCACGCGAAGCGTGGCTATGTCCGGTGTGGTGTGCGCGAAGGGGGACTTGCACGGGTTGCCCTTCGGGTCAACCCGTGGCACCCAATTGGGGATTCGCATAGCCACGCGTTGCGTGGCCATGCCACCCAAGCAGGGCTTCGCATTGTCGCCTCGAAGGGCGACCATGCCACTCCCAGTGAACTCAGCTCGCCGGATAGAACGTCGCGCCGGCTTTCACGCCGAAGGTGACGTGGTCGCCGACGTTGAAGTCGCTGGTCCGCTGGAGGTGGTCGAGTTTGGCGACGATGGGCATGCCGGCATCGACGATGACGCAGCCGTTGGACGAGTCGATCTCGATGATGGTGCCCTGGATGCGGCGCGGGCGTCCGTAGACGGGTTCGACATAGGAGCCGCCGGTGCCGCAGACGTCGATGCGCCTGGCCTCGACGCGGATGGAACCGAGGATGCGCTTGCCCGGTTCGGTCTTGACCGGGGTGTTGACGAGCAGGTGCATCTGGTGGGTTGGCTTCTGGACCTGACCGGTGGCGTGGGCGGTGAAGGTGAGGACGACCTTCTCGGCATCCTTCTCGAGCAGTTTGGCGCGGGCGATGCGCTTGTTGGCCGGGGTGGGGGCGGCCGCGGGCGCGGCTGAACTTGCGGCGGTGCTGGCGTCGGAATCGGTCATCGTCGGGGCTCCGGAGTGGGCGTCAGGAGGGATGGTAGCGGGGCGGGCCGGGGCGTTCAGGGCTGGAGGGTGGCGACGTCGGGTCGGGGCAGGCCGAGGAAGTTGGCGAGGATGAGCGGCCCCTCGGTGGTCATGAAGGACTCGGGGTGGAACTGCACGCCGTTGACGGTGGGCTGGCCGGCGGGCGAGGTCTTGCGCAGGCCCATGACGACCTTGCCGGCGGGGTGTCCGTCGTGCGCCGGTTCCTCGGACCAGGCGGAGATCTCCCAGCCGTCGGGGGCGCCGGCGGCGACATCGACGACCAGGGAGTGGTAGCGGGTGGCGATGAAGGGGTTGGACAGCCCCTCGAAGATGCCCTTGCCATCGTGGAAGACTTCGCTGGTCTTGCCGTGCATGATGCGGCTGTGGCGGATGACGGGCATGCCGGAGGTGAAGCCGATGCACTGGTGCCCGAGGCAGACGCCGAAGATCGGGACGCGCTCGGAGAAGCGCTCGACGATGGCGTTGGAGACGCCGGCCTCGGTGGGGGAGCAGGGGCCGGGGGAAACGATGATGCGCTCGGGGGGCTGACCGTCGTTGAGGGTCTCGACCTCGTCGGGGGTGATCTTGTCGTTGCGGACGACACGCAGATCGACCGAGGCATCGAGCTCGCCGATGCGCTGGACGAGGTTGAAGGTGAAGCTGTCGTAGTTGTCGATCAGAAGGATCACGCGAACATCCTCACGGGCGTGGGTGGACCGCAGAGGATAGCGGGATCGGGGTCGATCGGCGGGAGAGAGATCCGCCTTCAGGCCGCCTTCCGGCTGGTGCCGGCGATGCCGTCGCGGCACACATAAAACAGCCGGTCGGTGATCGGGTAGGGCAGGCGGTTGAAGTCTTCCTCGACCTTGCCGGATACCTCGTTGATGAAACCGGGCTCGTTGGCGGGGATGGCGAGGAACATGTCGCGGCTGGGGGTGGCGACCATGAAATCGCCGCCAAACTCCGGCGCGAGGGTGCGGAAGAGGGAGGAGAGCAGCAGGCGCGAGGCGTCGTAGCCGTCCTGGATGGACAGGAGGATGGCCTTGCCTCCCTCGTCGGACTCGAGGCTCTTGAACTCGAGGGCCGGGGCGTACTCGTCGAGGTTGCGTCGGGCGACTTCTTCGAGGTCTTCGGCGGTCTTGCCCCAGCGGAGCATCTGCTCGGTGGTGACGCTGACGGTCATGTTGGGCAGGTCGATGACGAAGACGATGACGGTGTCGTTGACGAACGGCACGTGGGCGACGAGTTCCTCGGAGAGGTGCTCGAAAATGCTGGTGGGCTGGATGCGCGGCATGATGCGCGTCGCGGCCATCTCCCAGGGCATGTTGCCGACGGAGAAGGTCTCGTCGTCGAAGAGGTGGTCGAGGTACTGCTCGACGATCTCGACGCCGCGGTCCTCATCGGTGGTGACGAGCCGGTGGAGGTTCTCGAGGTCGAGGCGACGGCCTTCGACGATGAGCTCGGTGGGGCCGGTGAGTTCGATGTGCAGTTCGGGTTTCATCCGCGCGAGGATGGCGCGGACGTGTTCGGCGAACGCTTCTGGATGACGCGGCAGTCGTGCCATGGGTGCAGCCCCTCGCTCTGTTTCCGAGGCAGGCCGGTTGAGCGTGCCTCGCAGTGTGAAGGGACTATCGGGGCTGGTCCAGCGCGACTTCGGGCCTTGATGGGGTGCGCGGTCAGATAACCTGCGGACGGACATGAGCAGCCCGACCGGTGAGGCATGGATTGCGCGTGTCAGCGTCCGGAGGCGCTTTCGGAGCCGAAGGACTCGAGCGACGGGGGAGTGCCCGGTTCATGGCGGTACTCCAGCGGTTCGCCGGTCACGGGGTCGGTGGGGTGCTCGTCGAGGTAGGCGGGGATGAGGGCCTCGATGGATTCGGGCCAGTCGCCGTTGTCGAGGCGGCAAGCGGCCATGGCGAGGATGACTTTGGTGGCGACGGTCTGGGCGCGGAACTTGGCGGTGTTCTGCACCACGCGGGCGAGCGCTGGCATGACCATGCGGACTACGGCGTAGCGCGCGCTGAGCGCTTCGACATCACGCTCCGTGGCCTCAAGCATCGTTGCTCGCGTGGCGGGGTCATCCTCCTTGATCGCGGCGCGGATCCGGTTGTAGAACTCGTTGGCTTTCGCGAGGCTGGTACCGCGTCGCGCGGCGAGGTAGCCGGTGACATCGGACAGTCGCGGCGAGAAACCGCCCTGAGGTGCGTCGGGCTCGTAGCCTTCCATGATGCTCTCGCCGGCGGAGGGGATGTACCGGCCGCCGGCGGTGTGCGTGCGGAAGTGGAAGTCGCGCATGAACAGGGCTTCGCCCTCGATGGCGGTCTCGAGACTGCCGAGATCCGCGAGTTCCGCCTGGGCCCGGCGCAGGGTGGCGAGGGCCTGGGGCGTGAGGTCGGGGCTGATCGCGAGGTGGGCGATCTCCTCGGCGATCACGGCGCCGACGGCGTAGCCGACGAGGTGTTCGATGAGCGTGATGTGGCGTGTGAGGATGCCGGGGAGCGGCGCGATGTCCTCGAGGAGGGAGGCGGCG
>JANSXG010000057.1 GCA_024743075.1 bacterium | reverse complement strand
GCCGTGGTCGATGAACGCGGCGTCCCGGCATTCGTCGCGCTCCGCGTCGAAGAGTTCACGCGAGCAGAACAGCACAAGGTCTGCTCTGTCCTTCAGCGCGCTGTCAAAGCCCTTGATCCGCTTCGGATTCACGCCGTGGAAGTTCTCGAAGCGGTCGGTGCGCTGGTAAACGACTTTCGCGGGCCGCA
Organism: bacterium; assembly: GCA_024743075.1. Lineage (GTDB taxonomy): Bacteria > Planctomycetota > Phycisphaerae > Phycisphaerales > UBA1924 > JANSXG01. The sequence continues at coordinate 18,044 of JANSXG010000057.1, read as the reverse complement.
GATCGTCGAGCACCGTTACACCGGGTGGGCAGGCAACCCAGAGGATCGGTTTGGTGATGCCTGCTTTCTTCGCGGCGCGGCGCACCTGAAGCGAGAGCGCCTTCCGCGCGATCGCCGCGCCCAAGCGTCCTCGCCCACCGCCGGGCAGCGTCGCCGGGCTGAAGACCGTGAAATTCTCTCTCACGGGCACGAAGCCGTGGCGGAGGCTTTTGAGCTTGCGCGCGACCCGGTTGAGAAACACCCGCCCCTCAGACGCTTTGGGCGTTCGCATGCCGATGGAGTTGACGTAGAGCACGGGAACGCGGGCTGAGAGCTCGCGCATCATCTGGATGTCGTAGTGGCCGCGGTTGTGGTACCACCAATCCACGCCACCGAAGCAGATGATCCCGTCAAAGTCCGCTTTCGCCTGCGGCGACCGCGTCCCCGCAGCGGCGCACGCGACATTTCCTCGGATCGGGTTCGCCGGTTGCTGCTCCACGGTTGCGCTTGACCTCCGGTCGCTGCGTACGGTTCTCGATCAGGCCTTGACGACAGTCGCACAGACATCGCTCGCGCGGGTCATGGCGTTCCTGGTGTCGACGATGAGCGAAGCCTTCCGGCCGATCAGGCTCCAGTCCACCGCGTCGTGATCGGTGGCGATCAGCACAAGATCCAGGTCCGCCAACGAGGCCTCGGTCAGCGTGACGGACTGCATCTCGAGGCCGGGGTACTTGCGCAGGCCTTTGATTTTCGCGACATGGGGGTCGTGATAAGCCACATCGGCACCGAGTTCCATGAGTTGCTCGGCGATCTCGACGGCCGGGGTTTCGCGCGTGTCGTCGACGTTGGGCTTGTAGGCCATTCCGATGATGAGCACGCGGCTGCCGCGGATCGACTTGCTGCGCTGATTCAGCGCGTCGGCGCACTTCTTCACGACGTACTCGGGCATGCGATGGTTGACTTCGCCGGCGAGTTCTATGAACCGCGTCGGCAGGCCGTACTCCTTGGCCTTCCACGTCAGGTAGAACGGATCGATCGGGATACAGTGCCCGCCGAGGCCGGGCCCCGGGTAGAACGGCATGAAGCCAAAGGGTTTGGTGGCGGCTGCCTCGATGACCTCCCAGACGTCGATGTCCATCCGGTCGAACAGCACCTTCAGTTCGTTGACCATGGCGATATTCACGGCGCGGAAGACGTTCTCGAGGATCTTCGCGGACTCTGCGATCTCGGCCGAGCTGACCGGGATGACCTTGGCGACGCCGGCGGAGTAGAGCTTCGTGGCGAGTTCGGTCGACTTGTCGTCGAGTCCGCCGACGAGCTTTGGGATGCTTTTGGTGTTGTGCGTTTTGCGACCCGGGTCCTCCCGCTCCGGACTGAACGCGACGAAGAAGTCCTCGCCGCTGACCAGTCTCTGCGACGCCGTTTCAAGGAGAGCGGGCAGGAATTCGTCGCGTGTGGTGCGGGGGTAGGTGGTTGATTCCAGCGAAATCAACTGACCCTTGCGGAGGGTCCGGCCGATCGCGCGAGCCGTGTCGAGGACGTAGGACAGGTCCGGCTCGAGGTGGCGGCCGACCGGCGTCGGCACGCAAACGATGATCGCGTCGCACTCGCTCAGCCGGCTGAAGTCGGCGGTCGGCTCGAACCGGTCCGAATCGCGCAGGCCGGTGGCGAGTTCGTCGCCGAGGTGCTTGAGGTAGCTCTCACCGGCGTTCAGCATCGTGATCTTGTTGGGGTCGACATCGAACCCAACAACCGGGAAGCCGGCATCGTGAAGAGCTCCGGCGAGCGGCAGCCCGACGTATCCGAGCCCGATGATGCCGCAAACGGCGGTGCGCGACTCGATTTTGCTGAGAAGCTCGCTGTAGGTATCTGGGCTCGTAGTCGTGGTCGACATGAATGGGACTCCCGGTCCGACTCCGGCACAAGCCGGGACTGCATCGTGCTTTGACGAACGCGCGGCCTCCTCCGAGGTTACCGGACGCGCGAGAAACGCCAGAATATCACAGGCATCGGCACGGACGTGGGCAAAACGCAGTTCGTTCTGTGAGAATCCTCACCGGTGGTCAGGCTATGCCGGTTCTGGCGCAGCCGAACCGGCTCGCGTCAGGATGATTGGATGAACGCGCGTATCGCCTCGAGGAGTTGCGGGCTAGCAAACGGCGATAGGCGCGGTGAACCACCCCGCTCAGGCATGGCGAGCAGCCGACTCAGCCAGGGGCCGACTGACTCCTCATCGTGGGCCACATGGACGCCGGGTCGGTCCGCGAACCGATCAGCGGTAGCGAGTTGGTGGTCGTTTCGGTGCTCGCGCAGGTTGGCTCGGCGGGGCATAATGAGAACGGGCTTGGCGCGCGTCAAAGCCGTGATAATCGATCCCATCCCTGCGTGCGCGACTATCAGGTCGGCTTCGTCGAACCGCTGGTCGAACTCCGCCGGTTCGATGAACGACTGCCACTCGAAGTGCTGCGGGCGAAATCCCTCGGAGCCCGGATCGGCGATCTGGCCGACGACATGAGCGCTAGGGTTCGCGGCGCACCAATCGTCGACCGCGCGAGTGAGCCGGTCGAACGGCAGTTGAGTTCCGACGGTCAGGAAGATCAAACCACCGCCCCTTCATAATGCGGCCGGCCGCGCTCGGGATCAATCGACCCGGCCAGGTGCGACCACTGCGTGAGCCACAGGTCGGCGGTCGGTCCGGCTTTCCGACCCGAGAGCGAGAGCTGCTCGGCGTTCGCGATCGAGTCAATCCAAATCGTCCGCGCTCCAAGACGCCGGGCAATCTTTAGGGCGAAGAAGCCGGGTGCCGCGCCGGTCGATATCACGAAATCCGGTCGCTCGCGAAGCAGGATCCACGTGATCTGCAATAGCTGACGGACTAAGCGCACCTTTTGCCAGCGGTTCGCATCGAGCACGGTGTAAAAGCGCGGCGTTGGCTGGTGAGACTCCCGAGCGTCGGCAAAGACTTGCTCGCGGTAACCCTTTTGGGTGGTAACATATATGGGAACACACCCGTCCCAAGCTGGCCGCATCCGCAGCAACTGCACCCAGTGCCCGCCACCGGAGGCGATGGCGAGGATGCGTTTGGGTTTGGTAACCGACTCGCTCACGTGTTCGCGCTCTCTGTCACGCTCGCCCGATATCCCTTCGGATGCTCACGCATCCAGTTCCATGCGGTGCGCACGATCTCGTCCAGATCGGTGATCTTCGGCGACCAGCCGAGTTCGCGGGTGATTTTCGAGGCGTCGCAGTACAGGACCGGCGGGTCGGCTGGGTGGCGCGGCGCGTCGCGGACCTCGAAATCAACGCCGGTCACGCGTTTCGCAGAGTCGACGATCTCCCGCACGGAGACCCCACGACCGAGCCCGAGGTTGTACACCCGAGGCCGCTCGCTCCCCGGCGTGCCGGGCTCGAGGCTGTCAAGCACGACGGCGTGGGCGTCCACCAAGTCCTCAACGTGAATGTAGTCGCGGACGCAGGTACCGTCGGGGGTGTCGTGGTCGGTCCCGAAGATCGAGATGTGGCTCCGCTTACCCAATGCCGCTTGGAGCACGATTGGGACGATGTGCGTCTCCGGGTCGTGGTCTTCCCCGATGACGCCGTCGGGCGCCGAGCCGGCGACGTTGAAGTATCGCAGCATTGCCGTGGCGAACGGCCGGCCGCCATCCTGAGATTTCGACGCTCGGAGAGCCGAGTAGTCGGCCAGGACTTTCTCGAAGGCCAGTTTCGAATGCCCGTAGGGGTTGATGGGGTGCTGCGGGCAGTCTTCGGTGATCGGGATGAGCTCGGCCGGGGGCTCGCCGTAGGTCGCGCAGGTCGAGGAGAAGATAAACCGCTCGACCGTGCCCGCGTTGTCGCAGGCCTGAAGCAGCGCGATGGACCCGGCGGTGTTGTTCTCGTAGTAGCGAAGAGGCGCCTCGACCGACTCACGGACGTAAGCGAGCGCCGCGAAGTGGAGCACGCTGGTGACGCCGTGTTCGCGGATGACCGATTCCATGAGCGCCCGATCGGCGATTGAGCCTTCGACGAACGTCAGTCGATCACGGGGCTGGTCGTGGCGGCGGATGGCGTCGATGGCTTCGGTGTTGCCGCGCGAGAGGTCATCGAGCCCGACCACGCGATGTCCGGACGCGAGCACGCGCCGGACGGCGTGGGAGGCGATATACCCGGCGGCGCCGGTGATGAGGGTGGTCATTGCGGTCCCTGTCAGCGAGCGTTCAAACGGACACCTTAGTTTCGCACAAACCGCCCCGCGAGCCAGACGGATCGATGCGCCCAGACGTCGCGCCAAACTGTGCTTGAGCGTCTGGAAGACGCCCTTATCGGCGAAAGCACCGAATGGGCGAGACACCTTGTCAGCGGCCACGCTGCGAGGAGAGACTTCGCCATGCCCAGTCGTGACTTTGGGAATTGTCGCTCTAGAAGCAGGCACTTCGCCGCGAGAAGACGCTGAAGTTTATCGCTCCTCACCGCCTCGCTCGCCCCACCGTGGTGGACGATAGTCGCTTCGGAGGTGACCATCGGGCACGCTCCGAACGACTCCGCACGGAGGCACAGGTCCGCTTCCTCGCCGTACATGAAGAAGTCGGGATGAAATCCATCGAGCCGGTCCCACAGGTCGCGTCGGATGAGCAGGAAGCAGCCGGAGACGATATCGACCTGACGAACGCCCTCGCGGTCCCAGCCGCCAAGACCCTCGGGGTTGAAGAACGAACTCTTTCGGAACAGGGACGAGAAACCCATCGCCTGAGAAGTTAGCGACCACAGGGTCTGACGCGACCAGCAGGAGGCGGGGTTCAGCGAGCCGTCGGCGAATACGGTCCGCCCACCCCAGATCCCGGCGTCGGGCCTGGCCGCGGCGAACGCCAACAGCTTGTCGATCGCCCCGTCCAGCACCACCGTATCCGGATTCAGCAGGAGCAGGAACTCGCCCTTCGCGCATTTCGCGGCCGCGTTGTTCCCGCCGGCGAAGCCGAGATTGTCCTCAGAGCGGATGAGCCGGACGCGGCCCCCGAACTCCGTCTCGATCGCGTCGGCGGAGCCGTCGGCTGACGCGTTGTCCAACACGATCAACTCGAAATCGGTCTTTGAGGTCTGGTCGAAAACCGAACGGATGCACTCCAGCGTCATCTCACGGGTGTTGAAGCTGATGATGAGGATGGAGAGGGCGGGCTCACGCACCGGTCAACTCCGCATCCCGTGGGGATTCGAAGAATTGCTGCACGCGTTTTGGCCTGCTCATCGTGGCTTGCCGGCTGGCACTGCCGCAAAACTCAGGGGCGTAGGCGCTGGCTCCGATGGCGAGGGAAATGTACCAAAGGTATTGAATCTGTCCAAAGTAGCTCACACCAATGAAACACACGCAGTGTACGAACAGCGACGCACCGAGCCCCCACAGCAGCAGGCGATCGGACTTGTCGGTCACGCGGCCCTGGGCGGTGGCGATCGAACGGGCAACGAGGTAGATCAGAACGACGAACAGGCCAAGACGCCAGATGCCACCGCGCACGCCTTCGAAGATGTACTGGTTGGTGATGTCCCATGTCTGAAAAACCGAAGACCAGTGGCCAGTCCACGGCGTCCCAACGAGCCACCACTCACCGAGATGCCGAATCGCACCATCGATAAGGATGAAGCGGTGGTACCCAGTCGACCCGCCGACGGCAGACATCCGACCAACAAGGTGCCAGACAGGCTGTTCCATCGCCATGTGAAGCGCAACAGTCACGAACGGTGCAGCAATGAACACGTAGCGCATCCAATTGCGGACCGGCCACCAGAGCCAAAACCCGACACCGGCCACGAAACCGAGCACCGGTGTACTTGAGGCGCTGGCTACAATCACGACGACCGCCGCGCAGGTTCCGGCGACGAAAAGCAGTCGCTGAAGGGGCTTCAGCGTGCGGGCCAGCGCTCCCCCCATGGTCATTGCCCCAATCGAAGCCCAGAACACCCCGGCGAGGATCGGGTGCGAAAACGCTCCTTGGCAGCGGAGCCGGCCATCCCTGACCCATGTGATCTCACGCACGCCTCCGAAGACCGCAAACAAATTCCGCTGGGTCGACATCTCAAACGCAAAGAACGCGCCGACGGGGATGGCGATCGCCGCGGCGATCAGGGCAAAGGCTCGGAAGTCGCCCATGGTCTGCACGAGGGCACGGGCGACGAGATACGCGCCGAGCATGTCCATCGACGTTCCGCTGACATACACGACCGCACTGAATTCCTGACGCTGGAGCACATATACAACCGATCCAACCAGCACCCACGCGAGGTAGACCCAGTCGATACGGTTGAAGCGGATCGACGAGAGCTCCCCGCGGGTCAGAATGCGGGCAATCCCAACGAGGACCATGATCCTCAAAAGCGTGAAGTCGGCGCTAAAGATCACGACGCGCTGAGCCGACGGAATGAAGCAGATCAGGGCCATCAGGGGCAGGAGAGCTGTCCTGCGCGATGCGAGGAACAGCCACAGGGCCAGTAGCGCAGTAACCGCGATGGCGGCGGGGTGTATGAAAGTCGCGCCGTGCCATTCTGCTTGGGTGACGCGAGCGGCTCGAGCGGCCATTGCGAGGGTTCCCATCATCGCCCACCCCCGTCGACAACTTCCGCCACCTGCACACGCTCACGCAGGCGCTTGCGGAACACGCGTTTCGCCGTGCCGGTGAACGACCTGACCTTGTCCTTCAGTGTCAGTTCTGACCTCCAGAAGCGGAAGAGTTCAAAACCCCGGTATACCGGGACCGCCGCTCCGAGAAGACGCAGCACCTTGAGGCGTGCCCACAGGCCGCCTCGCGTATGCAAAAGGTTCGGTTGCGAGCGAGGCAGGAGGGTTGCGTCCTTCGTCTCGAGCGTGATGTACCCGGCCTCGGCCGCGGCGTGGATGATGTCGCGCCCGCGTTTCGTCCTCGCAATGATTAGCGACTTGCCCGCCTCGCCCGGCTGGACTTCGCGGTACCACGGGTCCCCCACCGCGATGTCAGCGAACTCGCCCGTGTGGTCCGGGCAGATGTAGCAGCGCCACTGGCGGTACTTCTGCAGGAAGTGCCACGACTCGGCGTAGGTCCGCTGCTCGGTGCGTTCGTTGCCATCCGCATCGGTCCAAGTCACCGTCCACAGGCCCGGCCAGCCCTTGCCGCGATAGCGGAGCGACGTCACCCGGTCCGGGTCGTCCACGCCGACCTGCTCGAGCAGTTCCAGTGTGCCGCGGGTCGACGGTGCCCCCGCGCAGAAGAACGCGATGACCGCGCCGAGTTTGGTATCCAGCTCAGGACGAATTGTTTGTGCCCGCTGGACCGCCGCGGCGTCGCAGGGCTTGCCGATGAACACGCTCGGCTTCTCAGCCTGTTCGATGAGGTGCAGCGAGTCGCACGGGCTGGCGGGAGCGTATCGCGAACCGGTGTTGGCGAGCAGTTGGTCCCGCCCGGTGCTGTAGACGGTCTCGTTCAGGTACGGCCTGTCGGCACGCGCCCCGATGTGCAGGGCCCCGCCCATGCCGCCCTGTTCGATGCAGTAGAGGGCCAGAGCCGTCGCCGCTCCGCCGCTGGAGCCGGCGTGGCGGATGGCCTCGTCAGAGGCGTACCCCTCCCAGACCTCGTAGACCGGCCCCCAGGCGTTGGCGAGTTCGCCGATGAGTTCGGGGTCGGACGGATCGAAGGTGTGCTCCAGACTCGCCCCCGGGCAGACCTTCACAGCTTCCCCGGTCTCCGCGGCGGCGGCGTCTCGGACGAACGGCCGCCGGCCATACTCAAGGGCGTCGCCCATGCGGAAGCGGTCGGGCTCCACCGAAGCACACACGCCGCAGCCCGTGCAGAGTTGGCGGGAGCAGACTTCTTCGATTGAGAGGACGGGCAGACGCATGCTTTCTCAGTTGGTGGCGACCGTATCACTTAGCGCCGCTTTAGAGCCTCCTTGGGCAGCCGGGAAGGCACCCTGAAGCGAGGCGGTGAGTTGGCTGTAGTGCGACTCGACATCAGCGACTCGGGAATTCGTTCGATGTCCCGATTTGCGATGCTTAACCCATGCGCGAGCGGTGTTCTTCAGCATCGGCGATGCCCAACGCGTGATAGTCGCGTACGGCACCCGAATCGGAAGTTCCGCCCTCCATTTCCGACGCATGTACAAGTACGGCTTCCAGAAATTGAACGGGAGAACGCTCCAGCCATTGCTGTTGTGCATCGCGAAGGCCGGAATGACGTGCACACCACGTCCCCTCTGAAGCGCCTGCAGACATATATCAGGTGCGCAGAGTTGACTTTGCGGCCCGGGCAGTCGCTCGTCGAAGCGGATTCCGCTGCTTCTGCGAAGCACGAACACGAACTCATCGACCGTCCTCGCTGGCTGCGGGGACTCGAACGGCGTGCCGACGAACTTGCCCAGCCCTACGGAGTAGGTAAACCCGACGCCAGCGCCGGACTGGTCACAACCAAACAGACCGAGGACGGCCCAGTTCGGGTCATGTCTATCGAGCCACGACAGCGCGGCCTCGAACTGATCCGACCAGTGCCGCGGAAGATAAACATCCGGATGTGCAAAGACCAGTATATCGGTCTCGCAGCGCTCGATGGCGTCGTTGTAAGCAGCGACCACGGTCGGGAACTTCCGCTGCACAAACACGTTCGCGGCATCTTGAAGCGCTGGCGACTTCGAGAAGTTCGCTTCCATCACCGGCTCGTCGCCGTACACGCTGACAGCGATGGACCATGACTTGCTGCATCGATCACTCGCCATTGGAAGTCGTTCCTCGCGTGCCGTCCATCAGGTCAAGCGCTGTAAGTTGAGCATACACTTGGCACATCCGCCTTGCGTACGCTTCGACCGAGAATACCTCACGCGCCCACGGCATGGCGGCTTGTGCCTTTGCATCCGCTGCGGGGTACTCGTTCCAGACCTCTGCGATCGCACCGGCGACCGCTTCCGGTTCACGGTTCACAAGCGCGCCCCGAAGCCCACCACCCAACAATTCGTCCGTTGCGCCGCCACGCGTCGCGACGATCGGTGTCCCCGATGCTAGTGCTTCCGCCGCCACCCGCCCCATAGCTTCCGCCTCCGAGCAGATCAGGCAGATGTGACTCGAACCGAGCACATCCCACGGACCGTCCACCCGCCCTAAGAATCGGACCGAATCCACAACGTCTTCGGTCTCGCAGACCGATCGGGCCCATTCAAGGTTTCCTCCGCCGGCAATGCTCAATTCGGCTGGAACCCCGCTCTGCCGAAGTCGAGCGACCGCGGCAATCGCGATATCCTGCCCCTTCGCTGGCTGAACCCCGCCGATGATGCAAACCTTTAGTCCGGTAGCGATCGACGGGTCGACGCGATCCAACGCCGTATCGATGCGCCGGATCTCTTCTCGCGAGAAAACACCGTTGTAAACCACCTCACGCAGTCGGGACTGGGCGACGCCCCTCGTCCACAGGGCGTCAGCCGCGGTCTCCGAGACGGCCACGCACCCCTCCGAACGGCGCACCTTCGCCCGAAGCCGCGACTGTCCGAGAACCGGCCGGCCATGTTGGTCCGATATGATCTCGCGAATATGCCAGAGATGCGGAATGCGGGCGTGCCGAGCCGCTTCGTAGCCGACGTCCGTCATGAGCGAGTTGCTGTGCACGAGATCGACCCGTCGACTGCGCAGACCACGCACGATCTCTCGGACCGCGCGCCGATTCACCGCCAGCGACCTCGCCGAGCGAATGGCGCTCCTCAGAGGACTCCGGCCGTGCACGAAGCAATTCCGGAATGGGACAACCTCAACTTCCACGCCCCGATCGGCGAGCTGCCCAGCCATGGCGTCGGCCTTCGGCACGAAAGCGACGAACTCCACGTCTCGTGCATGCTCCACCAGCGCGAGCAGCGAACGACCAGCACCGCCGGGCTGGCCAGACTCGATGCGATGGGTCACTAACGCGACTCGCACTAAGAAGATCCGCGAGGACTAATGTCAAAGAAGTGGTGGTAGGGTCTGTCGCGGCACCTCCAATGAGCACGGATATGGAGTTCGGCAGAGGATATCAACGAAGCAATCTTCTTTGCATCGATGCCGGGAGACCCAACCTCCCAATAGTGCCCCGCCAGCTCCTTGACTCGCTCCAGATAGCTCGCCTTGCAGGTATAGGGTCGGGTGAACGAGAACGCCAAGGTCTTCTTTCGAAACAGAGAGGCGTTGATCTCATAGTACGGACGAGGATCGGGCAAACTGATCAGGATCGCATGACGCGAAACTCTGCTCAGTTCTTTTATCGCCGGCACGAATCGGTCAAACGGCAGGTGCTCGAGCACCTGACAGCACATCGAGACGTCAAAGGAATCATCCTCGAATGGCAAGTTCGTCACAGAAGCGACTACGTCTGGCTTGAGTTCGGCCTGGATGTCGACCGTAGTGACTTCGACATCGATCGCTTGCAACGCCGCAGTGACCATGCCGGGACCGGGACCGATCTCTAGCACCGTGCGGGGCTCATGCTCCAGCACCGCGTTCATCTGATGTGCATAACTGAACAGGCGACCGCCGCGCACGTAGCGAGCGGTGTAGTTTTCCTTTCCTGGAACCAGACTGAGATCCTGCTCGCTCATGCGGTCTTCCTCCTTGGCAACGCTGCGGAGCGCAGCCCATCACGCAATAGCCGATCCAGTTGCCCCCGGCTCGTCGGAATCGCCCACAGCAGCCCGATGTACCCCGCTCCGATGACCGGGATCACGATCGCAGCGCGGCCTACGGGAGAAACAATCGTATCGGCCAGCAGGGCTAAGGCCGCCAGCCCGACACAGAATGCGACGAAAGACCCGACGATAGGTGCAAGCAAGGCTCGGCCGATATCCAACTGCCGAACCGGCGACCGGTGACAAGCCATCGCCACAAAGATGTATAACCCAAGGCACCACGAGGCGCTGAAGGCGATCGCGACTCCGACGATCCCCCACCGGGCTCCAACGACAAAGGCGGCAACGGTGATCGGCGCCGTGATCAGCGCCCAGCGGACCTGCGTCCCAGCCCGGCCGAGCGAAACACACAGCCAACCGGGCGCGACATTGATCGTACCGACAAACGCCGCCGGCGCCAGCGCTCGAAAAATGGACGCCGCCTCTTCCCAGCCCGGCCCGAGCAGAATCGCGACAGCTTCTTCAGCAAGCACGAAGACACAGACGACGATGGGCATGCCGACCATAGCGATTGCGCTCAAAGCCTGCAGGTAGGCGCGACGGTAGCGGGCCGGATCATCTTGCAAACGGCTTAGGGCCGGGAGCATGACGCTTCCAACCGGGGCATTGATCTGCCTGATCGGAAGCATAAGCAGATTGTACGCTTTCGAATAGATACCGAGCGGTCCGCTGCCGAGCGCAAAGCCGACAACCACGTTGTCGGCGTTGCGTGTGAAGTAATTCAGGAAGTTGAACCCAGTCAGCCCGCCACCAAACTTGACCATCTGTCCTACGCCGCAGCGGCGCTTCGGCAGTCCCGGTCTCCAGTCGCACAGCACCCAGACCAGGACGGCGTTGATAAGCGCCGTGCCGGCAACCATGCCGACGAGTGACCAGTAGCCGGACTCCATCAGGGCCATCGCGATCGCAACGGCGATCCCGCCGCCCATGCTGGCGATCTCAACGACGGCCAGAGCCCTGAATCGCATCTGCCGTCGCAGCAGTGCCTGGTGCTGGACGGTAAAACCGCCAAACAGCATCGTCCCGGCGAGAGCCAGGGTGACCCAGACAAGGCGTGGCTCGGAGTAGAACGCAGCGATCGCCGGGGCAAGGGCGGCGACCACGAACATGACCGCGGCGCTGAGGGCGACATTGATCCAGAAGAGGGTGGAGACCTGGTCGTGTGTGATGTCCTTTCGCTGGACGGTGGCCATGGACAGCCCGGCATCCTTGAACATGGCAACGAAGCCGGTGACGGCGGTGACCATGGCGATCAGCCCGAAATCGCTGGGAAGCAGCAAACGCGCAAGTACGACCGTCGAGCCCATCTGCAGGACGAACTTGATCGCCTGCGAACCGAGCGTTACCGCGCCACCCCGAACCGAGCGTCCCTTCAGGTCGCCCATGAGGTGGTCGGTGGCGAAATGGCGCTCGTTGCGCAATGTCCTTGCATCGGCGGCAGCCTCGGGCTGGGCTACGGGAGAGCCTGAGGCGATGTCCCCCGACGCGTGCATCACGCGACCGAACCCTGACCAGATCGGCGCGACGCCGCGACACGGATCCGCTCGGCGACTGCATCCATCTGTTCGGCCGCCCTGGCTTTCACCGCGGGCAGGTGCTCGGCGAGTGAGGCTTTTGCGTTCGTCCGGGATTCGAAAGAACCCTTCAGTCGCTCGACCACGTCGGCCGTACCCAGCTCGCGCGGGTCGATGACGTGCTCACCCTGGCCGCAGGTCTCGAATACGCCCATGGCCTTGTCCGAGTATGAGACGGTCGCGACGGGCACACCCGAGGAGAGCGCCGCGATGGTGGAGTGCATCCTCGTGCCGCAGAACCAGTCGGTCCGGGCGATCAGCCACTTGACCTGGCTTTGGTCGAGCGTACGCGGCGAGACGAGCACGCGACCCGCGTGCTTCTCGCCGAGCGATTCGGCCACACGTTCGCACGCTCCGGAATCGGACTCGTAGTGGCCAGGCTCGCTCATGACATGGGGAATCAGCACGAGATTGGCATCGGTTGTTTCGAGAAGCCAGGACAGGAATTGCTCCAACAGGGCCTGATAATCGGCCTTGAATCGATACCGTGAAACAGCTTTGGCCGCATTGTTGTAGATCAGCCCGCTGATGTTGAAGCCCACCAGCGGACGGGTGGCCCGGTCGGCTTCGAGCATTGATCGGAGGTCGCTCGAGAGTGCTTCAGAGGCATTGCGCGGCTCCAGTCCGAAGGCGAGGTCCACGCCGCAACGATGGTGATCGGGGTCGAAAGCATCGCCCAACAGCTCCCGCAAGATCGCGAAGGACCGCTCGTCGCGGGCCCAGCACATCTCCGCACCGCGCACGGCTTGGGCGGCAATCGCCTTGAGTTTCGGATCACGGTAAGGCCCGAAGGTCTGGGGGAGCAGGAACAGCGGGGCACCCCTGCGGATGGCAATCAGCTTGGGCCGGACGATGCTGAAGAATCGCTTGGTGCCGTAGATGTCGCTGAAGCTGTCGCCGCCGGAGATATCCAGCACGGCCACGGCACGGTCGATCGCGCGGATGTTCGCGTTCAGCCGGGCGCCGAGCCGCCCCGCCGCAGCGGCGGCCGACATGACCGCGAGATTCTCCGGCCGATCGTATCGCCGACCAGCTCGCGCACCGCGACGGCTGATGCTGACCGTAAGATCATCGGCGATCCGATGATCAGAGCATCGCACGCCGAGTCCGGAATCAAAGACGGAGAGGTGCGCGTCGGGAATCCGCCGTTTGATCGCAGCGACCGCGGACGCAAACAGCGCGGACACGCCCATGTTGGGCGTGTCCGGGGAGGCCCCGAAGAGCATGAGTTCGTGTTTCAGCACTGATGAATTCACGACGGATGGTTAACGGATCGCACCAACGGTGCCCGGAGTGGATCGCTCCTCGCCATTGACATCAATCGGGACGAGAGCCTCGAAAAGTCGCATGCGGAGCGGGGAATCGGGAAGCGGCGTGAAGTCTCCAGCCGACATATCGGTAAAGAGTGGATCGCCGACGGTCGCGTTCGATCCGAGGACGAGGGCGCCAGTGGTGTATCCGTCAACGAAGTGGTTGCCATCAAACCAGTTATCGTCGAGAACCGGCGGCCCTTGCCCCGCCTTCTGAGACGTGAAGATCTTGTAGAACTGAGTGCCGCGAACGCTAATGTCGCTCATATCATCGGAACGAAAGACAAAGGTGGAGTTGGGAAGCGAAACTTTCCACAGCAACAGGTGGTTCGTTGGCGTGCACCATTGCGAGAACGCGGGAGCAATGGGGTCGGCACCCGCAGGACGCGCGAAGAGCACGTTCACGAACGCGACATCATCGATGCGCGACGCATCGTCGGAGAAGATCGGCTGTGCGTTGACATTGTCCGCTCGCAAACCAAACACAATGAAGTTTTCCTGGGCAGAACTGCCCGCAAACTGATACACATCAGGGTGGTAGTTCGTTCCAGAGCTGTCAATTCCGTCTACGGAGCAACTGACCACGAGCCGGCTCCCACTGAACGCGTCCGATCCGATGTCCTCTACGTGACTCGCGCGGACCAGGTCCGCTCCAACGAACCCGTCCCTCATACGCTCTGCTGAAGAGCGTGTGATGAAGAGACCACCTGCCCAGTGAGTGGCGTGGTACAGCCGAAAGTCCGAATCCCGACCGGGCCCTACGCCCTTGCTGTTATCGATCCAAATCGCACGCGGGGCCCCCAAGGCTGTGGTCACAGATGTGTTCTCGAAACTGACCCCGGAAACCGCAAGCAACTTGGTCTTGAATCCGGCGCTGCTCCCGGATGTGAACACAACATCTGACGGGTCGGTTCCTGGAGCCCCGCTCACAGTCGCCCACCGGCTCACAGTTTCCGGCGGCCCCGAACCATCACCCCAGTGGTAATCACCCGGCATCGCGAAGACGGTCACACCATCAGCGATGCCGCCATGCTGTACGGCGGCTGCTTTCATGGCACGATACGGCTGCCTGAACGGATTCTCCTGCGATCCATCGCCGAACTCGTCATTCCCCCATGGCGCGCACCACACCACTGGGTTCGGGAGCGTTTGCTGCGAATTGGTGTTGAGCATCAGCGGCTCAAGCACGCGCGGCTCGCCAGCGTCCTTGGGGTACGCGATCGCTCGGAGTTCGATCGGACCGTCCGGGTGGTTCATCGCGAGCATGACCATCGGGTCGATGACCGCCCAGTACTCCCACGTATCGGTACGCGGGTTGTGAGTCATTTCGGTAACGGTTATCGCCGGACCGCCTTCGAGATAAAATTCGACTCGGTCAATATTGTTGATGTGGAAAGCCACGACACCGACAGAGAACGGTTCGTCCTCGACGGTCTGGTAAGGCACGACATTCCAGCGGGCAATGGCCTTCGCGTCGTAGCCATCCATGCCTGGTGAGCCGACGGCCTCGACACCATCTCCCCAGACTTCGGCGAATCCGTCGCCGGGAACAAGAACGACCGACTCATCCGGATCACCCCCACCACCGCCACCCCCACCGCCGCCGCCGTCGCCGCCGCCTTCGTCGCCGTCGCCGCCCCAAAGGGCCATGATCTCCGGCTCGATCTCTTCCGGGGGCCAGGCGGGGTTATCGAGCGACGCGAGCGAGAACTGGCCGGTCTGGTTCGGGAATACCAGCCAGTTGTCCTGGGCCTCGGCGAAGTCAACGCGGGCCCGGTAGAAGGTGCTGTTCAGCGCGTGGTGAAGAATGTGGCCGACGTGGTTGAGGTAGATCGTCCGATCGGTGATATAGAAATCCTGAAGCGCACCGAGTTCCTCGTAGGCCGGCGGACGGCCGGGGAGCGGCTGGAGCTCGAAGCCCTCGAACGCGAGCTTCGCGCCCGGACGCTCGGCGCGGATCCGTCCCGCGATCTCGATCAGGGCCTGCTCCACATCGATGTGATAACTGGCCCGGTTCGGGAGCACGTCCGAAGAGGTGATCACGCCGCCGGTCAGATCGTGCCAGACCGGGGCGTTGCTGGTGCGCCGGTAGAACGGCGGCAGGCCGGGCATGCGGATCACGTGCAGCTGCGTCGGATCGTTCATCTGAGCGATCGCGCCGTTGACGATCTGCTCCTTGACCATGTCGGTGTGATCGGACCAGCAGAGGTCAAACGCGAGCAGGTCGGTATCGAATTCGAGCGTGATGACCTTCGGCTCGGTGACATCGTAGTGCGCCCAGACGCCGTCTTGAGCCGCGGCCTGCGGGGCGGTCGCGAGCAACAGGGCCGAGGCAGTCAGGACCGCAGCGGAGAGAACGCGACCCCGATGAAGTCGGGCAGGAAGATTGCGAGTAGTGCGCTGCATGGTCGGTCGATCCTCCGAAGAAGATTGAAGGTGCGCCTGAGGGGGAAGCCCGCACAGTAGGGCGATCCGGCGTGTTGACGTCTTCAAACCCTCAAATACGCGACCGCGCTTCGCGACCGATCGCCCTAGATTACCGCGCACCTGCTCCATCGCAGCCCCCCGCTGTTCGCTGACCGTCAGAGCCGCCAGCATCGTCATGATCCATGCCGCTTCACCAGAGCGCGCAACAAGACGCTGACATACGAGGCGACCCACCCGACGGTTCGGGTCGATCCGAAAATGATTATCGGACATTTCCCTCTCTCATGCTATCGAATGGTCTTCGGAGGGAGTTCAGTCTGATCTGCTTCCCATCCACCAAATCCGGATCCGCGGCTGAATCGGCGCGGCAGGAGGACCGATCACCCAAACAGGAGACCGTTACCCTCCCGAGTCCATTGGAGTTCGTATGTCCGAGTCACAGTTCTCATCCGACGGGTTCCCGGCCACGAGGTCAAACGCCGTCCGCGTGGAACCGGTTCGCAGCAGCTTTGCGAACGATCCCGATATGGCCGAACTCATCGAGTACTTCGTGGACGAGGTTCCGCAGCGCCTGGAATCACTCCAGGCCTTCTGCGAGTCCGGCGACCGCGAAGGCGTGCAGCGGCTCGCTCATCAATTGAAGGGAGCGAGCGATGGGTACGGCTTCGAAGAGATCGGGCTCGCGGCCGCTCGAGTCGAACGCCCCCTGAAGGGGGAGGCCTCCCTCGATGATGTCCGCCAGCAGATCGACGACCTGACCGAACTTCTACGCCGTGTCTCGTACTGATCGCCTTCACAAGCCCCGTCCAGGACGTACACCAACCGTGACGACTCACCCCGAAGGCACACCCAGAGTTGATCCGTCGCAGCAGCAGCGCGCGGCGGATGTCCTTCATCGCACCGATCGGTCGACTTCGCTGATCGGCACCGAAGATGAAACGCCGGTCGTGCTGCTGGTGGACGATGCCCCGGAAATCCACCGATTGCTGGGCGTTAAACTCCGCAACGATGATCTCACGCTGCTCTCGGCGTTCGGCGGTGAAGAGGCACTCGACATCGCGGCCAATCTGCAGCCCTCACTAATCCTGCTGGACCTGAACATGCCCGGCATCGACGGGCTGGAGACGTTGCGTCGACTGAAGCTCGAGTCGAGCACGGTCGAGATCCCGGTCATCATTCTGTCCGGTTCGAGCACGTCGTCGGACAAGGTTGGCTCGTTCGGGCTGGGCGCAACGGACTACGTCACCAAGCCGTTCGATGTACCCGAACTGCGCGCGCGGATCGCGTCTTCGCTTCGGGTTACACGTCTGATGCGGATGCTGGCCCAGCGTGCCCAGATCGACGGGCTCACCGGCCTCTGGAACCGGGCGCACCTCAACGACAAACTCGCAGGGGAGATCGAGCAGAGTCAGCGCAACGGCGACTCGCTGTCGCTGGTCATGTGCGACCTCGACCACTTCAAACAACTCAATGACTCGTTCGGGCACCCCGCCGGCGACCTCGTACTCCAGAGCTTCGCGAAGATCCTGAAGGCGGAACTGCGCCGATACGATGTGGCCTGCCGCTACGGTGGCGAAGAATTCGCAATGATCGTGCCGTCGAGCGACGCGGAGAGCACGATCGGTCTTTGCGAGCGGATCAGGACCACGCTCGAAAACATGACCTGGGCCCGCTACCCCGACATGCGGGTGACGGGCTCGTTCGGTGTCTGCACCGGCGATGCTCGCCACATGCGCGGGCCTTCCGATTGGATCGAGGCTGCGGATCGCGCCTTGTACTCCGCCAAGGGCGCGGGTCGGAACCGCACCCATGTGTACGACGGCGAGAGCGGCACCGGAAAACCGCCGCTGCGACTGGCTGGATAAAACAGCATCCCCGTGGTCGAAGCCAACGGGGATGCGATGGGCCTGCCACCCCGAATCCGGGGGCAGAATCAGTTGTCGTTCGCGTCGGGCTGCTGAGCGGACTGATCTGCACCGGAGGTGTGCTCGGTTATGTCCGAGGCCTGAGTGATCGAAAGGCGACGCGGGCGAGCGGCTTGTGACTTCGGCAGGCTGATTGTCAGCACGCCTCGATCGAGCGTGGCGCTCGCGTTCTC
>JANSXG010000011.1 GCA_024743075.1 bacterium | reverse complement strand
TAGCCGTCGGCGTAGCCCACGGGGACGATGGCGAGGCGGGTGTCGCCGTCGTGCGAGGAACGCGAGCGTCGGGGGGCGGTCCAAACCGAGCCGTAGCCGACGGGGGTGCCGGGGGCGACCGACTTGGTCTGCACGACCGTGGAGGTCCAGCGCATGACCGGAGTGAGCTGCTGCGCGGCGTCGCGGAACTCGAATCGGTCGTCGGCGGCCATGGCTTCGGCGGAGTAGCCGAGCAGGGCGAGACCGATGCGGACCATGTCGCCGTGCAGGGCGGCGCTTCGGAAGGAGGCGAAAGAGTTGGCCTCGTGGATAAGGCAGTCTGCGGGGAGGCGCGCTTCGTTGAGTCGGAGGACGTTGACGAACGAGAGGGCCTGGTCGCGGGTCATTTCCGCGCTGGAGTCGGCGGAGGCGAAATGGGTGAAGACGCCGGCGAGGCGGAGGCGGGGGTGTTCGGCGATTTTGCCGAGGAGGGCTCCGGCCTGGCGTGGTGGTGCGCCGCCGCGGGACATACCGGTGTCGATCTTGAGGTGGACGGGGAGGGTGGTGCCGAGGTGTTCGGCGGTGCGTGCGATGGCGTCGAGGTTGTCGCGGTCGTGGACGGTGAGGTGGATCTGGCCCTTGCTGAGGGCGTGGTAAAGGGGGTCGTGGCGGTCGAAGCCGGCGACGGGCATGAGGACGAGGATTGGTGTGGGGATCGCGGCTTCGACGAGTTCGCGGGCTTCGTCGGGGGTGTAGACGGCGATCATCTCGACGGGGCGGGTGGCCTTGGGGGCGCTGAGGCGTTTGGCGAGTCGGACGGCGCCGAGGCCGTAGCCGTCGGCCTTGAGGACGGCGCAGACGCCGGGGGGTGTGGCTGAGGAGCCGGAATCGTCGTCGAGGCCGCGGGACAGCACGCCGCGCACGACGGCGAGGTTCCGCTCGAGGGCGGTGAGATCGACTTCGATAACGCTGGTCCCGCTCACGGAGGGCCGATTCCTTGTCGATGCTGGAATTCAGGCGGACAGGGGTCGCCTCAAGTTGTATCGGCCCTTTGGATGCCCTACGATCAACTGCTCGGGCGTGGAATCAAGCCCGAAACCGGCGGTCGCGGCCGATCGCCGAATGAACGGACATATTGCCAAGTTATACGATTTCATCACACGACCGAGTCCGGGCGGCACGGGGCCGACACGCCAGCCGGATTCTACCACACGAGCGGGGTTCCCCCGGACAGATCGCCAACTGGCGGGTCGCCGGGATGTCCCTCTTGCGAGCAGGTTTGCAGCACCGCTCCTTTGCCGATTGTGTTGATCGGTGCAGGGTTGATGCTTTGGATCCGCCGCGGGACCCTCGCCAGGAACTTTGATCGCACCATGAGCGAGACCACACCCGATCCGCGCCCGTCGACATCCCGCAAACGCACGAGCAAGCGCACGCCGAAGAAGGCGCCGGCGTCTGTGCTCGCGCAGACGCAAGGCGCGGTGAAGCCCGCTGCCAAGGCGAAGTCTGAGTCGACATCGAAATCTCAGGATGACTCGAAGCCGACTCGCAAGAAGACGACACGGAAGAAGCGCGACCTCAAGAAGAGCGCCGAGAAGCCGGAGGCCGAGGCGAGCGTGTCGGAGCCGAAGCCCGCCAAGAAGGCGGATGACTCGTCCTCTGAGAAGGGCGAGCGCAAGCCGGGTGGCAAGACGGACAAGAAGTGGGAGGAGATCTTCGCGGGCAAGTCGTTCGCGGACATCGGCCTGCGGAACACGGTCCGGAAGGCGCTGGACGATCTGGGCTTCAAGAGCCCGACGAAGATTCAGGCCGAAATGGTGCCGCTGGTGCTGGCTGGCAAGGACGTGCTCGGTCAGTCGCGGACGGGTTCGGGCAAGACGGCGGCGTTCGGCCTGCCGGTGATCAACAACTGCATCCGTGCGTTGCCGTTCCAGGCGGTGATCCTCGCGCCGACGCGTGAGCTGGCGATCCAGATCACCGACGAGCTGAGGAGCTTCGCGAAGTACACGCCCCTGAAGATGGTGACGGTGTATGGCGGTCAGAAGATCGACACGCAGGCGAAGAGTCTGGCGAAGAACCCCGAGATCATCGTGGCGACGCCGGGCCGGTACATGGACATGATCGGTCGGGGCTACCTGAACCAGGACAACATCCGGTTCGTGGTGCTCGACGAGGTGGACCGGATGCTGGACATCGGCTTCCGCGACGACATCCGCAAGATCCTGTCGGGCATCAAGGGCGCGCACCAGACGGTGTTCGTGTCGGCAACGATCAGCCCGGAGATCGAGTCGCTGGGTCGCGCGTTCATGAAGAAAGACGCCGAGCGGCTGGAGACGGTCGGCGGTTCGCTGACGGTGTCGCTGGTGGACCAGTACTACTTCACGGTGGAGCCGTGGGACAAGAGCCGGCTCTTGCGTCATGTGATCAAGAAGGAGCAGCCGGAACTGGCGCTCGTGTTCTGCCGCATGAAGCGGACGGTGGACAAGATCACCGACGGGCTGTCGCGCGCGGGCATCAACGCGGCGGCGATCCACGGCGACCTGCCCCAGGGCAAGCGGAACCGGATCATGGAGCAGCTGCACGCGGGTGAGCTGCACATCCTGGTGGCGTCGGACCTCGCGGCGCGCGGTCTGGACGTCGACGGTATCACCCATGTGATCAACTTCGACCTGCCCGAGGACCCGGAGATCTACGTGCACCGGATCGGTCGCACGGCTCGTGCGGGTCGGGGCGGTGTGGCGTTCAGCTTCGTGAGCCCGGACCAGGGCGACTTGCTCACGCAGGTGGAGCAGCTGGCGAACACGCACGTTCCGGCGCGCACCTACGACGACTTCAAGCCGGGGCCGCTGCCCGCGGATGTGGAGGAGCAGCGTTCGCGCGAGAAGCAGCGTCGCGAGGCGCTGACCTCGAAGAACCGCTACAAGAGCGCTGCGCCGGAAGTGCCGGCGTCGAAGGAAAAGGTCGACGCGAGCAAGTTCCCGGGCGGCGTGGTGCCGACGAAGCTCCCGCCTCGGCGGATGGGCGGGAAGATCAGTCGGGGGCGGTAAGAGGCGCCCGGAGCGTTGATTCCGAGTACCGGTTTGGACGATGCAAGTAGATGTAAAGAAGGAGTACCCGGAGCTCGCGCTCCGGGCTCTTGTTTTTGCGCGATCAGCGTCGGAAGAGTTCCTGCAGGCCTCGGTTGAGCAGGTCGTTGAGATTCCGTTCGAGTGCGCCGGGGATGATTTCTTCGATGGCGTTGGGGTCGAGTTCCAGTTTGGCCTTGCCGATTTCGCCTCGGGCGCGGAGCGGGACGGCGGCGAGCTGGTTGAGCAGTGGGAACTGCTGGGCGGCGCGCTTGAAGTCGCCCCCGATGAAGTCGAGGGGGAGCAGGACGAGCACGTCCATCCGGCGGTTGACGAGGTCGATCGTGCCGCGGGTGCGGAGGGTAAAGTCGCCGAAGGGGATGTCGACGGCGTCGTAGGTGGCGACGCCGGCGTTGAAGCGGACGAGCACGGGCGGGACGGACTGACCGAGTTGACCCGCGGTTCGGTTGGCGGTGGCGTTGAGGGCTGCGGAGAGGAGATCGCCCGCTTCGAAGCGGACTGAGCCGAGGTTGAGGTTGATGTTGCCGTTGAGCTTGGTGAGGTCGCCGTCGGTCGGGATGGAGAGCCCGGCGCTGGTGACGGTGATCATGGTGGGCTGCTCGGTGCGCGACTTCTCGAAGTTGCGCAGGAGCGGGAAGAGCGGTTCGAAGACGCGACGGCTGAGTTCGGGTGTGATCTCGCTGAGGGTGACGTTGGTGCGTGAGGCGGTGCCGTCGCCGAGGATCAGGGCGCCGTTTTCGAAGCGACCGAACGCCGCGGCCTCTGCGCGGAGGGCCTGAACGGTGGCGGTGAGCTTGCCCTGGGTGCGATCGGCGGTGACGTTGTCGGCCTGTGCGGAGACGCGGACGGTGTCGCCGATGCCGGCGACGAGGAGGCCTCGCTGGCCGGCGAGGACGTCGATGAGGGCGGTGGGGATGTCGCCGGAGGCGGTGGCGGAGAGGCGGTTGGTGCCGGGTGAGGCGGCGGTGTTGAGCTGGCCCTCGACGGTGAATCGCGGGTCGTTGTTCTGGTCGAGGGATTCCAGGTTGAAGCGGATGGGTTCTTCCGATTCGGCGGCGGTACGGGTGATGGCCCCTTGGACGCGGTCGAGGTTGATGGGGCGGACGGTCTGCGTTGCGCCGGGTTCGCCGAGGACGGCGTCGAAGTTGGCGTTGATCATGCCGAACTGCGCGTCGATGCGAGCGGTGGCGGGGTCGAAGGCGCCATCGCGCTTGTCGATCGAGAAGGAGCGGATGGCGACGGCGGCGGGGGCGGCCTCGCGCAGGCGGAGCTGCGAGCCCTCGGTGTCGGCGATGACGGGGGCGATGAGTTCATCGAACATAGCGGGCGCGAGCGTCCACGCGACTTCAAAGGGTTCGGCGAGGGCGATGCGGGTTTCGGAGCGGTTGGCGAGCAGGCGCGTGTTCATGCGCGGCGACTCGACACCGATCTCAATGCGGTCGGTGCCGGCCGGCAGGCCGGTGACGGTGCGGGTCTGGGCGCGGAGGTTGAGCGAGTCGCCGAAAGTGAGGGCGAGCGGGCCGTCGGTGGTGGGCTTGCCGGCGAGCCAGGCGTCGATGGCGCGTGGGCGGGCCTGATTGAGGCGGATGTCGAAGCGGGCGCCGGGATCGATGCGCGCGGTGAGCGCGCCGAGGGGGGTGGCGGGCTTGGAGGGGTCGAAGGCGCTGGCCGAAGCTTCGATGGTGGGGCCGGCGTCGGCGAAGGCGATGCGCGCACTGCCGGCGCGGATGCCGATGTCGCGTGGCGCGCCGTCGCGCTCGAGGACGCCGGTGACGACGGCGTCGCCTTCGAGGGTGGCGCTGGCGGTGAGACCGGCGAGGTCGAAGGAGGCGCCTTCGCCCATGGGGATCGTGATCGGGTCGACGCGGAGGTCGAGGGTGGCGGGCGAGGCGAGGGAGTAGGACGGCGCAGCCTGGTCTTCGGAGAGCGCGGCGAGGATGTTGCGGAGGCGCTCGGGCGTGGCGCGGATGCGCCCGTTGGTTTCATCGAGCGCGACGGCGTCGGGGCGGAGGGTGGCCTGCGTGAGGATGACGGTTTCGCCGGAGCGGACGGTGATGCCCGAGGCCTCGCCGATGGGCTCGATGGTGATGGAGACGGGTTCGCCGGCGAGTGCGGCATTGATGGTGGGGGCCTGCTCGGGCGCGAGGGCGCCGGCGAGCCAGGCGGGTGCGGTGATGGATGCGGTGAGAGTGCGCTGGGCGGCGCCGGCGAGGGCGATGGGGTCGGGGCTGTCGAGGAGTTGGTTGAGGGGGAGGGAGGCGGCGGCGCTCAGGGTGGCCTGGATGTTGGTCTGGCCGGTGATCTGAGCGTGGAGGGTGTCGTCTTCGGTGATGAGGGTGGCGCTGAGGGTGGTGTAGGTCTCTCGCTGTCCGTCGGGGCCGACGAGTTCGAGGCCAGGCGCGTTGATCGATGCGCTTCCGATGCCCGAGACGATGGTGTTCACGCCGTCGAGGCGATCGAGATCGAGTTCGATGTCTTCGACGGTGGCGCGGAAATCGGCCGGCCCGGCGATGCGGATGGCGGTCTGGTCGTTGATGGTGATGGCGCGGAGATCGAAGCCGTCGAGCAGACGCTGCGGCTCGCGCGAGGCGATGCTGAGCGGTCGGGTCGAGGTGAGCACGGTTCCGGCGAGGCGGAATTCGGCGTCGAGGCTCGTGGTGGGTGTTTCGAAGTCGAGTGTGGCGATGTTGGCATCGGTCGCGGAGGCGAGGGTGATGGTGCCGTCGAGGCGATCGCCGAGGGCTTCGGTGAGCGTCTGCGGGTCGAGGCCGGTGAGCTGCTCGATGCTTTGGACGGGGGCGCCGATGACGGTGATGGTGCCGTCGGTGCGCACGCCTCGGGCGCGGAGCGGGTTGGCTGCGCTGGCGAGTGCGCTGAGGCCGGCGAGTTGGAGGTCGGCGGTGATGTTGTAGGGCTGCGGGCCGGGGTTCTGCGCTCCGGCATTTCGATTGCCGGTGGCGATGGCGTTGATGTCGAGCGGGGTGCCTGCGGCGGCGTCGATGGCGAGAACGATGCGGTCGAGGCCGCGGGCGGATGCTGACTGGCGATCGATGCTGGCGCGGAGGTTCGCGCGCAGGCGGTCGAGGTCGATCGGTGTGTCAGTGCCCTGGATAAGCGTGAGGTCGGTCGCGCTGACGGTGAGGGCGATGGGTCGCTGGGCTGCGGACTCGGCGTCCATCTCGGCGAGGACCTGGGGTGCGAAGCGGGTGAGGATGCCGCGCCCGGCGCTGGACTGGATGGAGAGCGCTTCGCCGGGCGCTTCGATGCGGTCGCCGTCGAGGATGGCGGTGGCGCGCACGGTGGTGTTGGCGGAGTCGATGGAGAGGGCGAGTTTGGGTGATTCGAGGGCGGTGTCGTCGGAACCGAGGTCGGCGCGGGATTCGGCGTCGAGGGTGAGGTTGATGGTTTCGCCGAAGACATCGCGGGCGAAGCCGGTGCCGAGTGCGTCGATGCCGGCGGTGAAGGAGTCGACGAGCGAGGCGGGGGCGTCGACGAGGCGGATCTGCCCGGCGGGGCGGACCTGGGCGATGGCGGCGAGCGTGCCGCCGGGCCCGAGGAGGTTGTCGACGCGTGCGTCGAGGAGGACGGTGCCGGCGGGCGTGTCGTCGATGAGGGCGCGGATGTCGCCCTGGACGAAAGCGCGCTGGGCGAAGTTTTCGCTGCCGAAGCGGAGGTCGATGGGTTCGATGCGGAGAGACTTGGGGGGCAGGCCGTCGGTGGTGAGGGTGGCGCCGACGGGCTGGGTTTCGAGCGCGAGCAGGAGCGCGCTGTCGCGCAGGTCGGTGGAGTCGAGGCCGGCGGTGATGAGCGCGACCGGGAGGTCGAAGCGCGTGGTGCGCAGGGTGAACGCGCCGGGCTGGGTGATGCGCAGCGTGCCGGCGGGCGCGAGTCTGGCGATGAGCGCGGGCGGGAGAGGGCCTTCGAGGGAGAGTGCATCGGCACTGCCAGAGGCGACGAGGCGCCCGCTCTGTTCGCGGATGTTCGTACGCAGGCGGATGGAGTCGGATGATGCCCCGGCCGTGGCGACCGGTTCGCCGAGCAGGCCGGAGATGATTGAGGTGTACTCACCGGGGAGATTGGCATCGACGGTGAGTTCGAGGCCCGAACCGGCGATGGTGAGTTCACGCGACGAGTTGAGCAGCGGGCCGGACTTGACGGAGGCGGTGATTGTGCGCCCGGCTGTTTCGTTGCCGCCGATGGTCGGGACGGCGTTGATGGTGAGGTTGGTCTGGCCGTCGAGGGTGAGGGGGCCCTTGATGGCGAGTTTGGAGATGCCGATCTTTTTGCCGGCGAGTTCGTAGCTGAAGCGCAGGTCGGAGACGTCGAGTGTCATCCGAAGCGGCGGGAGGGTGATCGGCTCTGCGCCCGGTTGCTGCGTGGGTGGGGGTGTGGGCGCGGGTTGCTTGGGTTTGATGGCGCGCTCGAGGTTGGTTGGGGCGGACTCGTTGGCGCGCTCGATCTCGATCCAACCGGAGAGCGCGACGGTGCCGAGGTTGCGCGGCGAGGAGAGCAGACCGAACAGCGAGCGCCGCACAGTGAGGTCGGCCTGGCCGACGACATCGCCATTGGGGTCGAGCAGTTCGACGCTGCGCGCGGACTGCTCGCCGGTCCAGGAGACGGAGAGGGAGTCGATGCGGACGCTGCCCTCGATGGAGTCGCTGGAGGCGGCTTCGATGCGCGGGATGAGCAGGTTGCCGGCGAGCATCGGGACGAGCACGGCGACGGCGATGACGAGCAGGAGCACGGTGGCGACCGAGCCGAGGAGCAGTTTCTTGAGGATGCCGCCGCGGCGGGCGGGGCGGTTGAACGCGGGTGTGCGGCTGCGGTGTGTCATGGCGGCTCCCTGACTTCTGCGGGCGCTCGGTGTGAACGACCGGACAGAAGATTGTACGGGGCCGGGTGTGAGGGGTTTTTGAGGGCGAGTACGACGCGAAGCGTTCGCAGCTTTGGTGCGAATCCCGCAGCGGGCAGCCGGTTCGTGCAATCCTTGAGGAATTGGCAAATGCGAAGAAGAGTTGTGGTGAGCCGACGATCCGGCAGCGGCTGCGCCGCTGACCCCTCACCCCGACCCTCTCCCCCAAGGGGAGACGGAGCGAAGTCAATCCACGAGGGCGGCGGGTTTGCCGACGGCGTGGACGGCTTTGCCTCGGGTTTGCTTGAGCATGCGGTCGAGGGCTTTGAGGGCCCACTTCTTTGCTTCGGGGTGGACCTTGACCTGGTTGACGACTTTGCCCTCGGCGAGGTTGTCGAGGACCCAGAGCAGGTGCGGTTCGTCGATGCGGTACATCGTGGTGCACAGGCACTGGCAGTCGCTGAGGATGCGCACGAACACGCCACGCTCGGCGGCGGCCTTGGCGAGGCGGTTGACGAGGTGGATCTCGGTGCCGACGGCCCAGCGGGAGCCGGGCTCGGCGTCTTCGATGGTGCGGATGATGAACTCGGTGGAGCCGGCGAGGTCGGCCTTGTCGACGACCTGCTTCGCGCACTCCGGGTGCACGAGGATCTTCATCTCGGGATCGTTCTCGCGGAGTTCGTCGCAGTGTTCGGGGCGGAAGAGTTTGTGGACGGAGCAGTGGCCGGCCCAGAGGACGACGCGTGCGGCCATGAGCTGGTCGGGGCCCATGCCGCCGAGGGGTTCGCCGGCGCGGGTGAGTTTGGGGTCGTAGAGGACGGTCTGGGCGAGCTCGCCCTCGGGGGCGTCGACCTCGGTGGTGAAGCCGAACATGGAGGCGGTATTGCGCCCGAGGTGCTGATCGGGGAGGAAGAGGATCTTGATCTCTTCGTTGTCCTTGACGGGTTCTTCGCCGCCCTTCATGGCCCAGTCGAAGACGAGGTCGGCGTTGGAGCTGGTGCAGCAGGCGCCGTGGTGCATGCCGACGAAGGCCTTCACGGCGGCGGTGGAGTTGACGTAGGTGATCGGGATGACGCGGACGGTCTTGCCGTCGGGGTGGGGCGTTTTGGCGAGGGCGTCGTGGATGAGGTTCCAGGCCTCGACGGCGTCCTCGTAGTCGGCCATGTCGGCCATGGAGCAGCCGGCGGAAAGGTCGGGGAGGATGACGGTGGTGCCGTCGGGGGCGAGCAGGTCGGCGGATTCGGCCATGAAGTGCACGCCGCAGAAGACGACGTACTTGGCGTTCTGGGCTTTGACCTGTTCGGCGGCGAGCTGGCTGAGCTTGAGCGAGTCGCCGGTGAAGTCGGCGTGCCGGACGATCTCGTCGACCTGGTAGTGGTGGCCGAGGATGATGAGGTCATCGCCGAGCTGCTCGCGGCGCGCGGTGATGGCGGGGGCGAGTTCGGACTCGTCGCGCGAGTAGTAGGTGTCGGGGAGCGAGGGTTGCCAGAGCTGCACGGCGGTTCCTCCGATGGGCTAGGAAGCCCGGAGATCGAGCGATCCGGCGGGTCGGGCCGGGCTGAGATTGTAGGCGATGGGGGGAGGGTTTTACGGGGGTGACGGGGTTACGGCCCGGTACTGGCGGACAAGCCGCCAGTGGAACCAGAGCAAAGCGTGGGCTTCGCTGCGCGAAGACCACGCCGCCCGAACAGAGTCAGCGTTCGGTTACGGAATCATGAACCGCCGCGGATGACGAGATACACGACGTAGCCCGCGTAGCCGGCGAGCAGCAGGCCGCCTTCGAGGCGTGTGATGCGTTTGCGGTCGGTCCAGGACATGACCAGCAGGCCGACCGCGAAAGCCAGCGCGACGAGCAGGTCGATGGAGCCGGAGTCGGGAACCGCGGCGGGGGCGATGGTCATGCTCAGGCCGTAGATGAAAAGCAGGTTGAAGATGTTCGAGCCGACGATGTTGCCGACGGCCATATCGGGCGCGCCCTTCTTTGCTGCGATGAGCGAGGTGGCGAGTTCGGGAAGGCTGGTGCCGACGGCGACGATGGTCAGGCCGATGACGGCGTCGCTCATGCCGATGGCTTTGGCGATGCCGGTGGCGCCGCGGACGGTCATCTCGCCGCCGATGATGAGCCCGGCGAGGCCGATGACGATAAAGAGGACACTTCGGCCGAGCGAGCCCTTTGGCTTGATCTGCTGGTTGG
Organism: bacterium; assembly: GCA_024743075.1. Taxonomy (GTDB): domain Bacteria; phylum Planctomycetota; class Phycisphaerae; order Phycisphaerales; family UBA1924; genus JANSXG01. The sequence goes on along the minus strand of JANSXG010000011.1, from coordinate 27,466 downwards.
ACTCGACGGCGAGCGCGTCGGTGGAGCGCCCGCGCAGGACCTCGCCGATGGTGTAGTACATGAAGACGCCGAAGAGCAGGAGCAGGGCGATGCCCTCGCCCCGGCTGAAGGCGCTATCCGTGCCGGAGAACCAGGCGTCGATGCCGAGGGCGATGGCGACGAGCGTGGCGAGGACCATCATCGGGATCTCGCGCACGACGATGGTGCTGTGGACGGAGATCGGCACGATCAGCGCGGTGATGCCGAGCAGCAGTCCGATGTTGGCGATGTTGGAGCCGACCACGTTGCCGAAGCCGATCTCGCTGGTGCCGTTGAAGCTGGCTGAAAGGTTGACGACGAGCTCGGGCGCGCTGGTGCCGAAGGCGACGACGGTTAGGCCGATCGCGACGGGCGGCACGCCGAGACGGGCGGCAAGAGCGGATGCGCCGCGGACGAGCGAGTCACCCCCGAAGATGAGCAGCGTGACGCCGGCGATGAAGAGGAGTGCGGAGAGCATGGCAGTATTGTCGCAGGTTTTTTCTACTGCGGCTGCACCATCAGCACACGCAGCGGGCAGCCACCCGCTGCCGCCGGTGCGGTGGATTCCCAGACGCGCAGTCCGTGATCGCGGAAGATGGAACTCGCACCGGCAGCGCTCGGGCGCTGCGGGTCGGTGAGCAGGGCGGTGCAGTTCAGGTCGGCGATGAGGCGCGCCAGTAGCGGGTGGGCCTTTGGTTCGTAGAGCACATCGCAGCCGAGAAGCAGGTCCGGCTTCCAATCCGGGTGCGGTGGGTCTTCCCAGCGGAAGACCTCTGCGCGACAGCGGCCGTCGAGGGCGTTCTCGGTGATGTTTCGCGCGGTCAGTTCGATTCCGGCAGGGTCGCCGTCGGTGAGGGTGACGCTCGCGCCGCGCATGGCGGCGGCGAGGCCGACGAGCCCGCAGCCGCAGCCGACTTCGAGGACGGAGGTGGAGTCGTCGATCAAACTCGTCGTGCCAACGAGGTGGGCGCTGGTGATGGCGGCGGGCCAGAGGGTGGCCCAGAAGCCGAGCAGGTCCGCGCCGGGTTGGTTGGTCGCGGTCTGCGCGCGCCGGACGTGGTCATCCGGATCGGACGGGAGCCAGAGGTGCAGCTCGGCGCCGGGGGGCGTGGTCAGGGGGAAGGACCGCAGGGTGAGGTCGGGTGTCTCGGGCACGCGGCCAGCGTACCCTGCGTTGGAGAACCAGACAGTGCCATTCGGCACGGAGCGAAAGGACGAGCGATGGCGTTCAGGGTGTATTTGGCCGGAGAGATTCACTCCGACTGGCGCGACGCTATTCGTGCGCTGGCCGATCGGGCCGGGCTGGATATCGAATTCACGTCGCCGGTCACCGATCACGCGGCGTCGGACGAGGCGGCGGAGCGGACGATCGGGCACGAGCTGCTCGGCGAGGAGCCGACGGGCTGGGTGCGTGACCACGCCAGCGCGAAGGTCAACGCGATCCGGACGCGCCATCACATCCGCAACGCCGATCTGGTCATGGTTCGCTTTGCGGGCAAGTACCGCGAGTGGAACGCGGCGCTCGATGCCGGGCAGGCGGTGGCGCTCGGCAAGCCGCTGGTGGTGCTGCACGATCCGGAACTGACGCACGCGCTCAAGGAGGTGGACGCCGCGGCTCTGGCGGTGGCGCGGACGCCGGAGCAGGCGGTAAAGGTGCTGGAGTATGTGCTGGTGCAGGGGTGACAAGCGGTTAGCATGGTCCGCGGAGGAATTCGGTCATGAAGGCGATTGTTGCGAAGCGTTGTGAACTGGGTGTGGTGCTGCTCATCGGTGCGATGCTCGCCGGCGGCTGCGGCACGCCGCGCGAGCGCGAACTCGCGGGTCTGTATGTCCTCAACACCTCGGCCGTGCGTGACAGCGCGGCCGAGCAGATCGACGACATCGAGGACCCCAGCCAGCAGATGGCCATGGGGATGGCGCTGTCCATGCTCCAGAGCCTGACCGTCTTTCTGCACCTCGAGCCCGACGGCACGGCGTACGTCACAGGGATCGAGCCGCAGCAGCGGGGCACGTGGAGCGCGGACGGCAACCGCATCGTGGCGATGCTCGGCGTCGAGGGCGACGACAGGGACCGGTACGAGGCGGTGCTGCGCGAGGGCTGGCTGGTCGTGCCGGCGGGCGGGGCGAGCGAGCTGCCGTTCGAACTGGTCTTCGAGCGCCGGCTCGACGAATAGCGAGCAATACACGCCGCGCAATCGTCACAGACGGAACCGATCGCCCGATCGTCGCAAATCGGGGCGTGATCGGGGCGCGCAGATATTCGATGTTCACTGCGTATGAGCATTGCTCCGGTCTCATCTTCCTCTGCGGGCTACGGCTCGCTGATGGCCACCGCCGCGCAGGGCATGCAGCGTGCATCGGCGGCGGTCGAGTCGGCGGGCATCGGCGTCGTGCAGGCGTTCGGCGCGGGCACGAGCACCGGTCGCGTGCCGGCGGTGGACCGCGTCGAGCTGTCGAGCGCAGCGCGCGGTGGGGCCGGAGAAGCGAACGATCCGGCGAGCGCCATGGTCGGTCTGACGGCTGCACGGACGCAGTACTCGGCCGCGGCGGCGTTCGTGAAGGCGGCGGACGAGGTCAGCGGGAGCCTGATCGACCTGCTGGCCTGAGCAGCGCTGCGGTTTCGAACTGCGGACCAGGGAAACGAATCACATTCGGGGGCGTCCCGAGCCGGGGCCAAGTGATCGCGTGGCCCCGGTTTTTGCTGTGCGTGTGCCTTGATGGCTGGTAGTCTGCGCCGATGCCAAACCCCGGACTCCCCATGATGGGCTCGGCCTCGTACGTCGTGCGCGGCGTGAAGAAGGCCGACATTCACGGCGACGTGTACTACGACACCGCGCTGTCGCCGCTCGATGAGCCGGCGAGAGACCCGGTCGCGCTGCGCCTGCCGAGCCACCTGATCCTCGACCCGCCCGCGCCGGGCGACGAACTGGAGATCACGTTCCTGATGGGGCAGCCGAGTGTGGTGAAGCGGTTATAGATGCTGCGATGCTGCATTTTTGCAATTTGCAAAACTACGACAGGTTCACGCTTGACGGTTGTTCGTTAACCCATACCTTTGCGGTCGCGTTGACATGGGGTCTTCGCGATCTCAGAAAGTACGAGGTTGTTCCGTGCGACGGGAAGCGTAGGACTGAGTACTACCGATAGCGCTTGTGAGCGACCTCGATGCCTGACCTTATCGTCCTGTTCTTGGTGACTTGCCTAATGATGTGCGTCGTAGCCGCGATCTGGATCGCGGCTGCAACGCGTTCTCAAAGGGCGGCGTGTCCGTGTAGACATTGTGGTTACGACTTGACTGAATTGAGCGTTGCTTCTGTTTGCCCCGAGTGTGGTGGCGACTTCGATCCATCGGATCGTCGTCCATATGTCAGACGATCGCGCGCGCGAGTTCGAGCGGTTTCGAGCCTTGTTCTCGGTGCGCTCGCAACGATCGCTGTCGCGAACGTGGATTTGCCTGCATATCGAGTCTTCCAAGTCGATATGCACTGGGTTATTCAGGAAGTCGCCGGCGATACGACATCTCATCATATGGAGATCGTCGGCCGATCGGACGAGCACGCAGAATGGTCTCTCGTCCAGTCCGGTGAGCGAGGTGGATCTGGCGGTGGGCTGCCACCCGACATGCCTGCCGGTGTGTCATTGAATCTCACGCAAGTCGAGTTTCTATGGCGAGAGGTCAGCCTTGTCATTGTGAAGGACTCGTCGTCCGGGAACTGGGTCGACGTGGACGGTGCGAGCATTGACGCTTCCGGCGTCCGTCGTCGCTTGCAGGCTCCGAGTGATTTCGATCGATACCTTGAAGCGCTGTTGACGATGGACTGGTACAACGGTGACCTGCGGAGTTTCTATGAGTCCGAGGCGTTCCACCCGCCCGGAGACTACGGGCCTGGAACCGCGAACCCGTTTCACCGAAAGCGTCAACCGTTTCACTTCATGGGGTACGGATGGGGTTGGGATGTGCAGACAGTCGGGCTGTACGTGACTTTCGGGCTGATCTGGGCCGTTACAGCCGTGCTGATCGCTCTGAGCTTCTGGGTTGACCGACGCAGGCCGTCACGGAAGAGGGGCGAAGCTACACTCCCCGCATGAGCATGACCATCGAGCAGGCGCGGGAACTGATGCACGAGTGGACCGAGAGCCCTGCGCTGCGCGTGCACATGGAGTGTGTGGCGGCGTGCATGGGGGCGTACGCGTCGAATCTGGAGCCGGGGGAGACCGATCGCTGGATCGTCGCCGGGCTGCTGCACGACTTCGACTACGAGAAGCACCCGGATGCTTCGGAGCATCCGACGGTGGGGGTGGCGCATCTGGCGTCGCTCGGTGTGGACGAGGCGATCCGCGCGGCGATCCTCGGGCACGCGCCGTACACCGGCGTGGCGCGCGAGTCTGCGATGGCGAAGACGCTGTTCGCGGTGGACGAACTGTCGGGGTTCATCGTGGCGTGTGCGAAGGTTCGGCCGGAGGGGGTCGAGACGCTGCAGGCCAAGTCGGTGCGCAAGAAGCTGAAGGATAAATCGTTCGCCGCGGCGGTGAGCCGAGAGGACATCGCCGAGGGCATCGAGGACATGCGCGGGCTGGTGAAACCGGCGGACGATGAGGCGTTCGCGTCGGAGCACATCCAGTTCTGCATCGATGCGATCCGGGCGGAGCGGGAGCGGCTGGGGGTGTGAGGGTTTGGCTCCCTTTCCCTAATTGCGGAATGGGCGGGAGAGGGTTGGGGTGAGGGGTCAGCGGCACGGCCGCTGATGGTGTTCTCCCAACACCCGGAAGCTTCGGGGCGCCCCCTCATCCGGTCTTGTGCTGAATCCGCACAAGGCCACCTTCCCCCGCGAGGGGACAAGCAGAAGATATGGGTTGCCCTTCGGGTCAACCCATGGCACCCGAGCCGGGTGTTCGCAAAACGAAAGCGGCCCCGGCGAGTGCCGGGGCCGCGAGGTAACGCATTGAGGATTCAGGTGGGTGCTCTGGAGGAGCGGACTGGATTACCAGTCGCGTCCGCCGCGGCCGCCACCGCCGCCACCGCCGTAGCCGCCGCGATCGCCACCGCGGCCACCGCCGCCGTAACCACCACCGCCGCCACCGCGACCGCCGCCGTAGCCACCACCGCCGCCACCGCCGCGGTAACCACCGCCGCCGCCGCCACGCGGGCGCTCTTCACGGGGGCGAGCCTCGTTCACAACGAGGGCGCGTCCGCCGAGGGAGTAGCCGTTGAGGGCGTTGATTGCGGTTTCGGCGTCGCCGTCGTCGGACATTTCGACGAACGCGAAGCCGCGTGAGCGACCGGTTTCACGGTCCATCACGATGGAGGCAGAGGAAACCTCGCCGTGCTGCCCGAACAGGTCGCGCAACTCGTCTTCGGTGGAGCGGAAGGGGAGGTTCCCAACGTACAACTTCTTCATCACTATCGGTCCCAGCCCGAGCGAACACTATCTACTAGATGATCCATACAAGACTCGGGCAATGATCAGGTCCGGACCGACGCCGCTGATTTCGATCTGGCGTCAGGGAGCATGATACCGAGGGTTGGGCGTTTCAAGAGGGAAAATTCTGCGGATTTCGTGCGATCGACGCGCGGGCACCGGTTTGGGGGTCTGGGCTAGGTCTCGGGGGTGCTTGTCGAGGGTCCGGGGGCGGTCTGCGGCGCGGTGGTGGCGGATTCGGGAACGAGTTGGGCCTCCTTCGCTTTGGGGCTGAACCGGAGGATCAGCCCGACGCCGACGAGGATGAGGACGACTCCGACGAGCCTTCCGGCGTTGATCGGCTGCTTGGCGTAGCCGACGGCCCCGAACTGGTCGAGCAGGACGGAGGAGAACATCTGCCCGAAGACGACCGCCCCGACGAAGAGGACTGCGCCCAACTTGGGGGCGAGCACAATGGAGGAACTGACGAAGATCGCGCCGATCAGGCCGCCGAGCCAGGCCCACCACGGCGCGCTGCGGATGGAGGCGAGGTCGGGGAGTATGTTCGGTTTGGCGCTCACGCGCAGCAGGGTGACGGTGGCGAGGAGGATGAGCGTGCCGACGGAGAAGCTGACGAGGGCGGCGACCCACGCGCTGCCGAGTTTGCTCTGGAGCATGCTGTTGATGCCCGGTTGCATGGGCAGGATCATGCCGGCGAGCGCGGCGAGGAGAACGATCAGGACGGTTTGCATGCCCAAGGGTATCGGGCGGCGCAAGGCGAGCGCAGTGCAAAACGAGTCACCGGGCGGCGAACTCCTTGAAGGTGTTCAGCGCCCGGTGGATCGTGCGAACTGATTTGACGTCGGTTCAGCGACGGCGGGTCGTGCCGAGGAGCAGAAGACCGGCGATCGCGAGACCGGCGGGAGCCGGCAGGGGGATCACCACGGTCTTGATGGACGGCTTGGACTGATCGCCGAACGACTGGTCTCCAGAAGCGGGCTTGATCGGGCGCAGGTGCGTCGGTGTCTGGTGGGCCGGACCGTCCGAACGCATCATGGCGGGCTTATCAAACGCGCTCTCGAATGTCGCGACGCTGCTCGACGACGGGTTGTTCCGCATCGCGTCGACCGCGTAGGACGCATCCGGGAAGGATGCGATCGGCGCACCGGAGGCTATCGCACCGAGGCACGCGATCATTGAAATGCTGGACAATGCGCGGAGCATTTTGGTCTCTCAATCCCCTGACCGTGCGAGACGGTCTTCCCAAACGGAACGGCTCCCCGCGATCGGGGAACACGATTAGCGTACTCCGGGACCCTGTGCGTTGCAAGCGGAATACTCCGTCAAGTTACTGGCACACAACGAGTTGTTGCCGTTTCCGGGCTAGGGGTTGTCCCGAATTGCTTTGCTTTGGCGGTAAAATGGGCAAATTCGAACGAAAGCCGGAGGCGTGCTGCTCAGGCGCAAAAAGCGACACGCGGCGGTACTTGGGTTCGCCTCTCCTCCAGCCGATCCCGTTCCCAGCCGCGTGCAGTGTCGCTTTTCCAGTTGGAAAGGCAGTCTGACATAGATCGGGGGGTAGCGAAAGGGTGCATGCGGGGAATGCCGCGACTGCGACGAAGTTCAGGTAGTTGGCGCAGGATCCGGGCCCGGCTCTGGGGAGGCGGCAATATCGGCGGCGAGCGGGCGTTGTGGTGGGGTCGGAGGCCGACGACGCGCCGGAGCAGGGGCGGTCGGCATCGGACTCCATCCTTTATCTACAGGGCAGCAACGATGAATCAGAATCAGGTAGAGAGCGGGCGGGCCGGGCGGACAACGATGGGGCGCGGCGTGCGAGCGGTGGTGCTCGCGGCGGCGGTCGGCCTGGTGGGTTTGCCCGCGACGGCCTCGGCTCAGGATCGTGGTGGGGATCGCGGCGGCGACCGGCCCCAGCAGCGCGACGGGGCTCGCGATATGGGCCGCATGTTCGGGGGGATGGGCCAGCAGAACCAGATCCAGGAATCGGATGTGGAGTTGATGGCGAGCGTGCTGGAGTTCGACGAGCCGCAGCAGCTGCTCGCCGAGGAGTTGTTCGCGGATCTGCGCGAACAGCGTGCTCAGTTGATGGTGGAGATGCGTGAGCAGATGCAGGAACTGCGTGGCGAGGGCGGTCGCCCGGACCGGGAAGCGATGGAAAAGTTCCGCACGATGGCCGAGGAGGCTCAGGCGAAGGCGACCGAGATGGAGAAGGTGTTCTACGAGGACATCAAACTCGTTCTGACGCCGGAGCAGCACGAGAACTGGTCGGAATTCGAGACGAGCCGCGACCGTGCTCGGGCGCTGCGTGGTATCGGCGGCGCGGTGGACGTGTCGCGCGTGTTCGCGACCTTTGTCGAGAAGCACGAGAGCTCGCTGGGCGAGAACGATCTCGCCGGCGCGAAGGCGCTCGCTTCACGGTTCGAGAGTGAGATCGATAGGCAGATCGCCGAGCGTGCGAAACTGCTCGAGCAGGGGCGTCCGAACCCGGGTGACGGCGGGTTCGATCGGGACGCGATGCGGGAGATGCTCGAGGCGCGTCGCGAGGCGGATGCGAAGCTCGGCGAGATCGCGACGCGCTACGCCGACTCGATCGAGCGGACGCTGCCCGATGAGTTGCGCGAGGCGTTCCGGTTCGAGATCAACCGCGGTTCTCTGGGCGGCATGGCGCGGCGCGGGAGCGTTGTCGACCGCGTCGAATCTGCGCTGAAGAGCGAGGATCTCGACGATGCGCAGAAGCAGGCGGTCCGAGCGATCGAGGCGGACATGCACAAGCAGTACAACGCGCTTGCCAAAGAAATCGCGGACATGCGAGCCCAGGCTCGCGATCGCCGCGGTCAGGACAACGGGCGGGGCGGTCAGCGCGGCGGCGATCGCGAGGGCGGCAACGACATTCGCGAACGGATGCAGGAGATCGAGACCGAGTTGAGCACGCGCCTTCGCGCGGTGCTCGGCGATGGCGATGTCTGACGCGACCGTGAGGGCTGCGGGTTCGGTTCAGTCCCCGTAGCGCGTGCGCTCGATGCCGGCGAAGTTTCCGTCGGCGTCGAGCGAGAGGATGAAGAGGTCCCCGAAGTCTTCCTCGGAGAGGAAGATGTCCTGGGGGCCGCCGAGTTCGGTGATGATCATCGGGACCGTGTTGCTGTGGCCGACCACGAGCACGGTCCCTTTCATTGCGCCGGCGCGGATGTCGTCGGCCAGCGCGCGGAGGGCGTCCGGGCGTGCGGTGGCGTTGACGACTCGCGACTCGACTCCGAGGCGCTCGGCGAGCGGCTGCGCGGTCTCGATCGTGCGTTTGAACTGGGTGGTGATGATCGTCTCGGTGCCCTGCGCGATCGGGAGCAGTGACAGGGCCTGGGCGCGCTGGGCGCCGCGTTGGGAAAGCGACGGGTCGGCGGAGTACTGCGCCTTCTCGGCGTGGCGGGTGACCAGAACGGTGCGGTCGGCTGGCGGCTGGTCCATGTTGGGCGTCGGTGATCCGGATGATGCACAGCCGGCGAGCAAGAGGGTGCTCAACAGGGCGGCGAGGGAAAAGAGTTTCGCGTGCTTCGGCATGGGTGTCAGGTCACGCAACTCAGGAGCCAGAGGGCGAGCATGACGCCGACGAAGAGCAGCAGGATGACCGCGAGCACGGTTTTGGCGTGCTGGACGGACTTTGCTTTGACTTTGCGGTTGCCGCCGCGATGTTGGGTTTTCTGGCTCATGGGCCCATGGTAGCGGGATGCAGGCGGAAACCCATAGTGCGCAACATGAAACGGGATTTTGCGCAGCGAAATGGGACTCGGGGTGCCCCCATTTAATAAGCCGCCTTTTGGGGGCGGCAAAGGGGGGGTTCCGATTCCGACAGGGGGCTGGCCGGGGATGCCTGTCTATTCGACGGCCGATCGATGGGTCATCGAGCCCACCTCGGGCAGGTCTTCTTCCGAGCCTTCCGCTTCGGGACCAACGGACACCCGCAGTCGCCACACACGCCAACTCCCAGGCGATGAGTCCTCTGATCGCAGGGGCGGCAGGTTTCGGTCCGCTCCCTGACGACATCGTCGGGGGCGCGTGAGCCGAGCACGGTCAGCGGCAGCAGCACCGCCCCCTCGGCGAGGTGCTTCCCCCTCTTGACGATCTTGGAGCATCCGCAGCTCACGGGCACACCCCCACGTTGTCGACGGCGACGACTACGGCCATATCGCACTCGACGTAGTTCTCATCGCCGTTGAGACTGAGGACGATCTGACCGCTCGCGGCGGCGCTGGTCTCGCACTGGTTGAAGGTGCCCTCGTTGTAGCGGTAGGAGTCCTGGGTGTAGCCCGACCAGCCCGCGCCGGCCGCCGTGAGCACGGAGCCTCCGCCCAACGCTTCCAGACGGAAGTTCGTCCCGCTCAAGCCAGGCATGTTTGGCATGTTCGCGATGGTGCCCCTGAACGACACCATGCCGTTGTCGGGATCCCAGTTCACCGATCCGGAGATGAACGGGTTGGTCGAGAAGTTCGGCGGGTTGCAGGGCGTCCAGGATTCCGACGGCTTGGAGATGCTGTCGCCTTCGTCGCAGAGGCAGGCGTTGCCCGTGACCTCGAAGGTCTCATCGAACGAGTACTCGTTCTCGACATAGGTGTAGGGCGGATTGTTGCCGCATCGAGTGCGGACGAAGACCCGGCCGAACACCCGAATCCTCGCATCGGCCGTCTTCGACCCGAACGTGGTGCAGCCGAGATCCGACGGGCAGCAGTTCGCCGCGCCGTCGCTGGGGTTGCCGTCGATCGGATCGTCAGGATCGATGTCGTCTTCACACAGCCAGCAGTTGCAGAACAGCTGGCCTCCCTCGGCGTCGGTGACGAACACGTCATCGGGCGGATCTTCCAACGCGATCTGATCGCTGGTCAGCAAAGAGAAGAAATAGCAGACGCCGTCGAACTTCACGACGACGCTGTCCTCGGCGAAGCAGGCGTTCTCGATGAGCCAGTCGCGACGGACGACGGGCGCGGGGAGCGGCGGGTCACCTCCTGCGCACGGGTTGCCGATGATCCAGATCGTGGCCGACGAGCAGCAGCACATCATCTGAAGGATGCTCATGCCGGGCACTCCCCGTCGTACTGGTTCACCAGCGGATCGGCGAGCCAATAGTCGTCGCCGCCGCCGGGGTCGCGATACGGGCCGATCAGGCGAACCGGCATGCCCTCACCGATCGGCTTCTTCGCGAACGTCCCGAGCAGGTTGGAAGCATTGACGCCGTCGGGCTGCACCCCGGATGCGGTGTTGCCCATCTCCGCTCGGTTGTACGCCAAACCCAGAGTTGCGCTGGTTCGGCCTTTCTTCGTGTACGTGCCCGGACCGGTGAACTCAACCTCCGACCATTCGTACTCCCATCGATTCGCTGCTCCGGATATCAACGTCGCGCTTGTGAACACGGCGTCGATCGCGTGCCTGCCGAATCGCTCGGCGCGTGGCAGTCTCGGGCCGGCGACGGCTCGCTTCGTCCCGGCCGCTCGGTCCGCTCCTCTCGTCGCCGGTCCCTGAGCCGGATCAAGTTCCGCCGGTCCGATGCCGCCGTGCGGGGGAGCGCCGGCTGTCTCGCCCGGTGTCGAGCCGTCGCGAACATCGTGCACCGATGCGCTTGAGCCCGGCAGGCGGAACCGGCTGAGACCCGTCGCGATCGATCGGTTGGCCTGTCGCTCCAGTTCCGAATACACCGATCGGGGGACATCGTGCTGGTTGATGACGAGCGTGGTCTTGCGCGTCGCGAGACTGTGGATCACGGCCGAGACGGCTCCATTGACGGAGCCGGGCTCGATCTCGTACAGGCCGTCGAGTTCGATGACGCCGCTCTCGGTCAGGTCAGCGCCGGCCCTGATCTCGGCGTAGCGCTGGGCGATCGCCTGAAGCTCGGTGTCGTTGAGAGGTGTGAAGTCTGGATCGTCCGGATCCCACTCGACGACTCGGCGCAGCGATGGCTGCTCGATCACGACCGATGCCGGGTCATCCAAAGCGGCCTGACGCTCGGCCGGGTCGGTGACCCTGACGGCCGTCATGGTGCTGCCGACCAGGTCCGATCGGTAGACCTCTCGGAAGTAGTCCGTGTCCTGATCACCGGTGTCGGCTTCGTGCGCGAAGTACAGGTCGAGTTCGGATCCGCTCAGCGCACGGAGGCTGAAGAAGATGCCGGTGCCCGAACCGACAACGCGGGCCATGATCGGGTCACCTTTGCCGACCGGCATCTTGATCACGCCTTCACCTGGAACGACGGAGACTTCGACTCGGAGAGGCGGATCGACATCGAGTTCGGGCTTGTTAATGAACTTCCCGTTTTCGAGTTCCACACAGTGCAGGCACTCGATGAACGCCGGCGTGCCGCTAAGCGTCTTTCCGTCGATGGCGAACTGGCCGGGCAGCGCGACGAAGCGCGAGGCATTGCGAAGGTCCTGCAAGCCACCGGGGCTCGGATCGTTGACGAGCCGCAACGCGGTGAAGACTCGGCTCAGTTGCGCGTTGCGCTTCTGATCGTTGCTTGGCCCGGCCTGGAGTTCGCTGGCGTCGGCCGGCCCGACTTCGGATGGATAGAGCAGGTCATGCTCGGTCTGGTTGAGCCACGCGTTGGTCCGCTCGTCGTAGTAGACCCATTCGAGATCGCTGAGACTACGCCTGGTGAGAACCGTCGTCCTGGTTCGACCGCTCGTGACGACGACGTACTTGCTGCGGGCTGCGGGCGTTGAGGCGAGCGAGTAGGGCTCGGCGACGTCGGTGATGGATGTCGGCAGCGTCAGCGGCTCGCCGGCCCGTGGCAGACGGTGGACGGTGATGGTGTCGCCCGCGTGGTTCAGCGTCGCGGCCCACCCGATTGACGCGAGCAGGTCGGCGAGCTCCGGAAGCGCTCGCACGTTGGACCAGTCGAACGGCCCGCCCGGATCGATGGTGTCCAGCACGAGCAGGCCATCGATGGAGAAGGAGATATCCCAGTCGGTGCTCGTGCCGGCGATGACGCTGCCCGCGATCGAGACCAGGTCGGAAGTCGACTGGTAGTCGGCATCGCCCGTGTCGGGCTGCCCGTCGTCACCGAGGCGGTTGAGCGTTCCGGCGGTGAGCAAACCGCCCCGCCCGTCCCACATGCGGCCGACCACCGTCTGGAAGGTCAGCAGCGACTGACGCATCGATCCGGGCCCGCCGGCGAGATCCTGACCAGGCGTCACGTTCTCGACGCGCCCGAGGTAGTAGCCGCCGGGGGTAACGAACTGATCATCGTCGCCGATCTGAACGGCGATCGGTCGGTTGAGATCCCAGTCGACCGGCCACAGGCTGGCCCGATCTACCAGGCACTGGAACGTGTCGGCGACGAGCCCGACGCTGCGCCGGATGACCAGGCTGGAACTCTCTATCTCGATCTCGTTGGCAGAGGTGTCGCCGGCCGAGGTCTGGCCGATGAGCTTCGCGATGGCGTCGGGGATGGGCATTACGTGAGCGCCCCCGCAATGGTCCTCGGCGTCGGCATCGTCTGCTCGGAGTCGAAGCGGTATCGAATGGCGATCGTCGCGGTGTAGAAGCCGTCGGCGTCGCGGGTCACGTCACGGTCGGGTGCTCCGTGGAGGTTGTCGGTGTCGAGCGATGCGCTCATGCCGGTCTGCGCGAAGATGTTGATCGCCGTCTGCGGCATGTACACGACCGTCGCGGTCTCGACGTAGGCGTAGGGCGTGTTGCGACCTCGGAAGAGGCGAGGCACATCGTTGAAGCGGTCGGCCGAGAGGATCGGCGCTCCGCCGCCCTGTTCGCGGATGCTGTGGCGGTATTCGAAGATGACAGCGTCGTTGAACAGTGACGGAACCGTCTTGCCGATCCGCACCTCGAAGTCGAAGTCGACACGGCCCTGCGGAACCGAGGGCGAGCTGACCTGGTCCTTCACGACGACGCGGAAGTTGTCCTGCGAAGGGCGCTGGTTCTCGGCGAACGTGACGGCGCTCGTCCCGACAGCGTAGCCCGTCACACGTTCGATGCTGCCGCCGTCGCGAACGCGCTGCTCGCGGACCGTGACGCTCGCGTCGTCGATCCCTCCGCCGCCGTAGCCGTTTGAGCCGGGCTCCTGGTCCGTGTACTCGTACGAGCACTGGGCGATGTCGAGGCCGACCGTGACGCGATCGCTGAACCGGCGGCCGGCTGCGTCCGCCGCCGCCCGAGCCGGATCAATCACGTTGGTCCGGACCCAGGACTCGGCGCTCGATCCATTGGCGACGCGCACCGTGCCGGTGCGGCGTGTGGTCTCGGCCTCGCTCTGGTCTGTCGACGTCGTAGTCTCGTGATCGTGCCAGACCGGATCCGAAAGCCCGGCGGCCGGCGCGACCGACTCGACGGTAAGTCTGAACGTGACGAACGGCCCGGAGCTGTCGTCCGGCATCGTCTCGACCTGGCATCGAGGGTATCCCGGCAACGGTCCGCCCACGCTGCCGCCGGCGGCCAGTGTTCTGGTCGAAGGCACCGGTGTGCCGGCATCGGCTCGCTCGATGAGAACGACCGCCTCGCCGCGCTTCGTCAGGTTGGTCTTCAGGGTTTCTTTGAGCTGACCGACTGCCGCTTCGGAAGCCGCGATCGCGTAGCTCTCGATGGTCCACGTGGTGCGGATGAGCTTCGCGCCGTTCTCGCCTTCGGGCGACTCGTGCGCGTGCCGCTCGGTGAGCTTGGAGATCGGCATCTCGGCGCTCGCGCCGACGGTGATCTTCCCGATATCGAGATGGCGGGCGAAGGCGGTCATTGTCCCGGCAGAACCTCCATGCCGGCAGCGAGCCGCTCCTCGTTCCTGGCGGCGCGCCGTTCGCGCCAACCCGCGATCATCGCGTCGGAGTCTCGGTAGGCCTGCTGACGTCCCCAGGCGGTGTCAGCGCCGGGCGTGAACACACGAGCGACGACATCGCTCGCACCGTCGAAGGTGTCCTGGAGGAACTTGATCGCTTCGGCGATGGCGCGGATGGCCTCGGCCGCACCCTCGACCGTGGGTTGGAGATCGTCGCGGAGCGTGCGGATGAACTCTTGCATCTGCTCGTCGTCGAAGTCCTCGAAGCCGTCGAACAGCACCGAGAGGAAGTCAGTCGTGAGCGACTGCCGCAGGCCGGAGAGCCCTTGGCCGAGCAGGCCCATCTGGGTGTTCAGCGCCGCCATCTTGTCGATGCCCTGCTCGTCGGTGACCCGTCCAAACGCACGCATCTTCTGGACGATCGAGTCGATGCCGCCGCCGGTGGCGAGCGTCTCGGCAACAGCGCCGCCCGCCTCCTCGCCGAAGAGCTGAGCCGCCACGGCCGCTGATTCCGCTACCGTGCCGTACTCGCTCAATGCGCGGGCGACCTTCGTGAAGACCTCGTCAGTGTTCTGCAACGGATCGATCGACACACCGATGCGGCTGAAGACGTCCGCGACGGGACCGCCGAGTTCCCGCGCCTGCGCGAGGCGGGTGTTGAACGTCCGCATCGCCTGCTCGGCCTGGGTGACGGGTCGGCCGGCGAGCTCGAACTCGGCACGCAGCGCCTGCACCGTGCTGGTCGACAGACCGGTCTGCACCGACAACCGCTGCGCCGCTTCGGCGGCGGAGAGCAGATCCGCAGACCAGGACACGACGGCCTTCGCCGCGTTCTTGAACAGATTGATCGTCCCGAGGATCGGGTTGTTGATGAAGTTGGTGACCGACTGGCCAAAGACCGCGTTCATGCTTTGCGCGTTGAGCATCCCTCGGGTGTACCCGTCGGAGTCCAGCTGAAGCCGAGCCGAGATGCTGCCGAGGTTGAACGCCATCAGTCGGACTTCGCCTCCGGGTTCGCTGACTGGCCGAGGACGACGCGCTTGCCGCCGGTGTACTCACCGGGAACGGGCTTGCCGATGCGGAGCTCTTGGAGGCGCTCGACGGTGCCGTTGGGATGCTGGCGGATGATCGGCCCCGAACCCGTGTCAGCCCGATCGGCGCTGCGGTCCGAGGCCATGCGCTCGGTGACCTGGCTGGCGAGCTTGCGAGCGTGGCTCCGGGCGAACTCGAAGTAGGCGTTCTGCGCCTCCTCGATCTGACCGTAGATCTGCATCACGTCACCCATCGGAAGGCCTTCGATCAGGTGCCGGTATTGCTCATCAAACGCACCGAGCACACACGCCCGGATCCGCCGCTCGACGGCTCGGTTGCTGCGGTCAATGCCGATCACCACGCGGCGGGCGAGACGCACGAAGAAGAGCACGAATCCGACGAGTCCGCCGTAGCCGATGTTCACGCCGTCCGGCTCGATCAGGTTGGGGTGGCGGACCGGAACCTCGATCGGCCCGGCATCCGTTTGGAGCTCGATGCGCACGTTCCACGGCAGCGAACGCGTCGCCGCGTCGAGGAGGATGTCCAGGCCCTTGACCGCCGCCGATCTGGAGATCTCGGGATTGCTCATGCTGCCGGTCCGAGTCGCCACACCGGATCGTTGCCGTTGTGGATGCCGCGAATCATGACTGTGCCGCGCTCGATCTTGCTGCCGTCCTTGCTGGAGTCGACCGTCGGTCCGAAGACCGCCTTCGGGATGATGATGTCCGTCGATGTGTCCGGCGCGTCCTTCGGATGCAGCGTGACGGTGTGCTCGGTCCGGAGGCTTCCGATCGCCGGAGGCTCGCCGCTGGACAGATCGAGGAAGTCCGCGAGCTCTTCACGCAGCTGCTGCGGCTCGATGGTGACCTCGATGATGTGACCGACGACTCGGTACTGGAGCGGCGTCTGGCCCGTGGAGGCGGCGAAGATCGGAGCCTCGATGACACCGACCAGGACGCGCATGTTCAGGTAGTAGGGGAAGGTGTTCGCCCCGACGGTGATCTGGTAGAGATCGACATTCGTTTTGGCGATGTCTTCGCTCAGCGGCATGGTTCAGTTCTCCTGGACGACGCGGAGGTCGGCCGTGTCGGTTGCGGTCACGTTGATTCGGTGAGTTGAGTACAGGTGCCTGGCGGAAGCGGCGGCGATCCCGAGCGCGCCGCCGAGGTCGTTGATCGTGAAGGTCCAGCCCGTCTCCGCCTCGACGAGAACCTTCAGTTCAGCAATGGTCGGATCGTCGTCGAAGTCGATGACGACGGATTGGTCGGTGCCGTCGTTCCAGCGGAGTTGCAGGAACTCCTCTTGCGTGCTGAACACGCCGTCGGACCCGACGCGCGGCAAAGCGAACACTTCGACGCTCGCTCGATCGCTGGTCGAAGAGATCTCGATGGTCGCCGGCGGCGCGGTGATTACTCGAGGCGCGGCCTGGCACTGGAACATCATCTCGGCCTGCGACGATCCGTCGGGGTTGTCGCCCGTTCGGCCGAGCAACTGCGGCGGGCGACCGATGTTCACGACGGTGTTCTGCCAGCCGCGCCAGTAGCTGTCGCCCTCTCCATCGACCGGCCACTGGTCGACGAGCTCGACCGGGATACCAGGCGTGGCGTTCATCGAAGCGAGCCGAGGGACTCGGATGAACGGCCCAGCACCGCCAGCGTTCGATGACGGGCGGAGCAGCCGGTACATCGACCAGCAGAGTTCCATCGCGTCCTCGGCGTTTTCGGCGAAGCAGGAAACGCCGATGTTCACCATGCGGTGCGGATTGAGATCCTCGACGGGCTGACCGGGCCCGAAGTACAGGACGCCGATCGGACGCTGTCGCCAGACATCACCCGGAGGCGCGGACATCACGAACAACGCGTGCCGATTGAGCCGCTGATCCGCCTCGCGAAACTTCAGGTTCGTCGACCGCGCCCATTCGCGTCCGAACTGCCGGAGGATCTCGTCGACGCGCGGCTCGCCGGTGTAGAGCTCGGGGGCGATCGTGCCGATGTCGGTGGTCGCTCTTGGGATGTTGCTCACGCCGTGCCCTCCCGTCGACGGAAGACGACGAGACCGGCGGCCTTGATGGCTTCCAGCCCTTTGCCCAGAAGCACGTTCTGGAACCAACCGGCCTTGGTCGGGTGGTTGGCGTGGACCGCCGCCGCGTAATTGGTGTTCGCGCCGACGATGGCCTCCCGGTTCGACCTGCGCATCTCGACGAAGTGCTCCTGAGCGAGAATGCCGGTTTTCTTCGGGGCTTCAATCGCCGCATCGCTCACCAGTGACTCAGCCGCGAGCTCCAGAATGTCCATCGCGAGCTCCGGCGCGTTCGCGGCTTCCTTGCGGAACGCGGCGTTGAGATCGTCGAAGCCTTCGAGCTCCATGCCTGAGTTGATCCGGCTCATGACGACACCCCCGACTTCGCGATCGACCCGCTCGGGGGGCTTGCGGCCTTGAGCACGATGGACGTCGACTCGATCGCTCCGGGAGTCCCTCCGCCGGTCGAGGTGACGCTGACCACTTCGAAGTGCTCGTAGAGCTCGCTGTGGGGCTTGTGGCGGCTTCGGCGGCCCTGAAGGGTGATCCGGTCGCCGGCCTTGATCGACCGCCTGGACCGGGCACCAAGGGCCGCGTGGATCAAGTGCGTGGCGATGACCAGGTCGGTCGGCTTGTCGCTGAGATCGATCTCCAGCCGACGCGCGAGGTTGTCGCTCATCTTGGAGATGGCGACGCCAGGTCGCGCGAGCAGCCGGTGCTTGCGGAGCACGGGCGAGCCGGACTCTTCATCGACCCGGAACCAGACTTCGGCGATGCGGCCGTTGGTCGGGGGCATCACACGCCCTCCGCTGAGTAGGCGCGGAACGGCTCGGCGTATTGCTGAGCGCGAAGACAGAGGTGCGACCAGGCCGAACGAGCGACCGAGAGATCGATCGACTCGTTCATCCCGCCGGCTCCCTGTGATGTGACACCGAGCGCTGCCGACTTGTGGATGCGCTCGTTGTCGTCGAAGCCCGCCTCCCGCGCCGCGTGCGTCGCGGCCTGCGCGACGAGCGCCCGCCGGATGGCGATCGGCATGTTCGGCGTGAAGTCCGACGAGGTGTCTTCACCGGCCCGATCGGTGACGATCGCGTGTGGATGCTGGATGGCCTTGCGCGGCCAGCGGTGGCGCTGCGTCGTCGCGACATCGCGCCCTTTCCAGACGATCCGGTTGAAGTCGGCCGTCGCCCGGATCAGGCAGCGGAGCTGGCCCTGTTCGTCCATCTCCGACCACGCGATCGCCTCGGGCTCATCCGGCCCGAACACGAGCCCGATGAGGCCGCTCGCCTCTTCGGTCGTGAGCAGAGATGTCGAGTCACTTGCCATGATTCGATTCCGTTACAGGGACCAGCCCGCCTTGCGCCTCTCCGGTGTTCTGCGAACTCCGCCGGCGTCAGCCGGGCCGGTGTTCGGTCTTGCTGAGCGCGTCGACCAGTTCCTGCTTGGTCGCCTTCGAGTCGAACTTCAGATCCGCGTTCGCAGCGTGGCCCTTGAGCTCCGCAACGGTGTGCTGGCTCCAGTCGTAGGGATCCAGCGATCGGTTCGCCGCCTCCGCCGACGCGGCCTGCTGACCCACGGGCTCACGTGTGAACGAGACCGGCCCGCCCTTCTGGATGTAGTCGTCGAGCTTCTTGATCTCATCCGGATCGGTGAGCGTCAGGCGACCGTTGACGAACTGGTGATCGCCGAACCGGAACTTCCGGAACTTGCTGACGAAGGTGACGCTTTTGGTCTTGGCGGCCATGTTTGGCTCCTTGCTGATGGGAAACGGGTCTGGTGAAAGAAACCCGCCGCCGTTGAGCGGCGGGTGTTCGTGCGTGGGCGGTCTGCGTGACCCGGAGACCGCTTCGGGTTGAATCAGCTGGTGACGCCTTCGAGGCGAGCGTGGTTCGGCTCCGCTCCGTACTCGACGGTGAACTCGCCGAGCCACTGATCGCAGACACGATCCTCGCTGTTGCTCTGAACGTTCTGCCGAAGCGCGAGCTCGCGACCGGGCAGAGCACGCACGTTGACCTCCATCGGGTCGACGACGATGGCGTTGCCGTTGTGCGCGCCGTTCAGCGATCGGTCGGTCACGACCTGAAACTCGCCGTGCGTCGTTTCAAGCCGACCGAGTCGCATGCCGTAGGCCACCGAACCGGACACGTAACGGATCTGCTCCTCGAACAGCCCCTCCAGCTGCTCGACGACGAGCCCACCGGCGAAGAGGAGCTTCGTTGTGGATCCGGTCGCGAAGACGTCCCGCGCCCAGCTTCGCACCCAGGCCTTCGTCAGAGCGCCGGCCGGGTTGCCCACGTTCGAGGTGATGAATGAGTACAGACCGGCCATCGCGCGGACCCGGTTGCCGTCGGCGTCCGTCAGGTTGTCGGCCTTCACGCCGAAGGTCAGGACGCGTTCGATCTCGCGGAGCAGGTCGCGGAAGGCGAGCATGCGCTTGCGAGCACGCTCCTCGGCTGTGTTCGTTCGGACCGCGTTGGCGGTCCCGGTCATCTCGACGACGCGCTTAAAGATCTGCGTGAAGTTGGTGTGCCTGGTGGGAACCGAGTTGCGGTTCGCCGGCTTGTCCGAGCCTTCACCGGCGGCGATGCCCAGAGCGCGGAGCACCGCGTTGTCTGCGACCGACCCGGTCGCGGCGGTTGATCCACCGATGCCGCGGACAACGGTGATCGACGTCCCGCTGGGGACGGCAGAGACATACATGCGCTCGCCCGTTGCGTCGGCGATGAGGATGTCGCCGGGCTTGAACACCGACGAGTCGTCGACGGTGAGGGTTGTCGTCGACGCGTTGTAGTCGTCGGGCGCGTTGTTGATGGCGGTGAGGTAGTCCTCGGCTCCGTCGTGGAACCAGACGTGCTCTACGTTGCCGGTCTCCTGCACGCCGAGCGCTTGTAGCGCCGCGTACTTCACGGTCTCGTCGGCGGCGGCGTACGTGATCTCTCGAGTGACCGATGCATCGATCATGTCATCGAGGAAGTTTTCGACTTTCAAGGGCATCCCTGCCTCCTGTTCAGTGTGCCTCGGCGATGGCCGGAGGCGGTGTGCTGGTTGGTGTCAAGCGATGGTGTTGGGCTGGGTGATCAGACGACGCTGCCGCGCGTCGCGCCTTCCCGGATCGACTGGATCCGGGCCTCGGACGATCCCGGCGCGGCGGGCTTCTTCTTGGGCTCGATCGAAGAGTCCGCGCCGATGGGCTTGATCTCGGTCCCGGCATCGCGCCACTCGGCCGCGACGTCGTTCGCGGTCTTCACCGCAGCGGCCTCGTCGGCCGGCGATGCGCTCGCGATACGTTCGATCAGCCGGGCTTTCGCCTTGTCGGGCAGGTTCGGGTGGTGCTTCTGGACGGTCTGCTCGGCGAGCTGGCGAGACCTCGCGCTGGACTTTTCGCCGTCGCGCTCTTCGGTCATCTTGGTGATCTGGGCGCTCATCTCATCGAGACGCGCCTGCACCGCCGGCGGAAGCGTTTCTTCGGCATCGTTGTCGGCATCGGACTTGGACTTGTCGTCGGCCTTCGCCGGCTTCTTCGCCTCGGCGATCTGCTCGCGCAGTTCCTTGACCTCGGCTTTGAGGGCGGCGAGCTCCTCGGGATCCGCGGTGCCTTGAGACTGCTCGGCCTTCTTCGCCTGCTCGGAGACTCGTTCTTCGAGCCCGAGGAGGACGGGCAGCAACGCTTCCTGCTGCTCTTCGCTGAATGGGGAAAGATCAAGTTTCATGGTGTGGCCTCAATTCGTGGTGTGGTGATTCGGTGACTGAGTGCGGTTCGTGTCGGCTTCGAGGGTCATGCGATGTTCTTCATGAGCTCCCCCTTCGCTCTGGCGGTCTCGAATGCCCGTCGGGCCTTCTGGGCGTTCTCCGTCCGGTCGTCGTCGACAACACCGAGGACGTGGAGCACGCTGGACTTCGAACAGTTGGGATGGAACGGTGGCGGACCGCCCGGAAGCTCGTCGGCGGAGATGACGTAGTCCGGAAGGCCGGCCGTGCTCCCGAGCGTGTAGACGATGCCGATGAACCGGGTGCAGAAGTTCTGCGACACGCGACCCGTGATTTGGAACGTCTGCACGCCCAGCGCCCGGGCGCTCTCGTGCTTCGCCGCGACGCTGATCTCGCGGCCGCGTGTCCGGAACACCGTGCTGGCGTAGGCGCGGATCGGGCCGGTCCAGCCGCCGACGGTGATCCGACGGTTGCCGAGTTTGCGGTAGGTCAGCGCGGCGTCGGACTCGGGGTCGCGGAAGAGCTCGCGCATCGCGCGGATGCCGTCGCGCGGGTTGCCGGTGATCATCGACCGGCCGATGGCCCGGTTGACCTCCGGCTCGCGCTCCGCGAGAACAGAACCGGCCGCGACGGCCCGGACCAAACGCCGCAGATCATCCACCTGACCCAGAGCCGCGTTGTTCAGCCGGGCCGCCGTATCGGCCACCGCGTCGGCCGCGAGCAGTTCGATGACGCGGTCATTGATACCGGTCGTGAACGCTCCGCCGAATCGGCCGGACTCCTCGCCCACCTGGGACGAGTCCGGGCCGAGGCCGAACCGACGCGCCTCTCTTTCGGTTTCCTTGGCTCCCCGCTCGATCGCTTCGAGGGTGCCCTTCGTCAGCGGGCTTTGCAGCTGCTGGTTGAGGCGGACCAGGCGGGCCATCATCTCGCGCTCGACGGCGCGTGCTCGATCGAGTTGGAACTGACCGCCGGACGAATCCGGATCGATGGCCAGGCGTTCGATGGCCTTCCCGGCGGCGACAACGTTGTCGTCCAGCGCCGCGCCGAACATCCGGGTCACCTCTTCGAGAACCGCGACGGTCGCGCCGCCCGGTCCGCCGGGTATGTTCGCACCGGTGACCCCAGAGGGGTTCTTGGCCATCTGATCCTCCTGCGCACCGACAGTCCGACTCGGGTGAGGCGCAGCCACAGTCAGCGTGGAGATCACGCACAGCGACAACAGGGTCGAGATGACCTCGGATACCAAGCGCAAGCTCAACCGGTTCTGACCTCGGTTAAACAATTCTCACCTCGCCGTCTGCGTCTACTGCGTCGCCTTCAGCATCGACCTCGGTGCCTGCTGACTGCGGTGCCTGCGTATCCGCCCGCGTATCGCCAAAGGGATCGTTCGATCCCGTCGCGCCGAAGATGGACTGCCGCTGTAACTCGGTCTGCCGCTTCTGGTCCTCTCTGATCTCTTCGAGGATCTCCTCGACCAGGTCTTCGCCGTGGATCTGTCCGAGCGCCCGACGGACGCTGGTGAGGCCGCCTTCGAGCTTCTCTCTTTCCTCCCGGACACGGTCGATCGTTTCCTTGGGGATCTCCGGTCTGGGCTCGACGTCGACGGTGCCATAGGGCCAGCCCGTCTGGATCGACGACTCCAGCGCACACGCGCACTCGAAGGCACGGCCGAGCGCCGGCCCCTGCATCGGGACCGACCGATGCGCCGACGTGAGCGTGCTCATCGCCTTAAGCCGGCGGCTCTCGTGCGTCTCCGCAACGCCGCCCGCCGGCTCGAGTCCGAGGAGCATCTGCGAGACTTCCATTTGCGCGAGGGCGTAGCTGATGGCCCGGTCGAGCGACTCAAGGATCTTCGAAAGCTCGAACTGCGCGAGGATGTACTCGATCTCTTTCTCGGGATCGATAAATACGTCGTTGGAGACGTTCGCCTGGTTCGTCTTCGGGTCGACGTGTCCACGGCCGACTCGCATTTTCGGCGTGGCGTGGACCGAGCGGGACCGTGCCCACTGACTGAACGCGCCCATGACCTCGTCGAGCAGGTCGATATCGTTCTCGCCGATCAATCCCTCGGGCTGATCGGCTTCGCTCATGTCGCGGAGCAGCCACACCACCGGTATGAACCGTGTGGGCAACTGTCGGATCTCTTCGATCTCGGAAGCGACCTCCTCGCCGAGTGCTTCGGCCAGAGAGACGCGGACGCACTTGGATGTGTCCGTCGTGTCGACGAGCGTGTCAGCAGCCTTCACCTTGTAGGCTTCGTTGTCGATGACAACCTGACCGTTGGGGGACCAGTAGCGTTCGATGCGCAGGTAGAGCTGTTCGCGGCGGTCGATCGTTCGAGCGATGATCCAGCGGCGCTCCCAGACGCGGGGCTGGCCGTCGGGGCCGATCGGTCCGACCGGCAGCCACTCATCGTTGTCGACGAGCGCGAGCACTGCGCCCCGGTTCGCGCTGAGTTGGTCCGCGTCGATGCACGCGTGGATGATGGCAGAGCCTTCCTTGGCTGCCCTGCGGTTGGCGCGGTGGTACAGCGTGTCGAACAGACATCGATCGCTGATCGACTTCAAGGCGAGCGCCTGGAGGGGATACTCCTCGTCGTCCACCGTGACGATGGGAGGCCGGTGCGCGTTGACGTCCGCGTGTACCTTGCACGCGACTTTGAAGACGTTGAACTTCTGGACCAACGGCCCGATGTCCTGAGGGTGCTTGTTTGAGCCCTTCCTCGCGTCCTGGAAGAAGTGCTGGGTGCGACCGTCGAGGATGAGCACCTTTGCCCAGAGACCGTCGTACAGATCGCGCATGATTTTGCGCATCGCCCGGTCTTTGCGGAGCTCTTCGAGCCGCTGCTTCGACGGCGCGAAGCGCGGCATCCCGTCCGCGACGGTGGCGTCCAGGTTGACCGTGGCTCCGCCGGATGCGTCGATCATATCGCCCACCCCCCGGCGGTCACTAGACCTCCCTGCGGAACGTGCTCATCGGCGGCCGCGAGCACCATCACAAACGATGCGGCCTCGTCGCCGTGGCCGTCCTTGTTGGACTCGATGTCGAAGATCGCGTTGCCGGTCGCGCTGAACGATTGGCGGACGGAGCAGATCGCGCGGATGGTCTCCTCGTCGCGCGGGATGTCGGTAAGCACCTGCTCGACCTGACTTTTGGCGTAGGTGAACATGAGAACCTTGTTCTGGCTCGTCCACTTGCGGCCGTCGACGCGAGACTTGTACTCGCGCTCCAGCGTCTCCATCGGCATCATGCCCAGAGAACTGGCGTCGCCGATCAGTCGCGCAACCCAGACGCCGTTCACCCGGAAGTCGAGCGCCGCCCGGATCAGGTCCAGTTGCTCCTCGAACGCGCAGCCGCGGAGCGTGACGAGCGCCACGTCGCGGAGCATCCCGTCCCGACGCTGCTTGATCCACAGGGACGTCTTGTCGCCCTCGCGCCCGATGTCAGCCCCGGCGTACATCGGCCCGGAGTACTTCGACGCCGCCTCGTGCATCAGCGCGAGCATCTGCCGTCGCACGCCTGCGATCTCCTCGGCGACGCGACGCTCCAGTGTCGGGTCGTTCTTCTTGAGGTAGCGAGGCGGTGCCTGGTAGCGGATCGGCTTGGGGGATTCCGAGCTCACGCACTCGTTGACCATCGGGCGCGGGAAGAACATCTTTGCGCCGAGCGGACGGACGTGATAGAACTCGCGGAGCAGCGTCTCTTCGTCGATCGCGGTCGCCCTCGCGGCGGCGATGTACGACTCCGGAGTCCGGGGCTTGAAGTTCGGCATCTTCCGAGCGGGGTCCGCCGCGTTCAGCACGTGGATGTAGCCGGTGCCCTCTTCCCAGCCATCCCAAGAGAGCTGCTCGATGTCTGCCATGTGCAGGGCGATCTCCATGTCGCCCTCTTCCGGTTCGCCGTCGCGGCGGCGGATCGCCATCTTCTCCAGTTCGTGATCGAAGTCGCCGTCGACGTTGACGGTCGATGGCATGACGATCTGCCCGCCGTTCTGGGTGCACGGAGCAGCCGCCTGGAACAACCGCTTCGGCTCCGGATGAAAAGCGAACTCGCTGAGGATGACGTCACCGTCGCGCCCCCGGACGCCGTCGACGGTCGAGCTGAGCGCCCGAACGGTGACGGTGTGGTCCATGCCGGGGATCGGCATGCGCACCTCGGCGACGAAGTACTCGCTCTCTTCGATGATCTCGGTGTAGCCGACTACCTTGAGGAGCACGCCGAACCGCTTCAGGATCTGCGCGACGTACCCGATCCACTCGACCGCGCGGGGACGGTCGAGCGTGACGTACGAGCAGTCGCGGGGGCTCAGACCGCGCAGTCGATCAAGGACCACCTTGGCGGCGACCGTGTAGTCCTTGCCGCCGCGACGCGGGAAGCGGACGATCATGACCTTGGCCCGCTCGTTGATCACCCGCATGTGGATCGGGCAGAACATCGGGACCGGTCTCGACTTGCCGGCGACGCGGACCATCTCGCGCGAGTCGGCGAGTTGCAGCGTCTTCACACTGCGATCGGTGTCGATGTCGATGACGTGCTCGCCGCTGCGGCTGGGGGCTTTGGTCATGAGACACCGCCCTTCGCCTTGATGGCGTCTTCGACCGCGACGCCGCCCGCGAGTACTCCGTCGATGAGCCTGAGCACGTCAACCTTGCTGAATTCGTCCTGCGGCGCGGCGTCCATCTTGTCTGACAGCGAGGCCTTGAGCTTGTTGGCCTTCATCTGGTCGAGTCGGGCCTGGGCGAGCTTGCGCTTGGCGGTCGCACTGCCGGCGGAGATCGACGCGAGCGTGTCGAGCGCACGGTTGATGATCCGCATCTCGGCCTCGGTCGGCGGCTCGCCGTCGTCGCCTCCGCCGAGCAGGTGCAGCGCCCGCTCGTACAGGTTGACCGCCAGCGTCTCGGCCATCACGTCGACGTTGCCGTCGCCGGGAACGTAGTCCGGATCCGCCATGACCCGGTTGAAGCTCTTGTAGCTGACGTGCTCGTACATCTCCCGAGCGTGCTTCATGAACCGGCGGAAGTTTGTGATCGGGACCATCTGTTCGTCGATGCTCGATTCGATCTCGGCGTGGACCTTCGCGCAGTCGATGCCGCGAACGCAGTGCAGGTACACGGCGCGTTCGAGCATCGGGCGAGGGATCTTCCAGACGGTGCTCCGGTTGCCCTTCTTCGGGTCCAGGCGAAGCTTGTCCAGGACGCGCGACGCCACCCGCAGTCCGATCTTCTCGGCCTGCTCGCAGGAGGCTTTGCTGTCGCACGTCTGGTTCGGCATGGATCAGGCTTTGCCCTTCCCGCCGACGGATTGCGGCTCAGGTTTGCCGCAATCCGCCTTGGTGGCTTCGACCACTGCGAGACGCAGGTTGATGTCGTTGACGGTCCGCTCGAAGTGGTCGATCTTCTCGCCCTGCTTCCGCAGCGCCTGCCCCTGGTCTTTGATCATGCTCAGGAGCACCGACATCTGCGCGTCGAACTTCTGTTCGAGCGACTCGTACTGGTTGCGGGAGATCGCCGAGTTGTGGTCGATACGCGCGATGATCTCGCTGTGCCTGGCGGCGCGGCGTTCGTTGCGGTCCTTCTCACGCTGGCTCTCGAAGTAGATCCAGATCAGGACCACGGCGCTGAGGATGCCGGCGATCAGCGTTGACGCTCCGGAGATCGTCTCGCCAAACGACATGCTAGAGGTGACGGCGGCGATCAAGGTTCACTCGTCCCCCGCAAGGGCGATGTCGAACGCCTCGGTGCCGACTCGACCTTCGAGCACAAGCCCGCCGATGGTGGCGGCGCGTGCGCCACGGCTCGTCGATGCCGGCGTGCGAAGACGGAGGTCCGCCTGCCGGCCTTCGGAGTGGTCGGTGACGATCTTCTTGAACGCCTTGAGTTCAGTCGCGAGCTCCCGGTCGGACTTGGCTTGTTTGAGCGTGTCGATCGCCCAGGTCACGACCTCCTCAAAGTTCTCGATGTTGTAGAGCGCCGCGACGAGCACATCGCTGAACCCGAACTGGTACCCCTTCTTGCCGGTGGTCGGCTCACCGACTCGGACGGTCGAGTCGTCGACGGTCAGCTGGAAGTCGAGCGGGTAGCCACCGGCATCGAGCTCGACGGCGGCCGCTTCCCTCTCCAGCTTCTTCGCGATGTTGGAGAGCGTCGCGGCGACGAGCAGCTTCCGCTTCGCCTCCTCGCGCTCCCGCTTGGTGAGTTTGATCGTCTGCTTCTTGCCCATGCGCCTCTCCGTGGCGTTCGTGGTGGTGAATGACCCCGGCGGTCATCCCTGACCGCCGGGGTCCTACTCAGGCCGATCCGTGGCCGTTGTTCCTGTCGCCTCCGGGAGTCGGTGGCTGAGGTTTGTCGGGGTCGAGTCCGTGGCGGCGGAGCCACGCACGATCGGGGTTGAGATTGGCCTTTGGGACCGCCGGCGCGTCGTCGTCGCTCACGTCGTTGTCTCGCGTGAAGTAGCCGCCGATCAGTTCCGCCGTCGCCTGAAGCAGCAGGCCGATCGCGATCAGGATCAG
>JANSXG010000221.1 GCA_024743075.1 bacterium | reverse complement strand
GAGGCCGACGGCGGGGACGCGCCTGGAACTGGGTGTCGAGCAGATCGGCCTGATCGGCGGCGACTATGACTTCACGAAGCTGACGGCCGAGCACACCATCTTTCTGAAGATCGATGAGGACTACCTCGGGCGTCCGACGGTGCTGAGTTTGGACACCCGTCTCGGGTACATCCCGCAGTCGGACGAGGCGCCGATCTTCGAGCGGTTCAACCTCGGCGGGCGGACGTTTCGCGGTTTCGATTTCCGCGGCATCGGTCCGGTCGGGCTTCGCAACGACACGGGGCAGCCCAGCGACGACCAGGTGGGCGGTGACTTCAGCTTCTTCTTCGGGGCCCAGGTTGAACGCCCGGTGTGGCGCGACATCATCGGGCTGGCCCTGTTCGTGGACTCGGGCACGGTGTCCAACGATTTCAGCCTTGACGAGTACAGGGTGACGGCGGGGGCGGGTCTGCGGCTGTACATCCCCGCGTTCGGGCAGACGCCTCTGGCGTTCGACTTCGCGATCCCGCTCAAGAAGGAAGATTCGGACGACACGCAGATTTTCAGTTTCGCGTTCGACCTGCCGTTCTGAGCTGGGAAGCGGCCTTCGTGCCGGATTCTTTTGTATGTAGACGCTAACTTGCTTACGATGCCGGTGTTCCCGGTAGGGCCGCGCGATCTTTGTGCGCGGGGTTGAGTAACACGCAGCTCAAAGCAGGAGATTCGAACATGAAGTGCGAAACCCTTTGGCGATGGTCACTGGTCGGGTCTCTGGTGTTTGTGGGGGGCGCGGTGCTGTCGATGTCGACGGCGCCCGTGAACGCGAACCTGGCGCAGGTCGCTCCGGCGGCAGAGCCGGTAGCGGTTGTGGATCTGCAGCGCCTGATCGATTCTCTGTCGGAGCGGACGCAGGGCCAGCGGGAGCTCGACGAACTCGGAACCCGCCTTGAGAAGGGCGTGAATGACCTTCGCGCGCAGTTGCGGGCGAAGGCCGACGAACTGGAGACGGCGAGCGACGCTCGGGCCCGTCAGCTGTTCGAAGAGATCGTGCGCCTCCAGGCCGATCTGGACGCGGAGCAGCAGTACGCCCAGCGGATCGCGGCGGAGCGTCTGACGCGGATGAAGCGAGAGCTGTACCGCAAGGTTCTCGCGGCGGTGGAAGACTACGCGACGACCGCGGGGTACTCGCTGGTGATCAGCGACGACTCTGCTGCACCGCTGCCCAGGGAGGGTGGGCTGCAGGCGCTGGAGTCGGCGATGATCAGTCGCACGGTGTTGTATGGGCGTGACACGGTGGACATCACGGACGCTGTGGCGAACCGGATGAACGCGGATTTCGCGTCGAGCGGCGGGAACCGCTGAGGCGTGAGCGGGTCGCCCGGAACGAGTTCTGAAACAAAGAAACCCTCGTGGAGCGCTTCGGAAGCGGGAGCGCTTCTTGACGCCGAGGTGATCGGAGACGGTTCGGCCCGGTTCGGCACGTTGTCATCGCTGGAAGGGGCGGGACCGGATGCGCTGACCTTCGTGCGCAGCGCGAAGTTCGCTCGGGGTTGGGACGAGTCGGGCGCGGCGGCGGTGCTGGTTTCGCGGGCGGTCTATGAGGATCCGTCGGTCGGCATGGAGCCCGGCGAGGGCCGAGCGATCCTGGTCGTCGAAGATGCGGACCTTGCGATGCTGGCGCTGCTGGAAGCGGCGTCGAAGGCGATCGAGCGAACACCGAGGGCCGGGGTGCACCCGTCGGCGGCGATCGACGAGAGCGCGACGATCGGTGATGGCGTCTTCATCGGCGCGCACGTGACGGTCGGGGCGGGTTCGGCCATCGGCGACAGAACTCGGCTTCACCCCGGCGTGCGGGTCGGCGCGGGCGTTCGGATCGGTGCCGACAGCGATCTTCGGTCCAACGTGGTGATCGAGGATCGGTGCGTGCTGGGCGAGCGGGTGCTCGTGCACCCTGGGACGGTGATCGGGGCGGACGGTTTCGGTTACCGGCCGAGCCCGGACGGTGGGGGCGTGCTCAAGATCCCGCACATCGGCGGGGTTGAGATCGGCGACGATGTCGAGATCGGCGCGAACTCGTGCATCGATCGCGGCAAGTTCAGCGATACGATGATCGGCAGCGGCACCAAAATCGACAATCTGGTGCAGGTCGGTCACAACGTGCGGATCGGACGGAGCTGCATCGTGTGCGGCATGACCGGCATCGCCGGGTCCGCGACGCTCGGAAACGGCGTGACGCTCGGCGGTGGCTGCCGGATCCACGACGGGATCACGATCGGCGACGGCGCCACGCTGGCGGCGGTCTCGGGTGTGATGGGCGATGTGCCGCCGGGCGTGACCTGGGGCGGGACGCCGGCGGGGCCGGCGCGTGACTTTCTGCGTCAGATGGCGTGTCTGCGTCACCTGCCGGAACTGGTTCGGGAGCACCGGTCGCACGAGCGTGCTACCGGCAAGCGCGGGGAGGGGGAGGCGTGATCGACAGCATCGACCAGCAGCACACGATCGCCGAGGCGGTCACGGTCCGTGGGACGGGGCTGTTCACCGGTCAGCCGGCGAGCGCGACGATCCGTCCGGCGGAAGAGGGGCACGGCATCGTGTTCGTGCGTTCGGACCTGGACGGGCGGCCGCAGATCCCGGCGCGGGTGGATCACGTGGTGGAGCGCCCGCGACGGACGACGCTTCAGCGGGGCGAGACGACCGTGGAGATGGTCGAGCACTGCATGGCGGCGCTGGTCGGCTCGGCGATCGACAACTGCACGGTCGAGGTCGACGGCCCGGAACTGCCGGCCGGCGACGGCTCGGCGATGCCGTTCGTCGAAGCGATCGATTCGGTCGGTCTGACCGAGCAGAGCGCGCCGCGGAACTACCTCGTGGTGGACACTCCGATCACGGTGCGAGAGGGCGATGCGACGGTGGCGGCGCTGCCGATCGACACGCCCGCGCTGGAACTGCTCTACGCGCTGGACTACGGCGCGCAGTCGCCGCTCGGTCGACAGGTGCACTCGTCGACGATCACACGCGAGGAGTTCCGCAGCTCGATCGCGCCGGCCCGGACGTTCTCGACCGAGCAGGAAGCGCAGGCGATGCGCGCCAAGGGTCTGTTCGCGCACCTGACGCCGAAGGACATGCTGGTGCTCGGGCCGTCGGGCCCGATCGAGAACACGCTTCGTTTCGAGGACGAGCCGGTTCGTCACAAGGTGCTGGACCTGCTCGGCGACATCCATCTGGTGGGTCGCCCGATCCTCGGCCGGATCGTGGCGCACCGGGCCGGGCACAAGTTGAATCACAAACTCGCGCGAGAACTCGTCGAGCACGCGCGCCAGACCGAACAGGGTCGTCCGACGACCGGGCACAGCCGGGCGATCTCGCAGCCGGCGATGGATATCCGCTCGATCCTGCGGATCCTGCCGCACCGGTACCCGATGGTGCTGGTCGACCGGGTGCTGGAGATGGAGCCGGACCGACGCGCGGTGGGCATTAAGAATGTGACGATCAACGAGCCGTTCTTCCAGGGGCATTATCCGGCTCAACCCCTGATGCCGGGAGTGCTGATTGTTGAGGCGATGTGCCAACTCGCGGCGCTGATGCTCTCGCAGAAACTGGAGCGGATCGGCAAGGTCGGCGTGCTGCTCTCGATGGACCACGTGAAGCTCAGAAAGCCGGTTGTTCCGGGCGATCAGCTCGTGATCGAGGTGGACGCGCTGCGAACCAGCACCCGGTACGGGGATGTGCAGTGTCGGGGTTTTGTTGGGGGTGATCT
>JANSXG010000202.1 GCA_024743075.1 bacterium | reverse complement strand
TCTGGGCGTTCGACGAGCCGATGGCCGAGTCGTTGGGCGTTCGCACGGGGGCGGTGCGTGCGATGCTCATGGTCGTGCTCGCGATCGCCATCGTGGTCACGATGCAGCTCGCCGGTGTCATCCTGGCCACGGCGATGCTGGTTCTGCCGGGGGCCGCAGCGCTGCAGTTGTCGCGCCGTCTCTCGCGCGTGATCGTTCTGTCGGTGATTCTGGGGCTCGCGGGGGCCGCGATCGGTCTGGTGATCAGTTTCGAGACCGACTGGCAACCGGGGCCGAACATCGCGATGGTGTACATCGCGGTGTTCATCGCGGCCCGGCTGTACCGATCCATCCGGCGTTGAGCTGGCCCCGCGACCCCTGAATTCCCGCGCGAGGTTCCGAACAGGAGGCCCCTCGTGTCGATAGACAGTCTTGGCGCCCGTCGGACGAGTCCCCGAAGGTCCGATAGTTCTTTCCTGATCACCAGAGAGTAGATGTGAACGAAACGCACGGACGCAGCACCGCCGGCCAACTGCTGAGCATCATCGCGTCCGGCTGGGCGCGGCTCGGGATCACATTCGTGGCCGGGCTGATCATCACGGCGCTGCTGATCAGCGAGTTCGGCCTGATCCGCTTCGGGATGTTCATCTTCATTCTTCAGGTCACGGACCTGACGCTGTACGCGTGCTTCTCGGCGCTCTCCCGATCGATGATCCGCGACTTCTCCGCCTTCAGAGCGCGCGGCGACTCAACGGAGTTCCGACGCGTCTTCTCCTGCGGCGTCGTCATCTCCGTCTCGCTCTTCCTGCTGATTGTCGCGATCGGGTGGCCGTTCCAGGCCCTGGGCGTGCTGGTCCTCGATTACGCCCCGGAACTGCACTCGGATCTACGGTCGACGATTCTCGCGACCGCGGTCGGCGCCGCCTTCTACCTCGGCATCACGCCTTGGCAGGCCATGGTCATCAGTGCGGGGAAGATCCTGCAGCTGAACGCGTTCATGCTGGCCAACCGGCTCTGCGATCTTGTCGCGGTGTTCATCGTGATGCAGTGGGGGATCGCCGAAGGGTTTGTGGCGTTCGTCTGGCTTCGCACGCTGCTACGAGTCGGTGTGCTCACCGCGCTCGCCCTGTACGGACGCTCGCGCAGCCCCGACGCGAGGTTCTCACCGAGATTGGTCAGCGCCAGAGTTATACGCAGCCTCTTCCGCACCGGCGGGTGGGCCATGAGCATCCCGGTCTCGCAGTACTCGTTCTACGAACTCGACCAACTCCTTCTGAACCTGTTCGTCGGCCCCATCTACAACGCGATCTACGGTGTGAGCAACCAGGTTCGTGGGTATGCGCGGCTGGCCGGTTCCTCGATCATCCTCGGAACCGACGCGCTCGCGTCCGACCTGCACGAGCAGGGACGCATCGACACCGTTCGCAACGTGCTCGATGCCACGATCCGCTTCCCGCTCGTGATCACCGGCTGCTGCGCGATCTTGCTCGGTGTGTTCGCTGAACCTGTGCTCACCGTATGGCTCGCCGATTCCATCGCCGAGGGCTCCGCACCCGGCGGGCCGTCGCCGTCAGAACTCATCGAGATCATCGCGACCTTCGCCATCGTGACCCTGATCGGAACCGTCGTAGCCGAGCCCCACTACGCAGCCGCCAGCGTGCTGTACGGCATGGGGCACCTGAGGCGATTCAGCCCGCTCATGTTCGGAGCGGCAATCGCAAAGCCCGTCATCGCGGCGGGGCTGCTCGCATTCGGGTTCGCGCCGATCAGCGCGATCATTGTCACCGTCGTGATCCAGATCCTGCTCTACGGCGTGTACTTCCCGTGGCTGATCGCCGATGTCTCCCGTCGAACCGTCGCGCAGCTGTGGCGGACGGTCTACTTCCGCCCGGTCGCCTCGCTCGCGATCTTCCTGGGCATCGCCCTGGGCGTGCGCGCTATCGTGAGCATCGATTCCGTCGTGTCGCTGGCGACCGTGCTCGTCGTCACCGGCGCGACCTATGCGCCCCTGGGGTACTTCCTCGCCCTGAACCCGAATGAACGCGAGCGCCTGCTCGGAATGATCGCCGGACGTCTGGGGCGAGGACGCCGGCGCAGCGTGCCTGAGACGGTGGCCGGGCAGCCGACGCCGGATCAGTCTCCGGGTCTTGCTTCAATGTCGAGCGAGACTAAGACTCCTCGGTGATCGCTGCCCGGGACGCGGACGGTCGTCCACGAGCGCACTGAAATTCCCTGGGAGACGAACGCCCCGTCGATCGACGATCTCGCGAACCAGGGAAGCGAAGCTGGGTACGTGCCGTCCCAGACCCGAACGGGTTTCGCCCGACGCAGGCCGAGGTTCTCGGTGACGAGTCGCGATCGGACGCCGGTCGGAGAACTGTTCAGGTCCCCGGCGACGATCGTCGGTTCAGAACGGGAGTCCATCGGGCCACCGATGCGTTCGAAGTGTTGAGCCAGCCTGGTGAAAGTGTGCTGGCCGTATCCCCAGGTTGCCCGCGTGCGAGGCGAAGGCGCGTGGACCGCAGCGAAGCGGATCCGCTCGCCGCCGAGATCGACGTAGCCCGCGCGATAGCCCCAGCTGCTGGCCAGACCCGGGGAAGCACCGTTGTCGTTGCTACGCGTCAACGGGTGCTTGCTCAGGACAATGATCTGGCCCGAGGAGTTCGCGTCAGCGCCGTCGCGGTAGGGGTAGCGTTCGAGCAGCGGCGGGTGTGCCGGCAGTGTCCGGATGATCTTCCAACTCGATTCGACGATCACGACGAGGTCGGCGTCTGCACCGTCGATCACCGTGAAAATGGCTTCGTCCCGGTCGTTGCGCGAGTGCACGTTCATCACGAGCACGCTGACTCCGGTTCCCGTGGCCGCCGATCCCGCTGTCGGCGCTCGCTCGACGCCGAGCATCCACGAGAATCCACCCGCGGTGACGACCGCGAACGCTGCGCACCAGACCCAGCGCCCGAACGCGGCCTGCCAGATCGAGACGACGCACCCGACCAGGCATACCTGCGCGAGAAGACTGGCCACGATGTCGAACCTCCAGTCCAAGTGGATCAGTTCGGGCGAGGCCGCGCAGATCGCCAGCGTCGCGAGCAGCACGACCCGCAAAGCGACCGCGCAGATCGTCCAGATCAGACGCCACGCCGAGCGGCGCCGATCCTGCGAAACGACTTGTTCGCGGCCGGCATCAGACATCAGGGGTGTTCTCGCGCGCACGGAACGATCATCGGAGCCCTCTGACCATCTTCTGCGCAAAGAAAGCGGGGCGTTGCCGGTAAGCAGCGCCCCGCTGGAGGAGAGAGAGAGATCTGTGTGTCAACATATGTTTCGTCTGATTCAAGATATCGTCAGGATTCTTGTTTCAAGTAGAAAAATGAGAATTGCGCGTCAGATGCCACCGCAGTGGGGGATTTTTCAGAGGATCTGCCGCAAAAACTGCCTGAAGCCCCCCAACTGCTTGCGGTCGTGGCGAGAGAATCCACCAGATCTGTGGTCAGGAGCGACCCAGACCGAGCTGCTTCACCGCGTCGACGAAGTACCCGTGGACTTGAGGCGGGGCACAGATGATGCCCTTGTTCATTTCGAGGCGAACCCCATGCGAAAACTCAAGAGGGTAGCCATGGATGTCCGTGACCTGAGCCCCGGATTCTCCCGCGATCAGGGCACCGGCGGCGTGATCCCAGATTTTCTCCACGTACGCCCGCCGGGCCGGTAGACGGAGGTAGCCATCGGCCTGCCCGCGAGCGACGACGGCGTACTTCGCCTGGCTGTCGAGGCGAACCGGCTCGCGTGATGAGATGCCGCGCTGCTCGAGCAGTTCGAGGACACGGTCGGTATCGCTGGCGCTGGAGTGGTCCTTCTCGACCGAGGCGCAGATCGAGATTCCTTCGATCGGCTCGTGATGGAGGCGGGTCATCGTGTGCCCATCGGAGGTCCAGGAGTCCGCGTCGCGGTCGCAGTGGGTTTCCCAGACGCCGTCGCCCCGGATTGACAGATACAGGCTGCCTCGTGGGTCGACAAGGCCCGGGTCGTCGCTCTGATTGAGGGAGAGGTTGGGGCAGCCGAGCGCGCCGATGACCGGACTGTCGTGCTCGATCCAGGCAAGGCTGATGGCGTACTGCTGGCCTCGCAGAAACCCCTTCGTTCCGTCCACTGGGTCGAGCGTCCAGAAGTTGTGCAGGTCGTCGCGCTTCGGCTCGGCGTTGCCCCGGTCGATCGCGTCGAGCATCGCATCCATCGTGGCATCAGGCCAGGCCAGGCGCACGGCGTTGAGTACCGCTTCGGGCAGCGCGGGTGACCCGGCTTCCAGTCGCGAGCGGAGGTCGTCGGCGTCTTCCTCGGCGACCAGGTGCACCGCTCCGAGCGCATCCTCCAGAAGGTGAGCGATCACCGCCTGCGCCGCGTAGTCCGCGACCGTGACCGGGCTCGAGTCATCCTTGAGCACGCTCCGGACGGACTCGCTGGTCCGCTGCACGTGACGGCACACCTCAGCGGCTTCGATGACCGCGTGGCGCGATGCTTCAAGCATCTTCGAATAGTCGGACATG